>DASWVC010000227.1:0-11902 GCA_036401335.1 Chthoniobacterales bacterium
GCCTGACCGCCCGCGGGATCCTCGGGGGACTGGCTTTGTGCGTGGCCGTTGCGAACCTGGCGATGGACAATCCCGCCGCACTCTCCACTTCAAGCTCAGCCGAAACCCAACCCACTGCCATCATGAACCAAGAAATCACCAACCTCCTCAGGGCCTACGAAACGGCCCTCAACACCAGTGACGCGAACGCCGCGGTGGCGCTCCATGGCAGCGAGCCGATCATTATGCCCCAAAACGCCCCCGCCTTCATTGGCCGCGAGGCGGTCCAAGCGACGTATAACCACTTTTTCGAAATCCTAAAATTGAACGTCGCTTTCACCATCCAGGAGATTGTAGACATTGGGGGCAGCTTGGCCTATGGACGCACCACTTCGGCCGGAACACAGGAGATCCTGGACGGTCATAAAGTGTCGAAAGAAGCAAACAACGAACTATTCATCTTCCGCAAAGAAGCCGGGCACTGGAAGATTCACCGCTACCTTTTTGCCAGCTCCAATCCCCCGGCCGCCGACTGACGCCTGAATTCGTTGAGCAAACACTAACTTCATCATGCATGACAAATAACCTCACCGGTAAAGTTGCACTCCTCTCGGGCGGTTCGCACGGGATCGGCGCGGCCAACTCCGCCAAGCGTTTGGGTCCCCAGAACGCCGGCGGAGAAAACGTCATCGTCGCCGACAGAACCGTTGCGAAAGCAGCGAACCTTGCCACCGAACTGGGCGGCAAAGCCACACCCATGGCTGTCGCCGACGCGATCAGCAAAGCGGATGTGGTCATCCTTGCAACCTACTTCGATGCGATCAAGGAGTTGCTCGCGACTCATCGCGGCGCTTTAGCCGGAAAAGTCGTTGTCGACCCTTCTAACCCCATCGTCCCGGATGGAAACGGCGGCTTTTCGCCCGTCAGCGTAGGCGGGATCGACCAGTCCATTCGCATCGAAGTGGGCGGCGACCTTCACGAATTCGGAAAGGTCGGCAAGCTCGTGTCGGCCCAGGAAGCGGAGGCCCTGGTCTAATAAGAAACCGTGTGCTGCTAACTCACGCCGTTCAGAACCCGCTGTTGCCAAAAAAAACCCGACCCATTTCAAACCCTAAAAGTGGCTGGTTCCAATTCGACCTCCACTGGCTCTCTTCAAACGAACGGCGACCCCGTTCCCTCCTCTCACCTCAAACCCAGCCAATCCAAATCATCAACCCAGAACACACAAAACTGCTCGAGCGCAGCCAGCCAAAAATCAATCGTGCCAGGACGGACGGCGTGATCCTTGTGGGAAGGGCTTGGTGCCTGGACATCATGGACCGAACCGCAGGCAACCCAAAAGATTATTCTTCCGCGAGGTACGGGGGCAATGAAAGGTCCCCTGCTACCTGTTTGCCTCCTGCAATCCGCCTGGCGCTCTGTGAGGCGCGCCCGTGAGGCAGCGGCCAATCCGCATCGGTTTATTCCTCGTATTTTGTTTGGGTTTAAGCGGAGCCGTCGCCGGAGCGCAGCAGGTCTCTGCGGCGGCGTCGAAACCAGGCCCTGCACCGACGCCGATTCCTCTCTCTGAGATCGCCTCGCAAACGGAATCCACCATCGGGTCGGTCCAAAGTATCGAGACTACCCTGGAAACCGATCACGTAAGCGCGAACGTTGAAAAACGTCTCCCACCGCTGACGCGCGAGATCGATCTGCGAGGGGCGGAGATGGCCAAATACCTCGCTGGAAGCGTGCCGCTGGAGCTTCTGCACAGCATGGGGACCGTATTGCACACGTACCGTGATCAACTTTCGAGCTGGAATCACGACCTGACGGAGCGCGCCAAAATCCTGGATGGCCAGATTGCCCAGTTGGACGGGCTTCACAAAATCTGGACGTCGACCCTCCAATTACCGGAACTCTCCAGGGCGGCACCGGAGATTCCTGAACGGGTGCAGGGTCTCATCGGCTTCATTGGCCGCACACAGCAAGCGGCAAAATCCCTTCGAGAAAGGGATCTGACCTTGCAGGGCCACGTTCTAGAGACGACGGCTCGTCTGCAAGCAATCACTCCGGCGTTTGAGCGGGGGCAAGCCAATACGGTAAAAGACCTTTTCGTTCAAGATAGTCCGCCGCTCTGGAGCCTTGGGGTCGAACGGTGGAGGGAGAAAAGCCAGGGATCGCTCATACCGCGAGCGAGCGCGATTTTGTTAAGAGCCTACGTCAGACGCGAGCCAGCCGTCTTCCTGGTTCATGCGGTCATCATTCTATTGCTTGTTCTCTCCGTGTATTGGCTGCGGCGCGGAGTGCACAAATGGACCGAGGAAGAGTCGAGTTTGCGGCGTGCGGCGCCAATCTTTGAAGTGCCGGTTTCAACGGCGATAACACTCTCTTTTCTTATGATGGACCCGATCTATTCGATCGCTCCGTTTTTGTTTCGCGCGATCCTTGGGGGAACACTCCTTGTTCCCCTCGCGTTAATTCTCCGCCGGTTAATCGATCAAACGCTGTTTCCGGTACTCAATGCCTTGATCGTCTTGTACTTTGTTAATCAATTGCGACTGCTGACGGCGATCCTGCCGCTGTGGGGTCGATTAGTGCTTGGCGCAGAAGTCGTAGGCGGAATTCTGTTTCTAATCTGGTTGATTCGGCCCAAGCATTCACCAACGATCATCGTCAATACAACAAAGCTTTTCGCGCGAGCGATCCGAATTGCCCTCCAAACCGGCCTGATCGTATTTTCGTTAACTCTTCTGGCAAACGTTTTTGGGTACGTCAACTTCGCGAATCTAGTCGTGGGCGGAGCACTCAGGAGTGCGTACGCCGGTGCGGCTCTGTATGCTGCGCTGCGAATTGTCGAAGGGATAATCATTGTATTGCTGGGGACGCGTCCCCTCTGTTTGATGCGCATGGTTCGGCTTAACCGGCCGATGCTTCAACGGAATTTCTGTGGCGTTGCCGCATTCCTGGCTTTTGTGTACTGGGCAAGTCTCACGCTGAACTTCTTCGAGCTGCGAACGCCATTGATCACGAGCACTGAAGAGGTACTCCAGGCGAACCTGGCAATCGGCTCGCTGAGCATTTCATTGCGGCAGGTACTCGTCTTTTTGATGACGGTCTGGGCGGCTTTCGCCGTCTCGCGGTTCTTGCGTTTTCTTCTGGACGAAGATTTCTATTACCGTTGGCACCTCGACCGGGGCATTCCGCAGGCGATTTCAACGATGGTTCATTACGCGGTGTTGCTTATTGGGTTTTTCGTCAGCTTAGCCGTGCTCGGTGTCGACCTTACCAAGGTTACGATCCTGGCAGGGGCATTCACCGTCGGAGTCGGCTTCGGATTACAGACCGTCATCAATAATTTCGTTTGCGGATTGTTATTGCTCTTCGAGCGTCCGATTAAAGTGGGTGACATCATCCAAATAGACGCGGATACCGGGGAAGTCCGACGCATCGGTATCCGAGCATGCGTGATTCGCACGACGGACGGCTCCGACGTCATTGTGCCAAACGGAACGATCATCTCCAATAAGGTAACTAACTGGACCCTGTCGGATCGCTACCGGGTGATCGGAGTGTCGGTCACCGTGGCTCGAGGCCCGGCTCCGCAACAGGTGATCGAGGTATTGAAACGCGTCGCCGTCGACCATCCGGGCCTCACAAAAGAACCAGCACCCGAAGCATACGTTACTAACTTTGCCTCTGCTACCGTAAGCTTTAATCTCCGAGCTTGGACGGATCGGTACGAAGACTGGGTCCGGGTGCGCAGCGACCTCTCCATCGCGGTCGATGAGGCTTTGACCCGTGAGAACATTACGGTCGCCTGACCGGTAAGAGCCCCTCGCGCACGCGGACAAGGCCGGCACCGGGTCTTTGGTTCTATTTACGATGGGCCGCAACCCGGTGATGGTCAAGCCTATGGACACAGTTACCTACGCCTCCATCGCTATTATCCCGTGCAGCATCGCTCAACGAACAAACCGACGGGTTGTACCCGAAGCGGAATCCGTGCCGCTGAAGTTGTCATGCCTTCCAGGCCGATCGTGGCTTAAGCTTTTCAAACGAACGGGCCCCTGTAATGACCTTTAAGGGCTTGGTTAAACCCTCTGCTTCACCCCGAGTAGTTCAGCGGCGGTCTTCTGCGGATCGCCCCTCACCTCTCACTAAAAAACTGGAAAAACCCGTCATGCAAACCTCATTTACCCTCCTGCCCCCGTTTTCCAGGAACCCAACCCTCGCGACCTTACTCACCTTGAGTACGGCCGAAGCCGAGCACCGGCTTTGGAAGGCGGCCCCAGCGAACCGTTTTTGCCAGGCGCTTGAAGCGACCTGCCACATTCTGCTGATTCTTTCCGGCATCGCCCTCGTGCTTTACAGCGCGGCCATGTGCCTCGCGCTTTGCTGACCTGGCGACTAAGCAACCTGCTGATTTAGAGGTTACTTCGACGGGAGCATGAATGAAAGGTCGCGGTGCGCCCAGGTTGTTTTACCACCGGGCTTTTCACCGCACCTACCCGCGCGCCGCGGGTGAGCTAAGCACTTCCAGGGCACGCAGGCTGGCTGCCGTCCGGGTTTCAACCCCGAGCTTATCGAAAATCTCGAGGACGTGCTTTTTTACGGTGGATTCGCTGTTGCCGAGAATGGCGGCAACCTCGCCGTTGGTTTTTCCTTGGGCAAGCCACAACAACGTCTCTGCCACGCGCGGGGTCAGGCCGAGCTCTTTTTCCAGGGGTGCGGCGGAATTGAAGTTCGGTTTGAATGCTGGAATGGCTTGCTGCGCGGCGCGTTCAAGACGGGAGCGGATGGCGCCAAGCAGGTCGGCTTTCGCCACCGGCTTAGTCAGGTAATCGTCCGCACCGAGGTTCATTCCGGCGCGGATGTCGGGCTTTTCACCTTTTGCGGTAAGAAAGATAAACGGGATGGCAACCGTCTCGGCGTCAGCCCGCAGGGCGGCGATGACGCCGTAGCCGTCCAATTCCGGCATCATCACGTCGCAAAAAATGAGGTCGGGTTTTTCCTTCTTGGCCAACCGGACGCCCACGCGACCGTTTTCGGCGGATAGCGGCTGAAACTTTTCCAACCGGAGAATGGTTGTCAGGTTACGACGCATCTCCGGTTCGTCTTCGATCACCAGCACTTTTTTCATCCTTGCCTGTGTATTCCGTCGTTAGCCGGCCGCAGCGCTGCGGCCAAAAATCGAAAATCCTTGTCTCTGGGCTTCTCTAAGCGCCTGCAGCCGCGGACTCCGGGCAACATCGGGGAAGCCTCACCGTCACGGTCGTGCCTTTACCCAATTCGCTCCACACTTTGATCTTGCCGCCATGCAGATCGACGCAGCGCTTCACAATCACCAGGCCCAGCCCTGTGCCGGGACGGTCAGCCACATTGTGTCCACGATGAAAGGCGCTGAAAAGCCATTTCTGGTCGGTCTCGGGAATCCCGATGCCCTGGTCGGAGATGGCGCAAACCATCTCTGGTCCGGTACGCCCGACATTCAGCCGTACCGCCTGCCCGGCCTCGGAATATTTTACTGCATTGGTGAGCAAGTTCATGAAAATGTGCCGTAGCAGACGCTCATCGGCCTGAATCTCGGAATGCATTCCGGACAGCGACGCTTGCACCGGACATCGCCGACCCGTTGCCGACAGGACTTCCTCCACGAGTCTGCGTACGAACGACGGCAACTCCAGCAAGCTCGGCTTAAACTCCAGCCTGCCGGCCTCGAGGCTTCCGATGAGCAATGCCTCCTCCATCAGCCCGGCCATGCGATTCGTGTTTTTACGAATGGATTGCAGATGCTCACGGCGTTCGGCCGGCTCGAGCTGTTCGAAGTAGTCCTCCAGAATCTCCGCCGAGGATTGGATAATGCCGAGCGGCGTGCGGAATTCGTGCGACACCATCGACACGAAGTTGCTGCGCAACTGGCCAAACTCTTTCTCTCTGGCCAGCGTCCGGAGCAGATCGGCCTCCGCCTGCTTGCGCTGGGTGATGTCGAGGCCAAAAACGAGGATGTGCGGTTCGCGGTTGATCTCGATGATGTCGGCCGATTGCAGCAGTGTATGGACAGTGCCGTGCCGGCTGCGCAGCTGGCACTCGACTTCGCGCAGCGAACCGTGGCGCCGCAGATCGGCCAGGAATTTCTCACGATCCTCCGGATTGACCCACATGGCGAGTTCCCGGGAGTCGTGGCCCAGCAGGCGGTCTCGTTCCAGGCCAAACCACCGGACAAAGGCTTCGTTGGCTTCGACAAACCTGGCATCGCTCAGCCGCAAAATCGTGATGTTTAACGGGCTGGCGCGGAAAGCCGTGCTAAAGCGCGCCTCGCTCTCGCGCAGCCGCCTTTCGCTCTCGCGCAACTCAACCTCGGCCCGCTTGCGCTCGGTGATGTCGTTGCAGACCGCTTGGATGAGCTGCCGGCCGCCCAACTGGATGGGCGTCAGGAATACTTCCATCGGCAGTTCGGTGCCGTCGCGGCGCAACGTAACCCACTCAAAGCGTGCGCTGCCCTGCGCCAGTGCAGTGGCGATGTGCTTGGTGGCCAGCACCTCGGCGCGCTCGCCACCTGGCTGGATGGGAGCAGAGAGTTCGGCGGGATGTTTACCGACCACCTCCTGCAGCACCGAATAGCCCAAAAGGCGCGACCAGCTCGGGTTGGCCTCCAAGATCCCCGTTTCGTCGTGCAACAGCACCGCCTGACTGGTGCCTTCAAAGAGTGCCCGGAATTTTTCTTCGGATTCCCGCAACCGCCGTTCCGATCGGGCACGAAGGCATTCCTGCAGCGCGAGCGACACCATTGCCGCGACCGACGAAGCAAAGTCAATGTCCTCTGCCAGCCAGTCCCGCGCCGGACCGGTGTGCTCGTGACAAAGCACGCCCACGACCTCGCCGCCCACCCAGACGGGCGCGTCAAGCATGGAGGAAATGCCGAGCGGTTTGAGGTAGCTGTCGGTTAAACCGCTCGTGGCCGAGTGCTCCACGGCACGGTCGGCCACGATGGGCCGGTTAGTAGCCAGCGCCTCGAAATAGGCCGGACAATCGGCAAAGCCGAGCCGGATGCCTTTGCACTGCTCGTCCAGGCTTTCTGTAGAATGCAAATGCAGGGCTTCACACACGATGGCAGAGCCGTTCTCCTGAAGCGCCCAATAGCTGACGCGCGCGACCTCCAGCGTGGCGGCCGAAAGCGAACAGATCTTTTCAAGCGCCTGGTTGAGATCGGCTTTGTCGGCCTGCGCCAATTCCAGCAGCACGTCGCGGTGTTTCTGCACTCGTTCGCTGCGTTTGCGCAACGCTTCCTCCGCTCCCTTCAACTGGTCGTTCGACCGCACAAGTTCGACGGTGCGCTCGGTCACCCGTTTTTCGAGCGAGGCGTTGAGTTGACGGATCTCGTTTTCGGCCCGCTTGTGCCCGGAAATGTCCCGCGAGACGACAAACAGCAGGGTCCGTTCCCCGAAGGGAATGGCCGTCAGCACGATGTCGAGCGGCAACTTGCCCCCGTCGTAGCGGCGGGACAACCACTCGAAACGATGGCTGCCCTGGGTCAGCGCGAGTTTTACCATCTCCAAGGCCTTGTCACGGGACAACTGGCCGTCGGGCTGGCGCTCCGGCGAGATCTCCACGGGGGAAACGTTGCCCAGGGCCCCTCGATGGGGTGCTCCGGTCTGGCGCGCGAAGGCGTCGTTTGACTCCGTGAATCGGCCGGTCTGAGGGTCAAAAAGCGACATGGCATCGGCACTGCGCTCGAACAGCGAGCGGAAACGCGCCTCGCTCTCCAGCAACGCGGCTTCGGCCTGCTTGCGTTCGGTGAGGTCACGCGCCACCAGCACAAAGAGGGGTTTGCCGTCGCGCACGATCGCGGTGGCCGTCACTTCCAGCGGCACCATGGCCCCGTCGAATCGCCGCGCTGTCCACTCGAAGCGGCTGTTGCCGTTCTGCAACGTCTCTGCGATGCGCCGGGCCGCCACTTCCCCGGACGGTGAGCCGTCCGGCTGCACGGGTGGGGAGAGGTCTTCCCCCCGTTTTCCGATGAGGTCCGCCCTGCAGCGACAGCGCATCAGCGCAACAGTGGCCGCGTTGCAGTCCACCATCGTGGCCGTGCCCGGGTCGAACAACCAGATCGCATCCGTCGTGCGCTCGAAGAGCAGACGAAACATGAGGTCAGCGTCGCTTGACGGGCCGCCTCTCGCATTACCACTTTCGTTCCACTCGACGAAGTTCGATGTGTTCATCCCGGTCCTGTTATCGTCAATGAATCGCTCTTAACGTCCGTGCCGCGCAAAAGCTGCGCGTTGTTGATTCCCAGCGCCGATGCGGCGCGCTCAATTCAAACCCACTGCCGAACCGACGCTAAGGGCGCCGAAACTGCACCTTACCTCAACCGGTCCTCGCCGCACCCAGAAACTCTCACCTTACCGCTGCTTTCCTCACCGCGGGCGCTGGATCTTTAGTTCCATTTACGATTGGCCGGTGGATGCGCGAAAAATAGGGCCCTGCTTATCGCCGCATCCGTTTGATCCCTTGTAAATCCCCAAGCGTCCACCAACTAACTCGCATCACCCAACAAACTTAATCAAAAAATGAGCTCAACCACCCCACTCCAAGCGACGGTCCGCGTCGACCCAACTTCCGTTAACCCCGATGGGCCCAGACACCTCAGCATAACGGCTGACAATCGAAGCGAAAACGGCATGGTAACCGTACCCAAGAATGCCATCGATAATCTGAAGAACGAACTGAAGGGCCAGATCGTTCAACCAAGCGACTCGTGTTATGACGAGGTACGCCAGGTCTGGAATGCGATGATTGACCGGCGGCCTGCTTTCATCGTCCGCTGTATGGAAGCCCATGACGTTCCACCTGCGGTCTTGTTCGCGCGTGCGCATGGACTCGAACTCTCCGTTCGCGGTGCCGGACATAACATTGCGGGGAACGCCCTGTGCGATCACGGCGTCATGATTGACTTTTCAACCATGAGAAAGGTCCGCGTGGATGCCGAGAAGAAGCGTGCCTACATCGAACCCGGGGCGACCCTGGCTGATTTTGACGAGGCGGCACAGGCCTACGGATTGGCCACGCCGACAGGAATCAACTCTACCACCGGGATCGCCGGGCTGACGTTAGGCGGCGGATTCGGTTGGTTAACCCGCAAATACGGCATGACCATCGACAACCTGGTTTCCGTCGATGCGGTCACTGCGGATGGCAAGAAGATCCGAGCCAGCGAACACGAAAACGCCGACCTGTTTTGGGCCCTGCGCGGCGGCGGCGGTAACTTTGCCGTGGTCACCCAGTTCGAATTCAAGCTTCATGAGGCAGGTCCTGAAATCCTGGCCGGGTTGATCGTTTTCCCGTTTGATCAGGCAAAACAGGTGCTGACGCAATACCGTGAGTTTGTAAAATCGGCGCCGGAGGAGCTCAACGTGTGGGCCGTTCTGCGCAAGGCGCCGCCCTTGCCGTTTCTTCCTGAGGCGGTGCACGGCAAAGAGGTCCTGGTGCTCGTCCCCTTCTACGTTGGGGATGTTGCTGAAGGCAGAAACCTCATTGAACCATTGCGTCGCTTTGGAACTCCTCACGGTGAACACGTCGGTGCTCAGCCGTACACGCAATGGCAGCAAGCATTCGATCCGCTGCTGACGCCGGGCTCAAGGAACTATTGGAAATCCCACAACTTCACGGAACTCAGTGACGGCGTGCTGGATTCTATGATCGAGTTTGCAGGCAAGCTGCCCTCGCCCCAATGCGAGATCTTCATCGGTCTCATCGCCGGCGCAGCCAATCGCGTACCCGCAGATGCCACGGCCTACCGTCATCGGGACGCAAAGTTTGTGCTCAACGTGCACGGGCGTTGGGAGGAGCGGACCGACGATGAGCGGTGCATCGCTTGGGCACGCGCGTTCTTCCAAGCGTCTGCCCCCTACGCCTCGGCGGGTGCCTACGTGAATTTTATGACGGAAGAAGAAGGCGATCGGGTCGCCGCCGCTTACGGCGCCAATTACGATCGGCTGGCCCGGATCAAAAGGCAGTACGATCCGGACAACCTCTTCCATCTGAACCAGAACATCAAACCGTCGTCCCGGCAGCGTTAGAGGTCCTACGAGGAGGGTTCTCCAGAATAATTTTTGTACAGATCGGCCCCTAATTTGAGCAAGGCCTTGTCGGCGGCGGCGCCCGCGATATTCGTCATCAGGACGAACCCGAAATCCGTTTCCGGCCAGAACATCGCGATAGCCAGGTTCATGCCGTTCGATCCGCTGTGGGTTACCACCGGCGCCGGCGCCCAATCCAGGGTGACCTGTGCCCAGCCGAGCGAATACCCGCCTGTCTTGGGCGTGCCGGGCGGCGCGTTTTCACGCAGTCCGGTGTCGATCACGGGGTGGTGGAGCCTTTTGATGGTGTCGGACGACACCAGGGCAGGCGGACGCTTGCCCTCTCCGGCGTGCCAAGCCACCCATTTCGCAAAGTCCAGTACCGACAAGTGGAGGGTGCCGGCCACGCCGCAAGCTGTGACGACTCCTTTTTTGAAAACGGCGGCGGTGTGGAGCTGTCCTCTGGGCAGGAACAACATCCGTTTGGTTGCCCATCATCGAGGCCCTGCACCCGTTGGCGCTCCGCTCGCAACGACTGATCTCCTCGCGGCTGTTCAATGACGGCACGAACCTGACGATGCTATACCCTGATGAGCAAACTCCCAAATGATCCGCCGCTGTGCAGCCCCTGCAAACAGATCTCCATCGCCTGCCCAAAATGCGGCGAGCACGACGACACGTGATCCGCGTCTTTTGACACCGACGTGATCCTGGCAGAAACACGACGGAAGCGTCTTTCCCAAAAGACGCGCTCACCGGACTCCCCCGAACATGACACGAACGCCTCCCTCCGGATTTCTCGCACCGTCCAAGCCTTGCCCGGGTATTCGGCAGCTTTTTGAAAAACAGGTGGAACTCACTCCGGACCGTGTCGCGGTCGTTTTCGGCGACCGGCAACTAACTTATCGCGCACTGGATCAACAAGCCAATCAGTTCGCCCGCTACCTCACAAAGTCAGGCGTCGCCGCCGAAACGCCGGTAGGCATCTTCATGGAACGTTCCATCGAAATGGTCGTCGCGACCTGGGGCATCTTTAAATCGGGTGGCGCTTACGTCCCGTTGGACACGGCACATCCCACCGGCAGGTTAGCCGGCATGATCGAGGACGCGTGCGTGCGTCTGGTTGTGACCGATTCGCGGCTGAAGGACCGCCTTCCCGTACACGGCGTGCAATTGATATGTCCGGAAGAGGCTGCTGCCGCCATTGCCCAGGAACCCGCAGGAGCGATCGAGAATGCTTCGCATCCTGACCGTCTGGCTTACCTGGTGTATACGTCAGGTTCCACCGGCCAGCCGAAAGGAGTGTTAATCCCGGATCGCGCCTTTGCACGATGCAAGTTTTGGGCGAAGGAAGTTTTCCAGTTCACCCCGGACGATCGCTTCCTGTTCAAATCGGTGCGAGCACCGGAAGAACTCTTCTTTCCGCTTTTCAGCGGGGCGCTTTTGGTGATCGCTCCTCCTGGCGCCGAGCACGATGTCCCGCTGCTCATCAGAACGCTTATAAGGCACCGCATCACGGCTGCCGGCTTCCCACCTGCCTTGTTAGGCTTGCTACTGGATGAGGCGAACTTGGAAGGGTGCCACTGGCTGAAGCACGTCCTTTGTGCCGGCGAAGCCCTGCCCGCTGATTTACCGCGCCGGTTCCTTGCCCGCTCCACGGCAAGTCTCTACAACTTTTATGGGTTGGCGGAGGCTCCCTTCACCACGCTGTGGCGCTGCCGGCCGGACGACAACCGCCCGGTCGTCCCAATCGGCAAACCAGTCGATGCCGAGGTCTACCTGCTCAACCCGGACCTGCAACCGGTTGCTCCGGGTGAAGTCGGGGAAATTTATATCGGCGGGCCCGGGCTGGCCCGGGGCTACTT
>DASWVC010000228.1:0-11416 GCA_036401335.1 Chthoniobacterales bacterium
AATGAATTTCGGTTATTACCTTTGACTCCGACGCTCCGAACTCAGAACGGATGGCGTACGTCGGAACCGATAACCTGGACGCCGGCAAAGAGGCGGGGAAGGCGTTTAAGAAACTTCTGCCCAAGGGCAAATACGCCATCATTACCGGCGGCTTGGCGGCCGCTAACCTGAACGAACGCATCAAAGGGTTCAAAGAAGTTGTCAGTGGGAGCGACTATTCGGAGATTTCCGGCTCTCCTTTTCCGTGCGATGACGACGCGGTCCGCGCGGTACAGATTCTGCAAGACGTTCTGACGCGCTACCCCAATCTGGACGGCATTTTCTTTTCGGGCGGGTGGGCGCTCTTCGGTGCCCCGGAAGCCTACATGAAAGCCATTGGAAAACGGGCCGCCGACGTGAAGGCGAACAAGTTCGTTCTGGTATCCTTTGACACCTTGCCGGAGGAGCTCAAGCTTTTGCAAGGCGGGTACTGCAGTGCCCTGATCGGTCAGCGGCCCTACGCGATGGGAACCCAGAGCATTGACGTCCTGAACGACCTCGCGAACGGGAAGAAGGCGGACAATGTTAACACCGGCGTTGATGTCGTTGACGCAAGCAATGTCGATCAGTTCATGAAGAAGTAACCCGCCGAGCGGCGGCCTGAGGTTACGGCTTCCACCGGAAGCGTGTTCCCGACAGCGGAGGGGCTGGGTTTGGTCCCGTAAAGCCCTTCACGCTGAGCAGCCAGGGCTCGTCCAGCCATAGGTCACCTTCCGCAAAATAAGCGCGCAACGAGCCTTTTCCGCTGCGCCGTCCTACCTTCGCATTCCATGCCTGCAATCCTGAAGATAGAGGGAATTACCAAGAGTTATCCAGGTGTGCGCGCCTTGCAGGACGTTACCTTCGACGTGGAGCGAGGAAGCATTCACGCCATCATGGGAGAAAATGGGGCCGGCAAAAGCACGTTGATGCAGATCATTGCCGGAGCGCAACGGTCAGATTCGGGCACGTTGAACTTCGATGGCCGCGAAGTCCAATTTACGAACCCGGCCGAGGCTCAGGCCGCTGGGATCGCCATTGTCTACCAGGAGCTGAACCTTTCTCCGAACCTTTCCATCGCCGAAAACGTGTTCCTCGGCCTGGAGCCGAGAAGCGGTGGAGCGTTTGTGAACCGCAAGACGCTGAGGGCCAAGACCGTCGCGACCCTGCAGAAGCTGGGCATCCGGTTTGATCCGGACACCATCGTCGGCAGCCTCACCGTGGCGCAGCAACAGCTGGTCGAAATTTGCAAGAGCCTGGTCCGGAACCCGCGCCTGCTTATCTTCGACGAACCAACCTCGAGCCTTTCGGAAGCGGATTCACGGATCCTGTTCCGGGTCATTGCCGACCTGAAAGCCCAGGGCGTGACGATGTTGTACATCTCGCACCGGTTCCCGGAAGTCTTCGCCAATTGCGACGCCGTGACGGTGTTGCGCGACGGCAAACACGTTCGAACCAAGCCCATGAAATCCACTTCGGAGGCGGAGGTGGTCAGCCTGATGGTGGGGCGGGAACTGCTGGCGTTTCATCGCCAGGACCTGACCCCCAGCCAGGAGGTGGTGTTCGAAGTGCGGGGGCTGACGAAGCACGCCCAATACCGTGACGTGAGTTTTAAGATTCATCGCGGTGAAATCGTCGCCTTGGCGGGGCTGGTGGGCGCCGGTCGGAGCGAAGTTGCCCTCGGGGTGTTCGGCTGTCCCCCTCCTGACGCGGGAGAGGTTCGCGTCCAGGGCCAGCCCGTGCGCATCCGCCGGGCGCAAGATGCCATGCAAGCCGGCATCGCGCTTGCCCCCGAAGATCGCAAATCGACCGGCCTGGTGCTGGGCGCGAGCGTCGGGACGAATGTTTCCATGGCCGCGCTCCCGCGGCTGGCGCGAGCCCAGTTCGTCAACCGGTCGGCGGAACGAACGCTGGTCCAGCGCTTCGTTGCACGGCTCAATATTCGTACTCCCAGCCACGAGCAAAGGGTGGGCCTGCTGAGTGGCGGCAATCAGCAAAAGGTCATGATCGCCAAGTGGCTCGCGGTCGAGCCGAAGTGCCTCATCGTTGATGAACCCACTCGCGGCGTCGATGTGGGAACCAAGGCGGAAATCTACGCGCTGTTCGACGAACTGGCACACGCCGGGATCCCTATCCTGATGATCTCCAGCGACCTGCCGGAAGTGCTGGCGCTGGCCGACCGAATCGTGGTGATGCGGCAAGGCAGGGTCACCGGCGAACTGAGGCGCGCGGAGGCCACCGAAGAAAAGATCATGCACCTTGCCGCACTGGGGACGGACAACGTTCCCCCGGATGCCCAGCCCGCAAAATAGAGCGAGGGCATCAGCCGTGCGGCCCTTACTGACGCCAGGATTGTCCGCAGGCGCCCCGCGGAACGACCACTCCCCCGTCTATACCGTTTGTCAAACGGCTGTGCCGAAATGAGCTCAGGTGGGCTGGTGGGGTCGCGTGTCCCCACGCGACGTCCGGCAGGGCCGGCTGTCCCTTGCCGACTCCGGGTGGCGGCGGGCCACGATCCCGGGGCGCTTGAGGACAAGCTCCCCTCGCGAAGGCCCCGTCACACCTTGTCGGCGGCGAAGGGACTCGCCGCCCTACCAGGCTGCCGTCCGATCCGGCAGGCCTTTAAACCGCAAACTTCCTTACCCTTGGTGCCATTCGCGCAACGGGGTTTGGTAGGGTCGGCGGTCCCTCGCCGACCGGAGTACCAGGGTGACAACACGTATCGGGGTCCGTCTGCTCCCCGCTTGCGGACGAGCTTTTCGGAAAGGATTTGTGACAAACGGTATAATTGCCGGGCGCCCCTTGATCTTGGCACGAAGAACCTTCAACGTTGGCGGTTTATGGAGATCGATTTACTGGCGATTCGGACCGATGACTTGAAAACGCGCATTGGCGAGCTGCGGAGGTACCTTTGACTACCCCGCCCTCCAGCGAAGGTTAAAGGCCCTTGAAGCCCAGATGGCCGCCCCTGAGTTTTGGGAGCGAAAGGAACAGGCCCAGCAAACCATCGACGAGGCCACGGCCCTGCGCAACAAAGTGGAACCGATGGCTGACCTTGTCCAGAAGGTGGAAGATCTGGAGATCATGCGAGGCCTGACCGAAGAGGAAGCCGACGCGTCCGCCCAAATGGCCGCTTTCCGCGATCTCCAATCCGAGTACGCGACCCTTACCCGTTTGCTTGAGGACTTTGAACTGAAGATGCTTCTTTCCGGTGAATTCGATCGGAACAACGCGTTTCTGACCATTCACGCGGGAGCGGGTGGCACCGAATCGTGCGACTGGGCGGACATGTTGTTGCGGATGTACCAGCGCTGGATTGAGCGCAACGGCTACGCCAGTCAGATCGTTGATTTACAACAGGGCGATGAAGCCGGTGTGAAATCCGTGACGCTCCTCGTCACGGGCGAGTACGCTTACGGGTACCTGCAAACGGAGCGTGGGGTGCATCGCCTGGTCCGGATCTCACCTTTTGATGCCAACAAACGACGGCACACGTCGTTCGCCAGCGTCGACAGTGTCCCCGAACTTAAGGAAGAAGTGGACGTCGAGATCAAGGAAAGTGACCTCGCGGTTGACACGTTCCGGAGCGGAGGGAAAGGGGGGCAGAACGTCAACAAGGTAGAAACGGCCGTACGCATCACCCACGTGCCGACCGGAATTGTGGTTGCTTGCCAAGCCGAACGGAGCCAGGGCCGCAACCGCCAGATGGCCCTCAACATGCTCAAGGCAAAGCTTTACCAGATTGAGCAGGACCGTAAACGGGCGGAGCTCGACCGCCAGTACGGGGAGAAAGGCGACATTGCCTGGGGCAGCCAGATCCGCTCCTATGTTTTTCAACCGTACCAGATGGTCAAAGACCATCGCACCGGTGTGGAGACTGGAAACGTGCAAGCCGTAATGGACGGGGACATTGACGCCTTCATTGAAGGCAAGCTTCGCGGCTTGACCAAGAAAGGCACCATGGAGGAAGAGGTTTGAAGCAGCCTGGCGGTCGCCATAGCTGCGTTGCATCGTGCAGGAATCAGTCACCACGGTTGCATCGCAGCAATCGAACCAGTTCGCGGCCTTCCCGGCCAGGGTAAGCTTGGGTCGGCACGTATTCTTCGACCAAATTGAACCATGGGCCAAAAAGTTCGTCCAATTCCGTTTGCCCCGTGCCGAACGGTGGTCCGTCAGGCTTTTCTCCCGGGTCCCACGGGTTCAAAAAGAAAACGCCCAGAAAGCGTCCATTCGGTTTGAGCAAACGCCGAACAGCCCGGACGTACCGTGGACGATCGTCAGGATGGATGGCGCAGAAGCACGTGTGTTCAAAGACCCAGTCGAAGCCACCCTGGCCATCCCATGTCTCATCAAACAGGTCTTGAACGGTAAACCTGACCGGGCGGCCTGCCGCAAGCCTTCGGGCCTGTTCAACGGCGAAGGGTGAGAGGTCAATCCCGACCACCTCATCCACGCCTTTCGTGGCCAGCGCCCGGGCATCATGGCCTAATCCACAACCGGGCACCAGAATCCTGCCAGCCAGGGGGCCATGGTCCTCGAGCCACTCCATGAGCGGCGGCGCAGCGTACCCTTTGTCCCAGGGAGTATCTCCCGCCCGGTACCAGGATTCCCATTCGGATGTTGCGGACATGCAGGCAGTGTTGACCGAGGCGTTCAGCGCCCGCGGGCCAATGGCCACCCTCCCTGGCCGGCAACCAGCCGGGCGAGCGCCGGCCCGGCCCGCGTCCAGACAACGTATGCCAGCAGCAGCCCGAGGATCAAGGCCACGGTCACGTCGGAAAGGCGATGGGCGTTAAGGTAAAGCCGGGACCAGCCGATGGCTGCGGCGGGCCCCAGAAACAGCCAGGCCCAACCGCGCCGGGCCCACCCCACCGTGCCGAAAAACGCAAAAGCCGCGGCGGTGTGACCGGACGGAAAACCATGGAACGAGTTCTTGCCAAGAAGAAACTGCCGTTCATACCACAACCCATACCAACCCGGTTTAACGCCCACCGCATTGGGCCGGGTACGACCGCTTAGCAGCCGCACGGCGTTGGCTGACGCGCCGGCCAGGGTCGAAGCCGTGATCATGCATAGCAGCAGGTGGACCAGGCCACGTGAGTGGCGGGCCCAGGCAATCAGGAGGAGGGTGAGGCCAAGGGCCATCAGTTCAGGCCAGTCCCCCCACCTGCTGAGCGCTCCTGCCACGTGAGCCCAGGCGGGGGTGTGATGGGCCAGCATCCATTGGATGCAACCGTCGTCCAACAGGAAAGCCGTGCCGATGGCGACCACAGCGACAGCAAGCGATGCGATCCGGAAGCGAAGACTGGTGTTTGCTTTAAAAAAGAATCCGGTAGGATGCGCCATGCTTGCTGACCAACGTTCCAACGTTCGCCGAACGGGTGCGTTCCGACCAGTGAAACCTAAGCTGCGGGGATCTCAAGCCAACGGCGAGCGCAATAGGAACCCGGCGTTTCCCCGTTAACCTTGGCCTTACCCCGTTGTCTGACTTTCGCCGGACGGTTCCACGCCGCTGGGCGGTACCTGGCGTTGTTTGTGGGCCTGTTAATCCTGAACAGCCTGGGCGACGGGGTTTTGCCGTTGATTGATCGCGACGAACCTCGGTTCGCGGAAGCATCGCGCGAAATGCGCCAGAGCGGGGATTACCTCATCCCGCGCGTCAACGGCGCGTACCGGTTCGACAAACCGCCCCTGGTATATTGGTGTCAAGTCGCCGCGATGCGGATCGTCGGCGATGGCGATCTGGCCGTCCGTCTGCCTTCAGCGGTGTTCATGGCGGCGACGGCGGTAATGGCGGCGCTCTGGGCGACGAAAGAAACCAACCCTCAGGTGGGTTGGTGGTCCGGAGTCATTTTCGGCACGTGCATGCAAACCTTCATGCACGCACACGCGGCGGTCGCGGATCCACCCCTGGTGTTTTTTTTCACCGGGGCCTGCTGGGCGGGCTGGGAACGAATGCGGCGACCGGCGTCCAAGCGACTCTTCCTGGCGTTCTACCTGGCCCTGGCCGCTGGTTTTCTGGCCAAGGGGCCGATCGCACTGTTGCCCTGGATCACCCCGACGGTGCACCGTTACCTGAGGGAACGGCGAGTTCAGGTTTTGTTACCTTCAACCCTTGCCGGATTGCTGGTTGTGATTGGTGTCGTCGGGCTTTGGGGAATCCCGGCGTTGGTTGTGACGCACGGCCAGTTTTTCAACGTTGGCATCGGCAAACACGTCGTGCAGCGGTCCCTCAAGCCGATGGAGAGCCACGGTGCCCCCGGCGTTATCGGCTACCTCCTGTTCTTACCTTTTTACGCGGTAACGCTGCTGGTCAGCTTTGCCCCGTGGAGCATTGGGCTGGGAAGGGCCATTCGGTCGGCCTGGCGTTCGGGCCAGGAACTTGACCGGTACCTGCTGTTAAATGCCGCGGTGGTTTTCGCCGTGTTCACGCTGATTCAGACCAAGTTGCCGCATTACGTCCTGCCGGCCTTCCCACTCCTGGCGGTGGTGTTTGCACGGCATCGGTCACCCCGTTTTCCCGTGCGCGCGGCGGCCGGGACCGCGATGGGGGTTTACGTCCTTATCGCGACGGTGGGCTTTCGTTGGATCGAACCCGCTTTTCCCTCGAAAGTGCTCGTAGAGCAGCTTCGACCGGATTTGTCGCCGGCAACGCGTACCGGATCCGTTGGGTACGATGAGCAAAGCCTGGTCTGGTACCTGCGTCACACCACGGTGCCGTTCCATGAATGGCTCAGGGCAGAGGATGTGGTGCCTTTTCTGGCGGCACCAGGACCAGCAGTTTGCGTGGTCGCAGGCCCCGAGCGGATTAAGGTTCACGTCCCAACCGGGTGCCGAACCGTGGATTACAGCGGTTACAACGTTGCCCGGTGGAAAACTCAACCGGTGCAATGGGCAGGCCTGCGGTTCCGGTTGCCTCTGCCCGAACGCGTAGATTTGCTGGCGCTGATCAAAGCAGAATAAGCCAAGCCGGACCGTGTGGGGCTAATTGCCCAAGGGCACAAAAAGCCCCACTGCGGTCAGTGCCATGACCCCGGCGGCTACCCACCCGACCAACCGGAGGCCACCCGAAATGGTGAAACGTCCCATGACCCGCTGGTTGGTCGCCATCAACATCATGAGGACGAGGATGGGCACCGCGACCGGGCCGTTGATGACCGCCGACCAAAAAAGCGCTCGGATGGGATCGAACGAAGTCAAGGTGAGCCCAAGGCCGCAGATGGTCGCGGCCGAGAGCACCCCGTAGAACCCGACCGCCTCGTTGGGTTTCCGCGCCAAGCCGGTGCGCCAGCGGATGAACCAGAAAATTTTACCTCTCCTATTCGCCTGGTTGGGGACAGCGGGCCTTCATCCTCCGGCAAAGTTGAAATCTTCCGGCGAGCAGGAGTGACAAACGTCAAGGCTGCGGGTGGCTTTGCGCGCCCGTTTTCGGCTCTGGCAAGCCCATTTCAGCAGGCACCTTCGCGAGGTCCGGGTTGCGCAACACAGAAGTGCGGGCAAACTTCCCGGCTCAACTCCCATGAAACCCCTACTCCTGATTGTCGGCTCGATCCTCCTTCTGGCCGTTTCTGTCCAGGCCGACTACATCGTCAAGCAACAAGTCGAGAACGGCGGTCAGACCCAGAATATTACGCTCAAATTAAAAGGGGCAAAATGCCGGGTGGACGCCACGGAACAAACCAGCGCGATCATGGACGCCAACACGGGCGAGACCACGGTCCTGGTGCATCCCCAGAAATCGTACATGACAATAGGCAAGGACCAGTTGGTGGCCCAAGCCAAAGCCATGAAGGACATGCTCGGGAAGCAGAATGATAACCCGGCAGACACGGAACTTAAGCCGACCGGCAAAAAAGAAACGATCAACGGTTACGAGACCGAGGAATACACTTACGACCTGAATGGCACGCACAACACCGTGGCAGTAGCCAAGAGTTTTCCGGATTACAAGAACCTGATCGCTGCGCTGTACAACGTGCAAAGCGGCCCTGGCATGGAGGCGTTTCGCACGTTGGCGCTGCCCCCGGACAAATTTCCCGGCATGCCGATCCGTACGACCGTGGAAGTCATGAATCAGAAGGTGACCACCACGTTGAGTTCGGTTCAGCAAACCCCGCTGACGGACGCAGAGTTCACGGTGCCCGCTGATTACAAGCAATTACAGATCAACGCCCCATCACCGGCCGCTGCACCGCCCGCAGCACCTGGAAAGTGAGGCGCTTGGTGCTCGCGTCGGCGTCTCCGCGCCGGGCAGACCTGCTCCGGGAATTTGGATACTCCTTCGAGGTCATTCCGGCTGACATCACGGAAATTGCGTACCCGTACTTGTCTCCGGTCGAGCTGACTTCCTGGAATGCATTCCGCAAAGCGCGCCGGGTCGCGGCGGCGTTTCCCCAGGCAGTGGTTATTGGGGCCGATACGGTCGTTTCCCTCGGGGCGCAGGTTTTCGGTAAGCCAGGCACCCCGGCCGCAGCGAAAGCCATGCTGAGCGTTTTAAGCGGCCGCACGCACACGGTGACCACCGCTTATTGTCTCGTTTACGCCAGGCAGCGCCGCTTTTACCTTGATCATGCGCAGACGGCGGTGACGTTGAAAGTGCTGTCCGAATCCGAAATCGACGCCTACCACGCCGTGATCGATCCGTTGGACAAGGCAGGCGCGTATGCGGCCCAGACGGCACCGGAGCGGGTCATCGCCAAAATCGAAGGATTGCACTCCAATGTCATCGGCTTGCCGGTGGAAGCGCTGGAACGGCCTTTGATCGGACTCCGGGTGGCGCGGGGCTTGCGCGGCCACGAACGTTCGCGCTAAAAGCCCGGATGTTTAGCTCTCTGTCAAGATTTACGGACCCCGCGCTGCTCGTCACTCGCGTTGGACTCGGGGTGATGTACGTGCTCCATGGCTGGCCCAAAATGGCAGGTGGAGCCGGCACCTGGGCGAGATTGGGCCATGCCATGGCAAGCGTCGGCATTCACTTTCTGCCCCAAATCTGGGGGCTGCTCGCCAGCCTGTCTGAATTCCTGGGCGGCATGCTGCTGGTGCTGGGCCTTTTGTTCCGGCCGGCGTGCCTTTGCCTCGGATTTACGATGTTCATCGCCTTCCTTTCCGTGTTCCACGCCACTCGGTCGTTCGGCGAATATTCGCGCCCGCTCGAGATGTTGTTCGTATTCGTGCTCCTGGCCTGCGTGGGGCCGGGCAAGTACAGCTGCGACCGGCGCTGAAACGATCTTTGGGGCTATTGCTACTCCCATATCATCTCCGCTCCTGCCGGGTTCGCCAACGGGCGGAACGGGGAGTGGTCGCTCCCTGGGCGCTTGCGGCCAAGCTCCCCTACCGGTATCGGTAGCCTCGAAGCGGCCGAGATGGAAGTGCGGCCATCGCTGGGACGCGCAGGCATTTCCGACAATGGTTTTGCATCTGCTTTGCCGGTTGCCAGAAGTCCGTTCCAAAACGGGGTCAGCCGTCGGGCTAAAGAAAGGGGTCCACGAGTCTTTGCGTGACCTCCGGTAGGGGAGCTTGTCCTCAAGCGCCCTCCCGAAAGACAGGTCCGATAGGAACGGGAGTTTTGAATACCCGCCCACGCGGCAGGTGTGGCTTTTTCAAGGACGTCAGAGGCCCGTCCGGTGCCCTGCATACAGGCACGTGATTGCTCATTCAGGTGGTTGAAGGACGGGCGCAGCTGTCAAAAACCCTTATCCGAAATGCCTGGGCATTGCAGCAGTAGCCCGGTCAGTGAAGGACCGCCAACCCCGGCCCCTTACACCCTCTCCCTACTATTCGTGAACGTCACAGCAAAGGACCGACTCCGAGCTGCCGGAGCCGTTCGCGAATGTCTTGCTGTTCTTTCGGGTCTTTGCTCACCTTCAACGCATTCTGGAGTTGATCCGCCGCGCCCCGCCGATCGCCTTTTTGCGCGGTGGCCGATCCTTTACCGGCGAGGGCCAAAGCATTGTCTGGTTCTTTGCTTAGCACTCCCTCGTAATCTTTGATCGCCTTGTCCGGCTGATTGGTTTTCAGGTACAGATCGCCGCGACGCATAAGCAGCTGCGGGTCGCCGGGTTTGGCTGCGACCAACTGGCCAAGGTCGTCGATCGCCTTGGCGGAGTCACCCTGCGACTCGTACAAGTAGGTTCGGGCAGCGTAATAATCGGTGTTTTTCGGGTCGAGTTGGATCGCTTTGTTGAAATCACTTAAGGCGCCTGCTTTATCCTGATTTTTAAGGCGGGCGTACCCCCGACCTGAAAAGAGCTCGGCTGCACCGGGTCGGAGCGCAATCGCCTTGGTGTAATCGGCGATAGCGGGATCGAGTTGGCCCTGCTCATAGCAGAGCTGGGCCCGCCGAAGCAGGGCGTCTGCATCGTTCGGCCTGGCCTCAAGGACAGCGTTCAGATCCCTGAGCGCCCCGGCTTTGTCCCCTGTGTGCAGGTACGCAACGGCCCGTGCGGCTTGAGCGTCCGTGCCTTTTGGGTTGAGTTCAACGGCCTTGCTGTAATCGGCAATGGCTTTTGCCCAACTGCCGGTGACGGCATAGGCGTCGCCTCGGGCTTTCAGTGAAGGCAGATCATTGGGGTATTTCGAGATCAGGGTGGATAGGTCGTCGATGGCCCTCTCTGGCTGGTGACGCGCCGCAAGCAGGTAAGCCCGGAAACGGAGGGCCCGTTCGTTGTCCGGCTGTGCGTGGAGCACTGCGTCAAAATCATGCAGGGCATCATCCTGCCGGCCCAGTTGCAGGCAGGCATAGCCGCGGTTGAATTGAATGCCGGGGTCATTCTCAGGCCCCAGGCTTAAGCAGGTGTTGTAATCGCCAATGGCTTTGTCCCATTGCTTGAGGCGCGCGTACAGCGCCGCACGGTTCCGGTAATGCACGGGCTCCTTCGGCGCCAGTTCGATGGCGCGGTCGAAGTCCTGCAAGGCCCCCTGGTCGTCACCGGCTTTCGCCTTTTCAACTCCCGCAGCGGCATGCTGCTGGGCATCTTCGGCCGTCAACGTTCCGCAAGATGCTCCGATCAAGGCTGCTCCGAGAAGGAACCAAAAAATCTTGCGCATGCGTACACGTCACCATGAAACGGCCGTAGATCAAGGTCCGATCTCGATCGCGTGATGGAAGACCCGGAAGTTGTGGAGACGATGCACTCCGGGGCGTTACGGATCAACCTTTGCAGCCGGCAAACCCCTGGCCCTTGATTTTAAGGTCCAAGCTCTCCAGGGCTTTCACCGTCGTTTTCAGCACCTTCAGACGTGCGTACCATTTGTAGTTGGCCTCAACCACGGTCCACGGCGCGTTAAGGAGCCAGGTTTGTTCAAACATTTCCTGCGCGGCGTCGTTGTGCTCGTCCCAGCGGCGGCGGTTGCGCCAATCTTCCTCCGTAATTTTCCAGTTCTTGAGGGGATCGGCTTC
>DASWVC010000229.1:0-18919 GCA_036401335.1 Chthoniobacterales bacterium
GCTCTATAATGGTGTCAGGCAAACCCTTAGGCAGCATAGGGTACACTGCTGCCCGCCGGTTGCTGCGCACTCAATGACCGGAGTTGCCCCTTTCCAGAAAAACGATCCGACCTCAATCGCCCGGAGACGCCGATTCACCACGGATTGCCGGCAAACAAACCTTTGCCTGAGGCCTTGCCTCGTCTACCCTCCTTCACGGTTCGCATGGACGCAGGAAATGGAACGCCGCCTAGCCGCCCAGATTGCTGTTCCGACCGGTCAGGGCCCGCCGGCCGTATGTTCCTGGCCGAATTCGAGGTCCTGATCCGGCAACGTCGGGCCACCCGTCACTTTCAGCCGGTACCGGTTGAGCGTGGATTGCTGGAGCGGTTGCTGCGCATGGCGCAATGGGCCCCAAGCGGGTACAACTTGCAGCCCACCCGGTACATCGTCGTGGAGGATCGCGCATTGCGACCCGCCTTGCGCCGGGCTTGCATGGATCAGGCTCCCGTCGAAGAGGCGCCCATCGTGGTCGTATTTGCGGGTGACGGCCGCGCGTTCGAAGATCGCTTCGACGCGATCCTTGCCCAGGAACTGCGCGAAGGGGACATGCCAGCCGCTTACGCGGAACGGCTGCGCCGGGTCGTACCCCTGATGTGCAACTGTGGTCCCGCGGGCCTGGGCTGGCTCTGGAAAGCGACGCTGCTTCCGGTAGTCAGGCTGTTCCGCCCCCTTCCGGACGTGGTCGCGGTTCATCGACGCTTTTGGACCGCCAAACAAGTCATGCTCAACGCCATGAACTTCATCCTTGCAGCCGAGGCAGCCGGACTCAACACCTTGCCTATGGAAGGGTTTGACCGGAACCGCCTTCGCAAGGTCTTGCAGCTGCCGCGATCAATGGAGCCGGTACTAGTGGTTGCCCTGGGCTATGCCGCCTCCTCGCCGGGACGTAAAACCCGATTGCCGCTGGAAAGCGTTGTGCTGTGGCGGTAAAAGCTCCTTTCCAGGGAAGGGCGCCCCTTCGAGTTTGCCTGCATCGTTCGTTCCCGCCAGCCCACACCGCGTCGTGCTTGGTAAGAAATTGGTCGCCATTATGGTGCCGCCGGAGCTTTCAGGGGGAACGTGAGTAAGGCAGTGTCTAAACCCTTTCTTCTCGCGCTCTACGGGCTGCTGACCGGCGGAATCTCCAGCGCGCAGTTGGCCGGTTCGGATCGCTTGATCAAGTCCTACGTGGCCCGACTCAGCGAGCGCGACCACTTCAACAGTCAGGGTCAGCGGCTGCAGAGCCCGGCTGCAATCATTCGACAGGATCGCGCGAATTTTTACACACCATGCACTTCGAGTATCGCCCCGAGCTCCTGCCGTAAGCGCAGGTGAGAGGTGAGGCGGACTGAATCTCCGAGCGTCAACCCTCGGCTTTGTCTATGTTTTGCGCGTCAGGTTTGTCCTGCGCGTTGTTCGACCGGAACGAGTCGATGATCAATAATCCGGCGGCTACGCAGATGCAGCTGTCTGCCACGTTGAACGACGGCCACTCGTAGCGGTCGTGGTAAAAATGCAGGAAATCGGTCACCTGACCGTGCGCAAGCCTGTCGAATAAATTGCCCAGGATGCCCGCGAGCAGGAGGGCTAAGGCCGTCTTATTCAGGGCCGAAAATTGTGTGGCACCCGGTCGGGAGCGACGGTTCCGCCACAAAAGAATCAGGATAACGGCCGTTGCGACCACCGCGAGTACCACGAACAAAAGATTATTGCCTTGCAGCAAGCCAAAGGCTGCGCCGGTGTTCGCGACATGGACAATACTGAAAAACCCCGGGATCACGGGCAACTCAGTGCCGAGGTCAAGACGCTCCCGGATCTGCCACTTGGTCCATTGGTCAAGGGCCAACGCCGGCACGGTGAACCAGAGCAAATACTTCACTTAACTACCTCGACCATGCGCACCACGCCGACGCAGCGATCGCACAGGGCGGGATGGTCAGGGTATTCACCTACGGTGGGTCGGTGCCGCCAGCAGCGTCCGCACCGGCCGTGCTCCGTGCGCCTTACCTGCACCGCCAATTTGCCGGCCCCGTCCAGGGCGAGGTCGCTGAGGATGAGGAACTCTTCGAGCTCCACCGGCTGAATCCGGCGCACCGGGTCGTCTACAGGCAACTGCAAGCTCACGTGAGCCTCCAGGGCATTGCCGATCTCCTTTCGTTGCCGGGCGGATTCAATGGCCTGGGAGACCGCTGTCCGCACACGCAGCAGGGCCTCAACCTGCGTCAGGGCTGAACCATCCACGCCGGCTGAATTCGCCGCTGGGAATAGCTCCATGTGAACCGAGGTGTGCTTGCCGAAATGGGTCCACGCTTCTTCTGCGGTAAAAGCCAGGATCGGAGCCAGCAGCCGGACAAGGGCGTCGTAAACACGGTGCATGACGGCCTGGGTGGCGCGGCGACGCGGTGAGCCGGGCGCGTCGCAATACATCCGGTCTTTCGTGATGTCCACGTAAAGGCTGCTCAGATCCACCGCGCAAAACTGGTTAAGCGTTTGGTAAACCCGATAGAATTCATACTTCGCGTAAGCGTCCCGGCACGTTTCGATGACTTGCTCCAGGCGGGTCAAAATCCAACGGTCTACCAGCGTTAAACCTTCCATCCCCTCCACGGGCGGTCGCGCGTCGTAAAGGTTGCCAAGCAGGATTCGAAGGGTATTTCTGATCCGGCGGTAAGTGTCCGTTAGTTGGTCAAACATGCGTTCACCGAATGGAACTTCGTCCGCATAGTTAACGCTGGCGACCCAGAGCCGCAGCACGTCCGCTCCGTATTTGTCGGTAAAATGCTCGGCAGCGGTCGGCTTACTGTAAGTACCCTGTTGGGACTTAGAAATCTTTTGTCGGCTTTCGACGTCGACGACAAACGCGTGCGTGATGACTTCCCGGTACGGTGCCGCACCGTACAAGGCTACACTGGTCAGCAGCGAGGATTGAAACCACCCCCGGTGCTGGTCGGTCGCTTCCAGGTAAACGTCTGCCGGCCAACGCAGTTCCGGCCGCCGCTTCAGCACGGCAAGGTGACTGACGCCGGAATCAATCCAGACATCCAGGGTGTCGTTGCGCCGGGTGAGTCCCGCCGGTAAGCCGAGACGGGCGGAGATTTCTGCATCGCTGAGTTCGTACCAGATGTTGCTGCCGTGTTCTGCCACCAGCCCCGCCACGGCCAGGACCCAGTCGGCCCGGAGTTGCGCTTTGCCTTCGAGGTAAAATAGGGGAAGCGGGACGCCCCAGGTCCGCTGCCGGGAAATGCACCAGTCAGGACGCGACTCAACGGTGGCGTACATCCGGTTCCGGCCCCATGCCGGCAAAAAAGCGACGTCGCCGATGGCTTTCAGGGCGGCGCCTTTGAGCGCATCCAGCTGGATGAAAAATTGTTCGACCGCCCTGAAGATCACCGGGGTCTTTGACCGCCAGCAATGCGGGTAAGAATGGTGGTAGTTCCGCTTGCCCAGCAGCAGGCGCTCGCGCCCCAACCGGTCGACGATCAACGCATTCGCGTCAAAAACGTACATTCCCACCCACTCCGGCACCCCTACTTCTTCGGTGTAGCGACCGTTGTCATCCACCGGCGCGAAGATCGGAAGACCGTACCTCAAACCAAGGATGTAGTCGTCCTCGCCGTGACCCGGGGCGGTGTGGACGCACCCGGTGCCTGCCTCAGCGGTGACGTGTTCCCCGGGCAAAACAATGGATTCACGGTTCAGAAACGGGTGCCGGCACCGTGTTCCCTCCAACTCCGCCCCGGTCAACCTGTCCAAAGGTCCGTCCTGCGGCAACCAACCGGTCGCCCGTCCAAAATCCCCGACCAGCGCCTCGGCGAGAAGCAGTGAGCGTCGTTCCGCGTGTTCCGGATGGGCAAATTCCTGAACCACGTAAGTAAAGGCAGGGTGGACGGCGATGGCCTCATTGGCCGGAAGGGTCCACGGCGTGGTCGTCCAGATGACCACCGTCGCGCGGTTTGCCCACGGCCCCGTCACTACGGGAAAACCGACGTAGATCGAGGGGTCATCCCGGTCCCTGTACTCAACCTCGGCTTCGGCCAATGCCGTTTGCGCGCCCGTGCTCCAAAAGACCGGTTTTTTGCTTTGGTAGACGAGGTTGAGGCGCAACAACTCCGCAAAGGCGCGCAGAATGTCGGCCTCATAAGCGGGATCCAGGGTCAGGTAGGGGTGTTCCCAATCGCCCAGCACCCCTAGCCGTCGGAACTGACGTCGCTGAATGTCGATGTACTTGCGTGCGTATGCCTCGGAGCGCTGACGGACCTCCAAGGGCGACAGGGCCCCGGATTCTCTTACCACCTTGTACTCAATTGGCAGACCGTGGCAGTCCCACCCCGGCACGTACGGAGCACGGAACCCGGCCATTACCTTGCTTTTAACGATAAAATCTTTGAGCACCTTGTTGAGCGCCGTGCCCATGTGTACGTCCCCGTTGGCAAACGGCGGCCCGTCGTGAACGACAAAGGCAGGGGCTTCGCACCTGGAGGTCTGAATCGCCCCATACAGGTTTTCCCGGTCCCATCTGGCCAACATCTCCGGCTCCCGGCTGGTCAGATTTGCCTTCATTGGAAAGTCGGTTTTGGGCAAATTCAGGGTCTCTTTATAGTTCATACCGCGGGTCCAAAGAGTAGCATTGATCCACCCTCACGCAAAGCTGCGGCGCCCTGGTTCGCTGCGGCCACGGAGGGCCCGACCAGCGATACCTTTCGCGGGCCGGCGCGCAAAGTGGTACATTGTAGTGAGGGACGCCCGACCTGACGTACCCCGGTTCTAAGCACATGAGATGGTCGTTCAAAATCGCGCGGGTGGCAGGGATTGACATTCGTGTCCATGCCACCTTCTTGCTTCTGTTGGCCGGCATCGCTTCCTACTACGGGGTGCACGGCGGCAGCGGCGGCGCCCTTTACGCACTGATTGTCACCCTGCTGGTGTTCCTGTGCGTGCTGCTCCATGAGCTCGGGCACGCCGTCGCCGCCAAAGCGTACGGAATTCGCACCGCGGACATCAGCCTGCTGCCCATCGGCGGGGTGGCCCGAATGGAGCGCATGCCGGAAAAACCGGGCCAGGAACTCGTGGTGGCGCTGGCCGGTCCTTTGGTCAATGTCGTGATCGCAGCCGTGCTCTGGGCCGTGTTGTGGTCCGCTCATCGCTTCGAGCCGCGCGCATGGCTCAGTCCTGAACGGCCGAACCTGCTTGTCACCCTTCTCATCACCAATGTGATGATGCTGCTGTTCAACTTGATCCCGGCGTTTCCCCTCGACGGAGGCCGGGTGCTGCGGGCGTTGTTAGCCACACGCCTGCCGTACGCTCGCGCCACCCAGATCGCGGCCACGATCGGCCAGGGTCTGGCTTTCGCCCTGGGCATTTTTGCGGCCTTTAACGGCAACCTCTTTTTGGTCTTGATCGCGGTGTTCATCTACATGGGTGCTGAGAATGAATCGGCCCTTGTGCAAATGCGTTTTGCCAGCTCCGGCTTCCCGGTGTCGAGCGCGATGGTGACACGGTTCGACACGCTGGATGAACAAGCCACACTGGATGAGGCGGTGGATGCCCTTTTGGGGACTTCGCAGCACGAATTTCCGGTGCTCGACCACAACGGCGGGATTGCCGGGTTGCTGACCAAGCACGACCTGCTCGTCGGCCTGAAGCGGTCCGGCCCACAGACCCGTGTGACGGACATCATGGTGAAAGGCTTGCCAACGTTGCTTCCCCAAACCAGCCTGGAGCGAGCCTTTACGTTGCTGCAACAGTTAGGCAGTCAGGCACTGCCCGTCGTGGATCACACCGGACGGCTCATCGGGATGTTCACGACCGAGAATGTCAGCGAGTTTTTCCTAGTCCGGAATGCCTTAGCCCAACCGGGACGGACCGCCAACCGGGTCTAGCCCGTTCGCGCCGTTGCCGCTGGCCATGTCCTCCGGCTGCGCCCGGGCGCCTGCGGGTTCAGGGGCAAAGCCGCGGCGCAACGTATTCTCCGTCACTACGGTCGGGAACATGAACTGGCGCAGGTAATCGTGACCACCCGCCTTGGTACCTCCGCCGGACATGCCGAATCCGCCAAACGGGTGCCGGCCAACAATGGCCCCGGTAATGCCGCGGTTTATGTACAGATTGCCGACGCGGAACTCGCGGCGGACACGATCGATCGTTTTCGGGCTGCGCGAGAAAACCCCGCCGGTCAGGCCGTAAGGCGTGTCCATGGCGATCGTCAGGGCTTCGGTCAGGTCGCGGGCGCGACTGACGGCCAAGAGGGGTCCGAACACCTCTTCTTGCGCCAACCGCGCCCCAGCGGGAACACCGGTAACGATGGTGGGCGCGGAAAAAAACCCCGGCAGCCCGCGGGGTATTTCCGCTTCGTACGCGATCTTGTGTTCGCGTCGGGCCAGTTCGCGGTAGAAACGGACCTTGGCAGCGGCCTCCGCATCTATCATCGGGCCGATGTCAGTCTCAGGGGCTTCCGGCAGGCCGATGTTCAAGGCGGCGGTGGCCTCCAACAGCCGGGGTAACAAACGCCGATGGACGTCACCCACAGTGACCAGTCGGGACAACGCTGAACACTTTTGCCCTTGAAAGGAAAAGGCCGATTGCACAATGGCCAGCACCGCCTCGTCCAGGTCCGCGTCTCCATCAACGATCAAGGCGTTCTTGCCACCCATCTCGCAAATAACTTTTTTCAGATTGCGCTGGCCCGGGTGCGTGATCCCGGCGCGCTCCCAGATCTGCGTGCCCACCTCGCGGGACCCGGTGAAAGCAATCACGTCGACATCAGGATGGTCGACAAGCTGGGCACCCGCCACTTCGCCTCGCCCGGTAAGAAGGTTGACGCTGCCGGCCGGAGCGCCGGCCTTAACCAAGAGATCAACGAATAAACTTCCGATGACCGACGACTGCTCGGCCGGCTTCACCACCACGGTGTTGCCAGCGGCCAGCGCTGCTGCCGTCATGCCGCAAAGAATGGCCAGCGGGAAATTCCAGGGTGCAAGCACCACGGCTACGCCTCGTGGAATGTAATGTTCGAAGCTGACTTCCCCCAGTACTTCCTCCGTCAGCCGCGGTCGGCTAACGTGCCGGAGATCATCGGCGTAAAAATTGCAAAAGTCGACTGCCTCAACCACATCCGCATCTGCCTCTCCCCAGGTCTTGCCCACTTCATACACCTGCCATGCGGCCAGCTCAGCTTTCCGTGATCGCATCAGGGCTGCAAGCCGGTCCAGCAGCCCGGCACGTTCCACCGCTGGCGTCCGGCTCCATCGCGGGAACGCCTTCCGTGCGGCCCGGACAGCCGCCGATACTTCGTCAACCCCGGCCAACGCCACCCAGCCGATGTTCTGGTCCGGAGCCGCCGGGTTTATCGACGCCATGCGGCGCTGCGTGCCGACTTCGCTCCCACCGATCACCAAGGGGTAGGTGCGGCCCAACGCCCGCCTTACTTCGCCCAAACCCTGTGACATGGCCCGCCTTTGCGGTTCCCGGCCAAAATCTGCCGGCGGCTCATGACAAAAGCCCAACCTCGGGTGGCCGGCCTCCATGTCGGACGGAGCGGCCTGTTTGGCTGGGTCGGACAGCAGAACCGAACTCGACGTGTTGTCACGGAATTTCGCTCGAAGAAAACCTTCATTGGACGTGTTCTCCAGTAAACGGCGCACAAGGTACGCCATTCCCGGCACCAACTCGCCGATCGGACAGTACTCGCGTACCCGGAATCCAAGCTCCACCAGAGCGCGCCGCACCGGTTCTGCCATGCCGTACAGCATCTGGAACTCAAAATCTCCCGGCTTCAGTCCGCGTTTCTCGGCATAGACAATGCCATGCGCAATGCTCCGCACGTTGTGCGTCGCCAACGCGGGGTAAACGCCTGAGGCGTGCTCCAGCAGTAACCGGGTGACCCGCTCGTAGTTGGCGTCTGTCTCCGGTTTGGAAAGAAAAACCGGCACCGGCCAGGTCCGCTGGCCGGCGTAGACCTTTTCGTAATCCCAGTAAGCGCCTTTCACCAGGCGAACCGTGAACCGGCATTTAGTCTCGGTGGCCCATGCCAGGAGGCGCTCCGCATCGGCATAGGAATCCCGGAGGTAAGCTTGCAGGACCACTCCAAGCTGGGCGTAGCCGGCCAGCTCCGGCTGCTGCAACAGGGCTTGAAAAAGCTGTAACGTCAACTCCTTGAGATGGTAGCTTTCCATGTCCAGGTTGATGAACGCGCCGACCTCGCGGGCCCGTCCAAGGATTGGCATCAGCCGCGGTAGGATGTCGCCAATCGAAGCAGCCGGAGCAGCCGTCTGAACCCGGGCGCACAGCGCCGATAGCTTTACCGACAGATTCACCAACGGCGGCTCATTTGCAGCGAGCGGTCCGTCAGCCTGCCAGGCCCTCGTCGCGACGCTCAGAAAATCCAGCAACTTGCGGTACCGATCAGCGTACGTGTCAGCTTCACGGTCGCTCACCACCGCTTCCCCGAGGATGTCGACGGTGAACCGGGTTTTTGCGCGCCAGAGGCGTTCCAGGTTCGGCAGCGCGGATTCCCCGTCCTGACCCGCAATGAACACGTTCGCCATACCCAGCACGTTGGTCCGAACCACCGCCGCGGGCAGTGCCGGCACAAGTTTGCCGACCCTGAGGGCTCCGCAGAGCACCCTTGAAGGCAACGAATCAGATTCGCCGAGGTACTCGATCAAGTGTTCGACCACCGCTCGCGGCGCCGTCAGGGTGGGCAGCACGTCGACAAAGCGGAACAGTTCGGTTTTCAGGGCACCGTCCTGCATGGCCCACTTCATCATTCGGCCGGCAAAGGCGTTGCGGTTAAACAGGGTAGGGGCCCTATTTCCGGCATCGATCAGAGCAAAAAGCCTTTGACCAACGCGTTCGATGTCAGCCTGGAGCATTGCAGAGGTGGTCATCAGCTTGCAGGAATTAAATCATGCCACGAATCAACCAATGCCACGAATCAAACAATGACGGCTTCCGCCGCACCAACTTGTGACACCCGCCGGCTTGCTGGTTCTTTGGTTACGGTCGCTGGCCGAAAACGGCCAGGCGCCGCAAACCGCCATATTCAAAGCATGAACGCTGCTGCGACGGTCATTGGTGGCATTCTTTGTCTCGTGGCAATTTTTTTCAGGCCCGGGACCGCATCCGCCAAGCCTTGAGAAACTCCACCGCCGGAGGAGCGATCGAGATCACGATGATCGCGAGAACAACCAGCGAAAAGTTGTGTTGAACGGCCGGAAGCCCGCCAAAAAAGAAGCCTAAAAGAGTGACGCTCAACACCCAGAGTGCGCCTCCAGCCAAGTTGTACATGATAAATTTTGCGTAGCTCATGGTCGCCATCCCGGCGACAAACGGCGCAAAGGTCCTGATTATCGGTACGTAGCGCGCCAGAATGATCGTCTTTGCTCCGTGCCGTTCGTAGAAGGCATGGGTGCGCTCAAGGTTCTTGTGACTAAAAACCCGGCTTTGCGGGTTGGTAAACAGCCGGGCGCCAAAACTGGCCCCGATCCAATAGTTCACCGTGTCGCCGGCCCACGCCGCCACCAGAAGGGTGAGGATAACGAGCCCCAAATTCAGGCTGCTTTCCGTCGCAGCCAGGGCGCCCACTGAAAAGAGCAAGGCATCTCCTGGCAGAAAGGGCGTGACGACAAGCCCGGTTTCGCAGAACACCACCGCAAAAAGCAGCGCATAGATCCAAGGCCCAAGCTGGTTGGCCAATTGCCCCAGGTAAAGGTTGGTGTGCAGAAGGACGTCAACCAGCCGGTGCAGCGTTTCCATAAGACGAGAGGTGAGCTTTCGGTAGAGCTCATCGCCTGGCAACGTTTATTTTTTACCGGGCCGATGCCGTGCCCGGCTCAGGGTGACACCCGACCATAGCATCCGTTCTCTGCCCAACGGCCTCCTTACAGGCGGGAAGGACGTTTAAAGATTAAACGGGTGGGGCTCGCACCCGTCTAATTCGACGGATGTATTGACATAAGGAACGACGCTGCCTCCGGGCGTCCGCGGTGTAAATGAGACGGAACCTGTTTTTATGAAGAGACACAAAGTGATGCCGATGCCCCTGAATTTGGGCGACCTGATCTTGGCGGTGAGTTCGTGTGCGAAAAGCCAGGAGGAAACCGTTGCAGCCGTGGCCGATCTCCTCGATTCAGGCCAGGTTCGTTTGATGAACAACGGCCGGAAAATCCGGGCTCGCGTCAGGTAAATCGGATGGGCTGAGGCAAGCTGCGGCAAGGACGCCAGCGCGGCCCTGCTGCATAACGTCTCTATGATGCATCCGTTCATTGCAGCCTGGCAGTGATTTCCCGTTATTCCCGACCAGAGATGGCCGAACTCTGGTCGGACGAACGCAGGTTTTCAATCTGGCTTGAGGTTGAAACGCTCGCTTGCGAGGCAATGGCGCGGCTCGGGATCATCCCGCAGGCCGACGCTGAGGAAATTCGTAAGAAAGCCCGGTTTTCAGCAGCAGAAATTCGTTCGATCGAAGAGCGCACGAACCATGACGTTATTGCATTTTTGGAAAACGTGGCGGAGGCGGTGGGTCCTGCTGGACGATGGATTCACTTCGGTCTGACATCATCCGACATCCTTGACACCGCGCTGGCCGTTCAGTTGGTCCGGTCGGCGGACCTCCTCTTGGAAGACCTCCGTGCCCTGCGTGAACAAGTTGCGATCCAGGCTCGCCGGCACAAGTACACGCCGATGATTGGCCGGAGCCACGGCATACATGCGGAGCCGATGACGTTCGGGCTTAAATTGGCGTTGATGTACGACGAATTCGGGCGGGCGGAGCACCGGCTTCGGCAGGCAAGGCAGGCCATCGCGGTGGGGAAACTGAGCGGCGCTGTCGGCACCCACGCCCACCTGGACCCGCGGGTCGAACGTGAAGTCTGCGAACGGCTCGGGTTGAAGCCTGATCCGTTGTCTACCCAGGTCATTCAACGAGATCGGCATGCCGAGTATTCGAACACCCTGGCCTTGGTTGCTTCAAGCATTGACCGGTGGGCCACCGAGTTTCGTCACCTGCAGAGGACGGAGGTCGGGGAAGTCGAAGAGGCGTTTAGCGAAGGCCAGAAAGGCAGCTCGGCCATGCCGCACAAACGTAACCCGATCACAGGCGAGCGCCTGAGTGGATTAGCGCGGGTGTTGCGCGGTAACGCGGTAGCTGCAATGGAGAACGTTGCGTTATGGCACGAGCGCGACATCAGCCACAGCAGCGTTGAGCGCATTGTCTTTCCCGATTCTTGTACGTTGCTCGACTACATGCTGGTTACCCTCTCTAAACTGGTGACCCGCCTCCGGGTGTACCCGGACCGGATGCAACGCAACCTGGAGATGACAAAAGGGCTTTATTTCAGCCAGACGCTCCTGCTGGCCCTGGCCGAGCGCGGGCTCGCGCGGCAAACCGCTTACGAAGCGGTCCAGCGGGCTGCCATGCGGACGTGGGAAGGGGGAGACGATTTCTTGACCGAGGCAAAAAAAGAGCCGGACATCGTCCAGTATTTACCGGAAAAGGCAATCGACGAGGCGTGCACGCTCGACCGGCATTTTCGATACGTTGATCAAACGTTTTCTGACCTTGGTTTGACGGCGGCAACGTAGGCTTCGCTGCCACGATTTTGCTTCCGCAAATGCTTTTCAAAACGAGCGCCCATGATATTCTGGGCCCAATTTGAACCGTATGCGTCGTCGTCTTGTTACGCTCGTCTTGCTCCTTCCCTTCCTGCTCACCAGCTGCAAAAAAGCTTCTTCCCTGAGCGCCTCCAGCGGGAAGCAACCGGAACCGGCAGCAACTCCGTCGCCGGTGGCGGTGGTAACGTCTTTGCCCGCGCGCCCGATTGATCGGAATGCGAAAGTGATGGTGCTGTGTTACCACCGGTTCGAGGACAAACCTCACGATCCTCTGGCAATTGCGCCGGCCGATTTCAAAGCGCAGATGCAGGCCCTTAAGGACAGCCGGATCTCCGTCATTCCGATGAAGGACCTGCTGGCCTGGCGGCGGGGTGAACAATCAATTCCATCCAGGAGCTGCGTCATTACCATCGACGATGGCTACATCTCTGGGTATGCCGTGGCATGGCCGATTTTGAAAGCGTTCGGCTACCCTTTCACAATGTTCATCTACACCGACTATGTTGCCGTCGGGGGTAAATCCATGACCTGGAGTCAACTCGCCGAGATGCGTGATGCCGGCGTGGACATTGAGAGTCATACGGTGTCGCACCACGATTTGCGCCACGCTCCGAAAGGACAGGATTACGCTGCGTGGTTGCACAATGAAATTTACAATTCCAAGGCCATCCTCGAAGACAAGCTGGGCATCCGCACGCCCGTTTTCGCGTTTCCTTACGGCACCCACAACGAATTGGTGCGGAAGACTGCCATGGAGGCCGGGTATGAGGCGCTCTTCACCGTTTACGGCCAGCACATGGGCATTGACGCTCCGGCTGACCAGCTCGGGCGTTATGCGATCGAGTCCGGAGGCAAGGAAAACACGTTCAAGATGGCGCTCGATTTTGGCCCGGGCAGCGACGTTGCGCCTGGGGTGATGTCGATGCAGCTCGCGGCTGCGTCGATGGTTACCCAGCCGATGAACGACGAGCATATCAACGATCCGAAACCGGTGATTAAAGCCAACCTGGCGAGCATGGGGGAGGTCGAGCCAGGCTCCGTGGAGATGCGCGTAAGCGGCTTTGGGGTCGTGCCGGCACAGTACGACCCGAAAACGAAGCTGGTCTCTTATGCCTTCACCCAAAACCTCGCGCCTCGCTTGTACAGCGTGATCATTGCAGCGAAAGCAAGTGGCAAACGGGTTGAAACGCGGTGGAATTTTACGCTGGACGGCAGCGGCGGCCCAGTGGCGAAGAACGCGCCGACGACGTAGATTGGCCGATTGTGTTCTCTCAGCTTTCCGACAAACTTCAGGATATCTTTAAGGACCTTCGCGGTCACGGCACGATCTCGGAGGCCAATGTCAATGATGCGCTGCGCCAGGTTCGCTTGGCCTTGCTGGAGGCCGATGTCCATTTTCAGGTAGCCAAGGATTTCATCGCGCGGGTCAGGGACAAGGCGCTTGGGCAGGAAGTTCTGCGCAGCGTGACTCCGGGTCAGCAGGTCGTCAAAATCTTTCACGACGAGCTTACGCGCCTGCTGGGTGGAGACGAAGCCCCGCTGGACCTTGGCAAACCCGCCCGCATTCTCATGGTCGGCTTGCATGGCGCCGGCAAGACCACTTCGGCGGCCAAGTTGGCGCGCTACCTCAAAAAGCAAGGCAAGGCGCCGTTGTTGTTCGCCCTCGACCTGCAGCGCCCGGCTGCCGTGGAGCAGTTGGCCACGCTGGCCAGCCAGGTTGATGTCCCGGTCTTCCGACCGGAACCGGGCCAGACGGACCTGGTGGCGGCGGGTAACGCCGCCTTGAAATGGGCTGCTACCCAGAATGGCAACGTTCAGATCTTCGACACGGCCGGACGCCTTGAAATCGACGACGTGCTGGTGGGTGACCTTAAGAAACTTCGCGACCTCGTCCAGCCGAACGAAGTGTTATTGGTGTGCGATGCTGCCACTGGTCAGCAGGCGGTTAATGTGGCGACCCATTTTCACGAGGCGCTTGGGCTGACCGGCCTTGTGCTTACCAAACTGGATGGAGACGCCCGTGGCGGTGCGGCCTTATCGATGCGGGAGGTCACCCAACGCCCGATCAAGTTTGCCGGGGTAGGTGAAAAGCTGGACCAGTTCGAGCCTTTTTACCCGGAACGTCTCGCCGGTCGCATCCTCGGCATGGGCGACGTGATCTCACTCGTAGAACGGGCGGCGGAAGCCATTGACGAGGAAGAAGCCGCGCGCATGGAGAAAAAGCTCCGAACGGCTTCCTTTGATTTCAATGATTTTCTTTCTCAGATGAAAATGCTTCGGCGCATGGGTCCGCTCGAAAATATCCTTGGCATGTTGCCGGGAATGAGTAACCTGAAAGGCTTTTCCGTTGACGAGAAACAGCTGAAGCGGGTGGAAGGCATTGTCCTTTCCATGACGCCGGGCGAACGGAAAAATCCGGACGTTTTGAATGCCCGGAGGCGGCAGCGGATTGCTCGCGGCAGCGGAACGTCAGTGACAGAGGTAAACACGCTCCTTCAACGGTTTGGGCAGATGCGCAAGCTGATGAAGAACATGGGGCAGATGAAGAAAATGATGGCCCGCATCCCCGGGTCCGGTACTTTAGGCAAATAGACGGGCTGGAGGGAACCGGCCCATTGTAAGATATGGCAGTTGCAATCAGATTGAGGAGAGAAGGCACCAGGAATCGTCCGTATTATCGCGTCGTGGTCGCGGATAAGCGCAGCCCGCGTGACGGTAAGTTCATCGAGATGATCGGCGTGTATGACCCTCGCCGTGAAGGAGAGAACTACGAGATTGACTTGGCCCGTGCAGAATATTGGGTCCAAAATGGCGCCCAGCCGAGCGAAACCGTCGGCAGCTTCATTAAAAAAGCGCGCAAGAAGGCCGCTGCTGCTGCTGCGAGTGCACCCGCAGTGACGCCCGTGGTACCCGCGGCTTAAGAAGCAGGATCGCCTCCATCTCATGGAGAGTTTCCTGGAGTTTGTGGTGCGACAACTCGTTGAAGCTCCGGACGAAGTGGTCATTACCCGGTTTGAGCAGGGCCGCAAGCTGGTGTTCAAGATCGAGATGCGCCCGTCAGACGTCGGCCGGGTGATTGGGCGAAACGGGCATACCATCACGGCTTTGCGGAGCCTGCTCTCGGCAGCGGCTGCCCGCACCGAACAGCAGGTGGCGTTACAAGTCGTCGAGTAGCACCCACCGGGCACGGCAGGGCTGCGAATCCCTGCGTGACCTCCGGTAGGGGTCTGCGCTACTCGAACCTGCCCAAGCAGGCTGCGATGAAACCCCTGAACAGCGGATGTGGCCGGTTCGGTTTGGACAGAAATTCGGGGTGATACTGGCAAGCCAGGAACCACGGGTGGCCCCGCAGTTCGATCAGTTCCACTAACCGCCCGTCGGGTGATGTCCCCGAGATCACGAAACCCTTTGCCTCCATTAGTTCACGGTATTTAAGGTTGAACTCGTAACGGTGGCGATGCCGTTCCGTGATCTGATTGGACCCGTAGACGCGTTCTGCCAGGGTTCCCGGCGCGATGTGGGTGGGCCAACTGCCCAGGCGCATCGACGCACCTTTTTTACGGACTTCGCGCTGTTCTTCCAACAGGCAGATGATTGGGTCCGCCGCTTTTTCGTCGAATTCCGTGCTGTTGGCCCCGGTCAGCCCACAGACATCCCGGGCAAATTCGATGGTCGCGACCTGCATTCCGAGGCACAGCCCTAAGTACGGCAATTCATTTTCGCGGGCGTAGCGGCAGGCGGCAATCTTCCCTTCCACCCCGCGTTCACCGAAGCCGCCCGGCACGAGCACGCCCGCGACCGGCCCAAGAAACTTACCGGGATCCTGTCCCTCAATGTCCTCCGAATCGATCCGCACGATCTCCACCCCGCAATCATTTGCGGCACCCGCGTGCGTCAACGCTTCATAAATGCTTTTGTACGCATCCTGCAGGTCGATGTATTTTCCCACCACGGCGATCTGCAGCCGCTTCTTCGGTTGGATCACGCGTTGCACAAAACGGCGCCATTCAGCCATTTCCAGCGGCGGCGTGTTCAGCCTGAGCAACTGGCAGATGGTGTCATCCAGTTTTTCATCATGGAGCGTGAGCGGCAACTCGTAGATCGTGTGGTCGACGTCCCGGACCTCAACGACGGCATGCAACGCCACGTTGCAGTACATCGCCAGTTTCTGGCGCACTTCCAGGTTCAGCGGTTTTTCTGTTCGGCACAGCAGCACGTGCGGCTGGAGGCCGATCTCCCGGAGCTTGGCGACGCTCTGTTGGGAAGGCTTGGTCTTCAACTCTCCCGCAGCCTTCAGGTAAGGTACCAGCGTCACGTGCATGATCACGACGTTTTCCGGCCCAACCTCGAGTTGGAACTGCCGGATTGCCTCGAGAAAGGGCAGTCCCTCAATGTCGCCGGTGGTGCCACCGATCTCCGTAATGATCACGTCGCCCTCCTGCTCTTTGGCGAGACGCTGGATCCGGCCCTTGATCTCATCGGTCACGTGCGGAATGACCTGAACGGTTTTGCCGAGGTAATCGCCGCGGCGTTCTTTGGCGAGAACCGTTTCATAAACCTGGCCGCTCGTTACGTTGTTGGCCCTTGAAAGGACGCAGTTCGTAAACCGCTCGTAGTGCCCGAGGTCCAGGTCGGTTTCTGCGCCGTCACTCAGCACGTACACTTCCCCATGCTGGAACGGGCTCATGGTTCCCGGGTCCACGTTGAGGTACGGATCGAATTTCTGCATGATCACCCGTAAGCCCCGGTGCTCCAGCAGGGTGCCCAGCGCGGCGGCCGCTAGCCCTTTGCCGAGCGAACTGACCACTCCACCGGTGACAAATATGTACTTCATGAAGTCTCGTTGCGAACCGCGCTTGACCCGCCCGGAACTGCCCGGATGATTTTCTCCACGACGTCGGCGTCTTCCCGCGTGTCCACGCCAATGGAGCGGGTCGCGGCAACAACGACGCGGATTTTCATCCCATTTTGCAGCGCACGCAACTGTTCTAACCGTTCGGCTTGTTCAAGACTGCTGGGCTCCAGGTCGACAAAGGCTAAAAGGGCGTCCCGCCGGTAACCGTAAATCCCAAGGTGCTTGAGGTAGGTGAGAGCAGCGCCCTCCCGCGCGTACGGGATTACGCTGCGGGAAAAATAAAGCGCGTTGTGGTTCCGGTCGGTCACCACCTTAACGACATTTTCATTCCGGGCCTCCGACAGGTCAATCACCGTCGCCGCGGTAATCAGGTCGATGTCCGGAGTGCGGTGCAACTCGCGCGCCAGGTCGCGCAGGAGCAAAGGTGAAATGAGCGGTTCATCCCCTTGAACGTTGAAAATAAGACTTTCTTCCGGGAGTTGACGAGCCACTTCCGCTGCCCGGTCGGTGCCGCTTGGGTGCTCCGGCGATGTCAGGGCGACTTCCGCGCCGAAAGAGGAGGCGGCCGCGGCGATCCGCGGGTCATCCGTTGCCACGATCGTGCGATCGAAAGCACCCGATTCGCGGCAGCGCTCCCACACATGTTGAACCAGTGGTTTGCCCGCAATCGGGTGCAGCGGTTTGCCGGGAAACCGCACGGAACTCCATCGCGCCGGGATGATGGCGAAGGTCAAGTTAACCGCCCCTTAAAAGCCGCCACCCCGCCTGAATCGTCCCGATCCGGTCCGCCCGCCGGCTGGCCTTTCTTGAGGTCTCCCAGAATCGTCCGGGTCGCAACCGAAAAGCACGGGGCCGAAAACACGCGAGCGCTCGGCCAATTACCCGAAGGCAGGAGGCCGAGGTACCCGCAGCACCGAACTCCCGCCGCCAAGCCAGCCTCCACGTCCACAGGCCGATCTCCCACCATGTAGCTGTCCCACAGGCGTATTTTCAAGTCTCGGGCGGCCTCCAGCAACATGCCCGGCCCGGGTTTCCGGCGAGCCGTGGGCCGGTCGGGGTGATCGGGACAGAAATAAATCGCATCGATCAAACCGGGGCCGAGTTGATCCTCCAGGGCACGTTGGACCGCCCAAAAAGCGGGCTCGCTGAAATAGCCGCGCCCAATCCCGCTCTGGTTGGTTACAATCACCAGACACAGCCCTGCCGCTTTCAAGCTGGCCAACCCGTCTTTAACGCCGGGCAGAATGGACACGTCCTCCGGGCGCGCGCAGTAGCCGACGTCGGTCATCAAGGTGCCGTCCCGATCCAAAAACACCGCTTTATGCATAAGGCTCGTCTCTGCGAAAGCTTTCCCGCAGTTCCTCGGGGGTTAAGGTCGCGGTTCCCAGTTTGCCGACCACCACGCCGCTGGCGTGATTCGAGATCTGTGCCGCTTCTCGTGGCGAAGCATCGCAGGCGAGCGCCAGCGTGAGCAAGGCGATGGCTGTATCCCCGGCCCCTGAAAGGTCGTAGACTTCGCGTGCCCGCGGCGGAATGTGCGACGGCGGACGATCAGGCTGGAACAGCATCATGCCTTGCTCCCCCAACGTTACGAGCAACAGCTTTGGCCCCCATTCAGACACCAGCCGCATTCCGACCCGGTTGAGCGCTTCATCCTGAGCGGGGTCGGGGTCCGGCTCACAGTAAACTTCCCCGGCCGCCGCAAAAGCCTCTGCCCGGTTGGGTTTGATGGCAGTCATGCCCCGCCAGCGCAGCGGGTTGCGTGGATTCGGATCGGCCGTGACCACGACCTTTTGCGCCGCAGCCATTGGGGCGATCTGATCGATCAATCCCTGGCTCAGAAACCCTTTTCCATAATCTTCAAACACCACCGCATCCAACTCCGGCAGCAGCATCGCCACCGCCGCCAGCGTTCGCTCCACCACATCCCGGTTCGGCGCCTGCGGGCGTTCGCGATCCACCCGCACCACCTGCTGCTGGCGAGCAACAATCCGTGTCTTGACAATCGTCTGGTGGCCCGGTTCAGATTGCAGCGGCTGAAGTCCGATCCGGCATTGCGCAAGAAGCGCGCGGAGGCGGTCTGCATACGAATCCACCCCGATCAACCCGCACAGCTGCACGTGGGCCGTGAATTCCCGCACGTTCCTGGCGACATTGGCAGCGCCGCCCGGGTAACAGTTTTCCCGAACGACTTCTACAACCGGCACCGGCGCTTCGGGCGAAATCCTCGAAACCCGGCCCCAGATGAATTCATCGAGCATCAAGTCTCCAATGACCAAAACACGTTTCGCCGCGAACTGGCGAAGGAGGGCGTTTAGTCGATCCGGCTTCATGCGTGCATGCCTCCTAAGCAGAAACAGCGTTTGCTCAATGAAAAAATTGCTTTTAGGATCTCCGTCTCGTGATTCCGTCCTTTTTTCCTGAGGTCGCCTC
>DASWVC010000230.1:0-5296 GCA_036401335.1 Chthoniobacterales bacterium
ATTGGAAACCTGACCCGCGACCCTGAAATCCGCCACACGCCCAAAGGGACGGCGGTGGCCGAACTCGGCCTCGCCGTCAACCGCGTGATCCCCGCCGACGAGGGCGGGGAAAAACGCGAAGAAGTCACCTTTGTGGACGTCACCGTGTGGGCGAAACAGGCCGAGGTGGCTCAGCAAATTGCCGCGCGTTCGACCAGGCGCGCTTCGGCCTGGCGGCTGTGAGCCAGTTTCTCCACGTCGGCACGCTCGGAGGCGTCCACCTCCCGCAACGCAAACACCTTCCGAAACCCCGGGGTTTTCACCCCAGAGTTTAGCGCATAAACTTGCCGGATGCACCACTTAGCCATTTGCATTATGTCCCCTCCCTGCCCGCGAACACGTCGCTCGGTATCTTCCGATCAATTTGGAGTGTTAGCCCAGCCGGATTTGCTGGAGGATAGCAAACATCTGTTTCCCGCGGTCCGTTGTGAAGTCCGGCTCTAAAGCAGTGGCGATGGTGACTGTTGATGTCACCTCACCGCCGTATGCTTCGATCTGGCGCAGAGCCGCCCCTTCGGTGCGTTCCGAAAGGCCGCCGCAAGCGTCCACTGCCACCAACGCGCGGCATCCTGCGTCGATGGCTGCGGTCACGGCATGGAGCACCACGACTTCGGTGGCGAATCCAGCGATCACCAGAGTCTTCCGGCCTAGCCCCGTCAGTATGGACCGAGTCCTCTCGTCAAGAAATGGGCTCGCGCCGGAGCGGAGCAATTGTGGCGTATCCTCCGCCTCATCGGCCAACTCCGGGATCAGTTCAGGGGACGCATCCCCTTCGGGAACTACGCTGATCGTCACCGGCAGCGAGAACACCCTGGCCAGTTGCGCTAACACCTTTACCGACTTTCCCAACGCTTTCGGTTCAGTGGTTTTGCTGCGCTTCACAATCTGCTTTTGCAGGTCGGCAAAAAGCAATTGAACATCGGCGGTTTGGAGGTGGCTAGGATTTTGCATCGTAGTCCCCGGGATGTCCTATCAGGCCATGATCTCCGGCGGCGGGCTCCTTTTCCTGAGGAAACCACTTCCGCAAGTAAGCAACGACTTTTGTGATTTCCCCCGCTCCGCAGGTCAAGCCCAGGTAGGAATCTGGACGCACCAGGATCAAAACAGGTGAACTGCCGAAGCGGTCAGTGAAATGCTTGCCGGCTGCGGCGTCTGCTTCCGGCGGCGCGATCTGGTGCAGGCTGACAAATTCAAGCCACGGACCCAGACTCGACTGGAATTCACTCTGCGACTCGACGGAATTATCGTCGTTGACGTAAAGAAGCGTGAACTTGGTTGGATCGAGGAGGCAGAAAAGGCGCATCTCCCGAGGGCCGTCTGTCTCGGAACTGCCTGGTTTGTTCATCACCCGGAGCAGCACGTCCGGCAGACGGTCGCCAGCGCGCAGGTCGCCGTGGTGCTCGTGCGTCTCGGACAGCGGGCTCCCCCGATAATTGAGCGCCACTTGGCTCATGCGCGTCGTGCTCTTTTCCTGCAGGAATTCCGTGCCCACCACCAATGACGCGACGTGGTTGAAGATCGAACGAAAAACCATGTTTTCGGAGCCGATGGCTCCGGTAAGTCCTTCGGTCTTGGTGAGCACGTCGCGTATAGCTGGGAGACGGTCCTCGCCGTAGGTGTCGAGCAGGGTGGACGACGCTTTGCCGTGCAGCACAAAAGCCAGCTTCCACGCGAGGTTGATCATGTCCTGGATGCCGGTATTCATGCCCTGCGCCCCCGCCGGGCTGTGGATGTGTGCCGAATCGCCGCCGAGGAATACGTGCCCTACCCGAAGTCGCTCGATCATCCGGCTATTGATGCGAAACCAACTGCTCCAACTCAGGTCGCGCAACCGCACCGGAATCGTCGAGCGCATGTCGTACATCTTTTGGAGTTCCTCCAAGGAGGGCGCGGTATCTTTGCTCGGTTTGCTCAGCGGGTTGCTGGCGATCATGCGGAAATGATGGTTGCCCATCGGGAACAAGCCCATGAAGCCGTGCTCGGAGGAAAAGACGTGGAGATTGTCGTCGCTCAGATCCCCGTCGAGGTAAAAATCGCCCAGCGCATAGTCCTCGGCGAGCGACTTGCCTTTGAACTCCAGACCCAGGGTGCTGCGCGCGGTGCTGTGCGCACCTTCGGCGCTGACGAGGTACGAAGCCCCCAATGCCTCCAGCGAACCGTCCGGCCGGCGCAGCGTAGCCGTCACGCCGCCTGCCTGCCCGGGGCGGTCGTGGGACTCCCCCTGAGCGAAGGCGATCATTTCCACGCCCCAGTCAATGGCTACGCCTTGCTGCCCAAGGCGCTCGCGCAGGACGCGTTCAGTCTCGGCCTGCGAGATGAAAAGGATGTAGTCATAACGGCTGTCCACGTGCGAAAACTCAAGTTGGAAAACTCGCTTGCCGCCGCCGTAGACACTTGCCGCAAGGCCCTTGTTCCCCATGCTGACCATCTCATCCGCAAGCCCGCGCTGCTCAAAAAGTTCGAGAGTCCGAGCCTGTACGCCGATGGCGCGGGAGGTCGTTTCGGGCTTGGTCTTTTTCTCCACCAGCCGCACGGGCACGCCGAAGCGCGCGAGTTCCGTCGCAGCGGTCATCCCGGTGGGACCCGCCCCGACGATCAGCACGGGCTTTATTTCCGAGGTTGGCATAGGCATTGATTTTCGTGTTCGAGCCTTGAGTGAGATGCCCCCCGATTGAGTTAGGGCAGGAAGTCTTCGAGCCAAGCCAGCAGTTCAGCGGGTTTCTCCTCAGCCAGCCAGTGGCCACAGTCCGGGATGCTGCCGCCACGCACGTCATCCGCCACGTTTTGCAACATCGGCACCATGAACTGCCCCATCATCTGATCGCCACCGAGCGCGAGCACAGGCATGGGTAGCTTGTTGCGAATGCCCGCGAGGTTGTGCTCGATGTCGGTCGGAAAGGCGCGGAACCACTCGAACCCGGCGCTCATGGCTCCCGGCTCGGAATATGCCCGCACGTATTCGGCGATTTCGGCCTCGGTGATCGCTCCCTTGTTGTGCGCGATGTTGGTGTAAAAAAAGGTCAGGTATTCCCGTTCCCGGCCGGCCGTCAGCCGCTCGGGTAGTTCGGGCGTTTCCGCCAAGCCGAAGACCCACGAGCGAGGGTCCTTTTGGAACTGGCTCCACATGGGTTCGATGCCCACCAGAAGCCCGTCGAGGATCACCAATCGCTCCACCTCGTCGGGATGGGCAGCCGCGTACGCATACGCGACGAGCAGCCCGATGTCGTGACCCAGGATGCGGATGTTCTTGAACCCTAGCGACCGCACCAACTGGTGGATGTCCTCGGCCATCGTGCGAGCGTCATAGCCTGCGGCAGGCTCGGGCTTGGACGAGCCACCGGCACCGCGCAGGTCCACCGCGATGACCGTGAAGCGTTCCGCGAGCTTTGGCATGATCCGGTGCCAGGAGTACCAGGTCTGGGGCCAGCCATGCACCAGCACCAAAGGTTCGCCGCTCCCGCCCATGACGTAGTGGATCGACACGCCATTGACCTCGGCAGTCCCCTCACGAAAGCCCCCTGGCACCGGAGCCGCGCCGGGGGAACTCGCCGCCGAAGCCGAGGCGGGAGAATGGTTCGAGACCTGGGTTTTCTCCGAGGCGTTTTTGACCTGCTCCCAGATTTCCGGTTTCCACTGCACCCATTCGATGACCACCCCATCGGGGCTGCGTGAGAAAAGATTTCGCCCGGTTGGTCCGGGTGTGATGGGTTGAGTGATTTGGGCACCATCCTTCTCCAGCGCGGCCTGGGTCGCTTCCAGGTCGTCCACGATCACCGGACCCACCGCGCCGAGAAATGGCTTGATGGACTCGGCCGGACCGGCCAGGAAACAAAATTCACCGAGGGTGGAAACCTCCATGTCCTTGAACCGCACGCGCAGTTCGGGTTTGCGGCCGACGAAGGGCTGGAGGACGGCCAGGGAGGCGTCCAGGTTTTCGGTGAAGATGCGGGAATAAGTTTTCAGGATCATAGAAGTTGCTTCGGGTGCTAGGTGGAAAATGGGAGAGGAGTGGTTGGGTAGGGTTAGCGGTCGTTCCGTTGGCTTTTCACCGTGCCGTCCACCAGCTTGGCCAGTTCCTGGTTGAAGCGGCTTGGATTTTCGTAAAATGGACTGTGCCCAGACTCCGGATAAATCGAGAGTTGAGCGCGGGGGTTGAGGTCGTGGACCCGTTCGGCCATCTTCGGAAACAAGTGTCGGTCCTTCGCACCGAAGGTCACGAGGAGTGGTCCGTCGAAACGGGAGAGCACCTCGTCGTATCCGGCGTCGGAAATCTTGCCGACCGATCGCTGCACCACGCGCGGCACCATGCCGTTGAAGGCGAGCATGCGCTTGAATTCGTCAGGAGGAGGCGGACTCGCAAAACACCCCTCCAAAAACTCGGCAATTGCTTGGCTGCGGACGGCGAGATCATCGGAGCCTAGTCCTCTGGCAAACTTGATGGCCTCCGGGCGCAGCAAGTCCGCGCCGAAATGCGTGACCGCATTGACCAGGTTCAAGCCGGCAACCTGTGTGCCGCCGTGCTTCAGTAGGTAATTCAGGATGACGGGACCGCCCAATGACCAGCCCACGAGCACCGGTCGGCGCAACGCGGCCGCAGCGATGACCGCCGCCACATCGTCGCCCCAGCGCGTGCCATCGGTGTACGCGGCCTCGTCCGTGGGCTTGTCGCTGTCGCCATGGCCGCGCAGATCGAAGCTGACGAGACGGTAGCCGGCGAGCGCCGGGGCGCGTAATTGACGCTCCCAGATAAGATGGCACTGTCCCAGACCGTGGATGAGCAGGATTTCCGGGGCTGCCGGGTCGCCTTGAGCTTGAGCCGCCAGCATGAGCCCATTGGGAGTGCGTACCAAGAAGTTCCCCGCGGGCGGCGAAGTGGCAGTCGACGCGGCGGCGGCGGTCTGCCCGATCAGACGGGAGGCCGTCGAGGCTGCAGCTGCGGCAGCCAGCATTCCACTCAGGAAAGCGCGGCGGCTAAACATGGATTTACTGTGGGGCTGCATACGTTGTAGGAAAGTCTTCTTCAAAAGTCTCCCGCTGTGCGGTCGAGGAGCTGGCGGTTCGGGGCATTAAATTAGTAATCGATCAACAAGTGCCTATTTTCGATTTCGCGGCGTCGAATCGATGCGGACGTGTAACGACCCGATTTTTTCTCATGGGCTCGGAGGTGTAGCGAAATCTGCAAAAGATGTGCGTGTCACCGCGGAGGTCGATTGGCATTTGGTGACACTAACTCAACCGATTTCTGACAATCGCCACC
>DASWVC010000231.1:0-55167 GCA_036401335.1 Chthoniobacterales bacterium
CGAGCATTTTACGGCCAAGGTCGCCGGGGATAAGGGTCGTTAATTCGGGATCGGACGGGGGACGTCTTAACGTGCGCAGTTCGTTTACAACCCCGGGAAGCGGACGTATGTATTATTTTATTTTCTAAGTCTACGCACGATCGTGATTTCGGGAGCGCTATGGTCCTTGCCCCGGGAGTAGATGGGCAAAAAGCCGGCGTTTTCCACTCGATCTGATCACCGCGTCGTGCTTAGCTGCGCACCACCACCTTCGGAGCGGAGATACGCCAATTGGAGTTCGCGGGCCACATATTGATTGCCGACGACGAGTTTGCGTCGCGGCGGACCTTGCAAAGCGCGCTTGCCCGAGCCGGGTACGGCGTCACGGTGGCAGGATCGGGCGAGGAGGCCCTTCAACGGCTTCGTACCGAGGCGTACGACCTCTTGGTCCTGGACTTTGCCATGCCCGACCTGAATGGGATCGAGGTCTGCTCCGCCATCCGGAGCGATCCACGGCTGGCCCAACTCCCGATTATTGTCTTAACCGGGCATTCCGGTGAAGCCGAAGAAATTGGCTGCCTGCAGGCCGGCGCGAACGATTTTGTGACCAAACCCGTGAGCGTTTCGGCGTTGGCGGTGCGGATTCACACGCAGGTGCGCCTCCAGGCACTCGCCTCCGAGCTTCAGGCCCGCAACAGCAAGCTTGAACACTGGCAAGCCTTGCATGAAACTGACCTTAACGCTGCCCGTTTCGTCCAGCAAGCCATCATTCCCACCAAGCTGCCGGCGATCCCAGATTGGGCCGTTCAGGCCTGTTACCAGCCTTTGATTCAGGTCGGCGGAGACATCTGGAACTGGCGGCGATTGCCCCACCGGCGCTGGTTGATCTGGATTGCCGACGCCACAGGCCATGGGGTGGCGGCTGCCTTATACACTTCCCTGATTGCCCTGATCTTTGGCCATGCCTCGGAGGATGCGCAATCCCCGGCCGAGGTCCTTTCCCGGGTCAACGAAGAATTCTATTCCGTGTTTCGTGGAAAAGGTTTTTTCACGGCGGCCTGCGCCATCCTGGATCCTGCGGGTCAGGTATTGTACGCGGGCGCGGCGCATCCGCCGGCCATTATCCTGCGAAACCAGGACTCGCCTGAGCTCTTGCTTTCCCGGAGCACGCTGGTTGGCCTTTCACCGTTACTCCGGGCCGAGGACATCCAAAAGGAGTTGGCGCTTCACGAAAGCCTCCTGCTGTACACAGACGGGCTTTACAGCGATGCCATGGGCAGGGGGCGGTTGACCTACCGTGACCTTGTCGCCGCCCTTCCCGAGGCCCGCACGGAAGTGTCGGGGTTTTTCGGACGGTTAACCGGAGGTCTGCGCGCGCGGTCCGCCGCAGGTGAAGGGTTCACGGATGACGCAACCGGGGTGCTCATGACCCGCTCCACGGATCCAACCCGGGTCCAGAACTCCGACTGATCTGGACGGAATTGGCACCGCAACCACCGCGGGGCGGTTTTGCCTTGAAAACGGCCGGAGCGGGTCGAAGCTAGCACTCCGATGAACGTATTCGCGCGGAAGGGTCTGGTGACTCTAGGATTTGCCGCGTTGTTTATGATCTGGGCGGCGGACTTCCTGGTGGAGCAGCGCACGTTTCACGGGCTGCAACAAGCCCAGCGACGGGTCGGCCAGCTCAAAGACGCCCGCATGGAGCTGCTGACGTTGGTGGAGGCTTACGTCAATGCCGAAACCGGGCAGCGCGGCTACCTGCTGACGGGCAACGAAAGCTACCTTGCCCCCTACCTCACGGCGCGCAGCCGCTTGCAAAATGCCGCCAGTCACATCCGGGGCGTGCTGACCGAGCAATCGGAGTTGGGAACCATCCTGGACCGCGGCCAGGCAAAGCTCGACGAAATGCAACGGACCATCGACCTGCGGCGCACCGGTGGATTGGGCGCCGCTTTGGAACTGGTTCAGACGGGCGCCGGCAAGAACCTGATGGACCAGATTCGCGAGGCGGCTGCCCGCCTGGATGCCCGCCTGGAAGACAACGCCAACCGCGTCCTGGACGCCGTCAATCGCCAGCGGCAAGAGGCGGAAATAACTTCCTGGGTCTTCAGAGGGGTTGTCGGGTTGGCGTTGATTGGCGTTTACCTGGCGATCCGCTGGATCTGGCGGCAGCGGGAACTTGTGCTGGAGGCGGAGCAGGAAGCCAAAATCGCCACCCAACAGGCCCTTGCGTCCGAGCGGGCCGCGCACAGTGAGGCAGCGCGCGCCAACCAGCTTAAGGATGAGTTTCTCGGGATCGTGTCCCACGAGCTGCGGACCCCGTTGAGCGCCATACTTACCTGGACCAGCCTCCTGCGAACCGGTCCGGCCGATAACCACGAACTGCAGGAAGGTTTGCAGACGATCGAGCGCAACGCCCGGGCGCAGGCCCACTTGGTTGACGACCTGTTGGACGTTTCCAGAATCATTTCCGGCAAGGTGCGTCTGCAGGTCAAACCGGTGGACCTGCGCCAGGTCGCGGCGGCGGTCATTGACGGTTTGCGACCGTCAGCGCAGGCGCGAAGCATCCAGCTTGTTTCGGAGTGGCACGACGCACCGGCGATGTTGATGGGAGATGCGCACCGGCTTCAACAGATCGGTTGGAACCTCGTCAGCAACGCCATCAAATTTACCCCACGCCGAGGGCGGGTCTGCGTCAGGATTGCGCAAACCGAGTCCGCCGTGGAGCTTTCGGTGGAGGATACCGGGAAAGGCATCCGGCGCGAATTTTTAGGCCGGGTCTTTGAACGGTTCTCTCAACAGGACGGGAGCACGACCCGCCAGAATACCGGGCTGGGGCTAGGGCTGGCGATTGCCCGGCATTTGGTGGAGCTGCACGGAGGCACGATTTCCGCCGAGAGCCGGGGCGAAGGCCAAGGCACCACGTTTCGGGTCCAAATCCCGGTAGCGGCAGTAGCAGAACTTGCCCCGAACCGCTCAGAACCGGCCTCCAATGCCGCCTCCCCGGTCCCGGCAGAACGCCTCGGCTCAAGCCTGCACGGGCTGCGCGTGCTGGCCGTGGAAGACCAAGCCGACGCGCGCGCCGCGTACATTCGCATCCTCGGACGGGCCGGCGCCGAGGTCCGGACCGCCGACAGTGTGGCCGGCGCCCTCGCCATCCTGGCAGGATGGAAACCGGAAGTGATTGTGTCCGACATCGGGATGCCAGGCGAAGACGGTTATTCGTTCGTGAAAACGCTCCGCTCCCGACCGCCCGATCAAGGGGGTCTCATTCCTGCCCTCGCCTTAACCGCCTTCGCAAAGCAGGAAGACAAACGGCGCGCCCTCGCAGCCGGCTTTAACGGGCACATGGCCAAGCCGGTCGACATGCACGAACTCACCCGACGGGTGGCCGAATTGGCTTCTGGACCTTCAAGCAAACATGAATGAGCCGGGCCCTGCGCACCATACGGCGGTTCAACCGGGCGGTGAACCCGGGCTTCCCTGGCCAACCTTCGTGCGGGCCATCCGCCGTCTCTCCCACAATGTTCGCAACCACCTTAACACCGCCGGGCTGGAAGTCTCGTTCGCTCAGGAGGTGACGACCGACCCGGAGGTGGGCGACAGCCTGGCCATGTTGAAACAGCAACTGACCAAGATCAGGGCGGAGCTGGACCACTTGCTGGACCGCGTCGTACAGCCTGGCCTGCAAGTAAGCGAAGTGCGGGCCGATGAGCTTTTCGAGGAGCTTCAGCGAGATGTTCAGAACTACTTGAGCACGGCTGCGCCGGTCACCTGGGAGCTGATTGCACCTGGATCCATGCCGGTGGTGGCCGACCTGGATTTGACGTTCCGGGTCGTTCGGGAACTGCTCGATAACGCTTTGCGCCACCGGAGCAACGAAGCACGTCCGATCCAGGTGCGAGGCGTCGGCAGCGCCAGTTATTTCGCCCTGGAAATAGCCGAGCCCAAGAGAGATCAGCCCGCCATTGGCCAATGGGGAAAAGAACCTTTTACCGGCACCGATCCCACCAGGTACGGCTTGGGCCTGTGGTCGGCAGAGCGATGGCTGCTGGCAATGGAGGGAAGGTTGGTTCGTGAGTACGACGCGGACCGGCGCTTGCTGGTGACAAAGGTAATGCTAAGGACAAAAGTACATCCATGAGCTACGCCTACGAATGGGATAACGGTCAACAACTGGTGGTGGAAAATGACGGGGCCCGTACGCTGGTTGCGTTGAGCTCGCGCAGCGAAGGGCAACGACAAAGCCAGACGGTTGGGTTCGACACCGGGCCTTGGTCGGCGTCTCCGCTGCTTTTCCGGATGCACACCGACCTGGTCTTGTGCATTGAAGCTCAATCCAGTCCCCAATTCCTGCTGGTGCGCGCAGGTACCGTGCGGCGCTTGGACGACCAGCCAGACCTCAATCAGGCCGAAAAGTTGTCCCTTCATCCGACCGAACGGCCGGTGACCATGAAGCCGCTCGAGCCCATGAAACCCCTGGCGCCCCTTAAACCGCTGGAACCGATCCCGCCCATGGAACCGATGAAACCGATGGCGCCGCTGAGACCAATGCCTCCCATGGAAATGCAGCTGGGCGACATGCGCATGAGCATGGGAGGCAATAAACCGGTCGGGGAACGGAAGCCAACTGAGGAACGGGCACTTCGTTTTTGCACCCAGTGCGGCGAACCCGTGCAGGAAAGCGACCGTTTTTGCGGGCAGTGCGGCCAGCCCCTCAGGGCCACCCACTGAGGCCAGCTCGAAGCGCCTCTCAGTGGAGCAACGTTTCCGTGGTGCCAAGTTCTTCAGGCGTAAGCGCTCCCAGGAGAAGGGCGGCGACGTTTTCCTCAACTTGCTTGACCGTCCGAAATCCCGGTATTGGAATGGTCCGTGGACTGCGTGCCCAGATCCACGCTAAAGCACCCTGAGCAAAGGTTCGTCCACTCCCGGTAAGGATTTCGCGAAGACGGGCAACGCGTTCCAGCCACTCCTCGCGGGGTTGGCCATGATCGAAATAACGAAGCCAGGCTGGTTGATTGCCACGGATGTCATCTGCCTGCAGCCGTGCCTGCGCGTCGAACTTGCCCGTTAGCAGTCCCATTGCCAACGGCGACCGGTTGATGCTGGCAAGCCCGCGTTCCTCGCAGAAGGAGAGCATCTCCGGAGCATCAATAAACACGCTTAACTCATGCTGCACCGCCACATTGTGAGGCCCGACGGCGAAGATTTTGGCGCGCTCGGGAAAGTCCGTGCTCCAACCGTACGCGCGGATCTTGCCGTCTGAAATGAGTTCCTCGAGGGTGTCTCGGACTTCAGGCGCTTTTGTCGGATCGTAATCGTTGAGGTGGAACTGGTAGAGGTCGATGTAATCCGTACCGAGCCGTTTCAGGCTGGCGTCGCAGGCCCGACGGATTGCTTCCGGGCGCGCGTCCTGCCCCAGTTTTTGCCGGGTGGATTCATCAAACGTATTGCCAAACTTGGTGGCCACCAACACCCGGCTGCGCACCCCTTGCAGGGCGCGGCCCAACACCCGTTCGCTGTGGCCACAGCCATAAACGTCGGCGGTATCAAACAACGCCACACCCAAATCCAAGGCTTTGTGAATCGCCGTAACCGACTCTTCGTCGTTAACCGCTCCCCAGCCAAGGGGTTGGGGGCCGTCCCAATACGGTCCGCCAATGGCCCAACACCCCATGCCAATGGCCGGAATTTCATTTGCCCCAAGGTACCGGGTAAGAGGGATGCTCATGCACCTGCGCTCGCCGATCTTCCGGGCCGCGTCCAGCCTTTACCTTCCAAAAAATCACCAGCAACGACCAAAGCGCCTCAGACCGTGCTCCGCGGCCTGACCTCACACCCTGGCACACCCAAAGCACCCGGCCTGAACCCGGCAATCTCTCCTTGCATTTGGATGCGGGGCCGGGATTTTTAACCCATCACCATGAACCCGCCCACAAGTGCCCTGCCCCGTTTTCAACATGTAACCGTCATGTTTTCTCCCGGCCAGGAACAAACGCTCCGTGATTTTTATCTCGGGGTGATGGGCTTTCGGGAAAAACCGGTTCCCCGGGTTGTTAAACCGCTTGGCTGGATCTGGTTCCACACCGGCGTCGAAGGGGTCGAGCTGCACTGCGTACCGGACCCGGAGCCCAACCCGGCGGACTCCAAACACCATTTTTGCCTGCAGATCGATGACCTGGAGGGGTGCCGGGCGCGCCTTCAAGGCAACGGTTACCAGGTCCAGGAAGCACGGGCTTTGCCGCTCCGGCCGCGATTCTTCACGCGCGACCCGTTCAATAACCTGATCGAAGTGGTCCGTGTGGAGGGCGATTACGTTGCCGCCGGCGAAGCTGCTGAATAGGTCGGGTAAGCGTGACGAAACGGCCGCTTGAGGAGGTCGCCTAGAGACAAGCTCCCCTCCCGGAGAAGGCGCCGCCCCGGAGGGAGAAGTGTTTCGGAACGCACGGCGGCCAAACGGCCGGGAGGGGGCGTTTGCGGCGCTTGGAGATCTCGGTCCGGTTTAAGTTAACGCTCATGGGACTCGCCGCCCTGCCAGCCGGGCCAATCCCAGGCCTATTTCACCCCGAACCCCCTTATTTTAGTGGCATTGCACCGGCACCTTCTTCCGCGGGGTCAGCCAGGCATTGCCAACCTGGCTGGAGGCCGCGTGGGGGACCCGGGACCCCGTCAACCCACCTGCGATCATATTGCGACAGAGTTTTAGCAAGCTGGTACGGTCGTATCACCGGTGAATCTAGCCGGCATTCTGCGGCGCAAGTTTCTGGATGGCAGGGGTATCGCCGCCCAGCCAATCCGGGTGTTTTGCGGTGCTGTCGAAATGTGAAGTCGTCTTAAACAGCTCGTACTCCCCGGCCATCGCCGCCGACTGCGTCTTGGCAATAAGTGCTGCCAAGCTCTGCTCGTCGAAGGGACGGAACGTTTTTACCGCTTCGAAAGCCTGATCCAACACCTTCTGGTTATCGATGCCGGTGATGACGACCGACGTCGGCAGGTTGAGCGAATAGTGCAGGCATTCAAGCGGCTCAACGCTCTTGCTTTTCAGGATGACGCCGTCCGCTCCGCCAAACGTTTTCATCCCCAAGACGCCGATCTGCTCGTCCACCAGCTTAGGCACCACGAGTTGGGCAAAGCTGCGAAAATGGGCGTCCATCACGTTCAACGGCATTTGCACGGTGTCGAAATGAAACCCGTGCCGCGCCGCCGTCTCCAGCATGTAAAGGTGGATGCGGGGATCTTTGTGGCCCGTGAAACCGATGTAACGAATTTTGCCGGCCTTTTTCGCCGCCAGAAACGCTTCCATGGACCCGCCTTCGGCGAAGATCCGGTCCGGGTCGTCAAAACGCAGCACTTCATGGTGCTGCAGCAGGTCGATGTGATCGGTCTTCAATCTTTCCAGGGACGTATCGATCTGGCGCGCGGCCTCCTCCTTCGTGCGGCCGTCGATCTTGGTCATCAAAAAAACCTTGTCCCGGTACCCTCCCTGGGAGAGCGCCTGGCCCATGCGCATTTCACTTTGCCCCTCGTTGTAATCCCAGGAGTTGTCCATGAAGGTAATGCCGCGGTCGATGGCTTCATGGATAAGGCGAATGGTTTCGGCCTCCGGTACCGCTGGCTTGGCCAGGTGTGAGCCGCCGAGCCCGATCGCCGAAACGCGTTCACCGGTGCGGCCAAGGGTCCGGTAAAGCATCTCGCCGCGGAGTTCTCCCGGATCGGTGAGTCGAGGCAAACCGTTCGTGGGTGGAGCGGCCGGAGCGGCGGCTGTCTGCGTCCTGGCAGGCACGACGGATGAAGTTAGGCCTAAGGCGGCCGCAGCCTTGATGAAGTGACGTCTGTCCATGGTTCTGTTCCGGTAGAAGCTGTTTGCTGTTCATCCCTAACGTGCCCCTGAACCTGGCCATGGACAAGGTGCCTAAGGCACTCGGTTTGGGTTGCTTCGCGTCACAGGGCTATCTGGTGCGGAAAACGTGGACAGAGCCGCGACGCATCAAGATCGCCCGTTCGAGCATAAAAGGTCATCCTGCCGTTCCAAGCGCAGACGGCAGATCCTGCAACTGCGGGTCCTCACAGACCTCGGCCCAGGTGATTTTGCCGTGCAGCAGCATTCGACAGGGTACGTGGGGATGCAGCTGGTCGGCAAGCGGCATGCGTGCGCGTCGCGCCAGACGAAAAGGGCTTGCCGGTTCTCCGGCAGGCCCTGAACTCATGGCGAACGGTTCCTACCGTCCTCCGTCATCGTGCCACCGGTGCATGCGGCGGTAGCGATGGCCGTTTCGGTAAACGTAATAAGGGCCGTCATCCTGGCGGTAATCGCGATGGTAATAACGTGGACCGTGCCGGTAATAGCCGTCGGAGTACCCGTCCTGATTGTAGTAAGCTCCCGGTCCAATGGACAGCCTGACGCCGTCCGCTTGAGATGGCGTGGGAGTTGCGAAGAGGAGCGCAAATGCGCCCAGGCTGAGAAGGAAGATTTTTTTCATTGGTAGTTCTGGTTTAAGGGAAGTGTCCCTTACCCGTGGTGAGGATCGGGATGGGTGCGGGCCGCGAAAGGTCAGTTCCGTTTTACGGTCACCTTCTGGTTGGTTTGCCGGTCGAGGTAGACTTCTTTCCTGCCTTTTTTCTCGAGTAATTGGTACCGGGGGGCATTCCCTTGCACCTGATCGTAGGTGACCATGGTCTGGGTGGAATCCAGGGCTGGTTCGGTCGCCTGCATCGGCTTCTCGACCGTGGTGGTGGTGGTGGTGGCCGGCGCTTGCATCACCGTGGTGGTGGAAGCGGGCGCTCGAACGGTCGTGGTGGTGGTTGCGGCAGGCGCCTGGACCATGGCTCCGGAGTCATCGACATAAACCACGCGCGGGCCGGCGGTACCGTGAACGGTCACGGCATAAACGCCGCTGTCGCGGGTAACGCGGGTGACGCTGGTTCCGTCAGGAATCCGTGTCTCGCGGATGACGGTGGTCTGGACGGTTTTAGGCAACGTGGTAAACTGGATTTCGTCGGCGGCAGCAACCGCTTGAAGGCAAAGGCTGAGCCCGGTGACAGCAACCACGCTTAAGATGTGATTCATATTTATTATATATACAATAAATATGATAGGTCCGATGTTCCGGTTTGCAAGTCGTTTTCCGGGTCAGCTCCCGGCTTTTTCCCGGTCCCCCAAACGGCGGTGGCCCAGGATGCGTGCCTGCTGACCGGCTTAGCCCGCCTGGGCCGGCCCATCGGCAGCCGAACTCTCTGCAATGATCACCCGCGTCCTTACAAGGCAGGCCGGGTGCTTTTCCCGCACGAACCGGACCAATGCTTCCCGCACATCGCACCGCAGCTTCCAAAGCGCCTCCGGATCGGCCGCGCTAACCACCGCCCGCACCTGAATTGAGAGCTCTCTGGCCTCGGTTACCTCCAAGGCATGGGAGCGCCTGTCCCAGAGGGGGTGACCCTCCAGGATGCGCAAAAATTCGCCTCGCAAATCCTCGAAAGGCAGCTGGTAATCAAAGTACAGGAACACGGTGCCGAGGAGCTGCGCGGAGCGCCGCGTCCAATTCTCGAATGGCTTTTCCAGAAAGAACCCGATCGGCACGACCAAACGCCGCTGATCCCACAGGTGCACCACTACGTAGGCGAGCGTAATCTCTTCGATGCGGCCGAACTCGCCGTTCACCACGACCACGTCGTCCAGCAGAATTGGTTGGGTTAAGGCCAACTGAAAACCCGCAATCAGCTGCCCCAGGGAGCGCTGGGCAGCCACGCCGGCGACCACGCTGAGCAATCCGGCGGAGGCCAGAAGGCTGGTGCCCACTTGGCGCAGCGGCGCGGAAAAGAGCATGGCGGTCGCCAAGGTCAGGAAACCAAGCGTTGCCAGGATCACTTTCCGCAACGCCGACACCTCCGTGTAAAGGGTCCGCGAACGCAGGTCCACCCCGCCGTGAACCCGGTAAGCCAGGATCACCTTGTCGGCCGCCAGGTTCACTTGCCGGCACACCACATAACCCGTCGCCAGGACGATGAGCACGTTGACGACGTCGCGGTGGTCATGCAGAACCGTTGCCGGCAGGCCCAGGCGCGGCAGCACGAGGAACGCGGCCAGGAACGGCAGCCCAACCTGCAGAGCATCGGCGCAGAACACAGCCACGACGTGCTCCCAATGCGAGGCGTCGCTGGAAGCCAACCGGCGCAACTGACGGTTGCTGACGTAAACGACGCGGCCAAGCAACGAACTTAACGTCAGCACGGTAAACGCGAGAAGGACATCGCTTTCCTGGGCCGTGGCCACCCACCCGTGGCGCAGACCGGGCGGTAAGGCCGGTTTGAAGTGCCATGTAAAAAGCGTGTAGAAGCCGCACAACCACACCCAGCCCTGCAGCCGCGTCAGGACCGCCCGCAGAATGGCAGGCCATACCTTCCGATTCTCGAGCAGAGAAAGCCGATCGACCCGCCACCATTTGATTAGGCGGCTCAACCCATGCTCGAGGCCGAGCACGACCGCCACGTGGGCAACGCAAGCCGCGCCTTGCAGAAGGCTGATCGTCCCAAAAAAAGGTTCGTTTAGCATGCCTCGTCAGCCGGGCAGGGCCGCTTACCCGCCACTGAACCGGCCACGGCTCTCAATCTCCTGCCCTTCGCCTCCTGCGAGGCCTACCGCGCATGCACACCGTACCGTCCGGTCTGTTTTCGTGGCAATCGAGAAATTCGCCACCGCGAACGAGAGGCCGGCCCATTCTGCCTGCTCGCAACCGATGGACACTGAGCCGTCGCGGCGAACGGCCGCGGGAATCTCTCAGGCTTCACGCCAGGGCAACGCCGGACAGATCGCGGCAGTAATCGAGTAAACGGTCCTGCAATGCGGGGTCTTGGGCGGCCGGGTTCACGGCTCTGAGCCGCTGGTGGTAGAAGTAGCCGCCGGTCACCCGCGCTTCCGGGTCGTCGCTCACCGCCAGCCAGGCCTGGGTCAGGTGAGCTTGATTGAGGTCATCCGGCGCGCCCGGGCCGCCCATCCGGGTCGGCACCCACCCCGGGGTGAGCGCATTGGTCCGCACCTCAGGCCAACGCCGCGCCACGCCGAAGGCCAGCAGCACGTCGTGGAGCTTGGTGTCCGCATAGGCTTGGCTGCCGTTCCAACGGCGCCGGGACCATTGGGGATCGTCCAGGCTCTGGTCGCCGCCGGTGTGCATCCCTGAGCTGAGGTAGACCAGTCGGTCGGGCTTGTGCATGAGGGCGGTGAGCACGTAAGGCGCGAGCACGTTGACGGCCCAGAGCTGGGAAAGTCCATCGACGGTCTCAACCCGCCGCGGCTCGCGGTAGCCGAGTCCGACATTGTGGATCACTGCGTCGAACCGTCCTTGTCCGTTCGCCTGATCCGCGACATCGCGCATGGCCGCAAGCGTCGAAAGATCGCCGACCAGCACCGCCTTGGCTTGGGGCAGCGCGGCCCGCGTACCCTCCGCCCGTGCCCGACTCCTGGCATGGAGCACGACGCCATGCCCCTGCTCGGCCAGGAGGCGACCCGTCATTAGGCCGAGCCCATCCGACGATCCGGTGATGAAAACCTTTGCCATTTCGTGCTCCTTGGTTTCAGCCACGGGCAACGCCTGGCAGCCGGCGTGCGGCGCGCGTGAACTGACGTTTTGCGACTGCCGATGCCATACCTGTAGACCCTTGATCATCCTTCCTAGTCATGATAACCGGTCATTATGCAGCTCACCGCAACCGAATTCAAAGCGAAGTGCCTTAACCTGATCGATCAGGTTCACGGGGGCGGTGAACCTGTCATTATCACAAAGCACGGGAAGGTGGTTGCGAAGCTGGTGGGAGCTTCTACAACCGGCCCGATCGCCGAGATTCGTGAAGAGCTCTGCGGTTCGGTGAAATCCTACGTCGATCCGTTTGAATCGGCCATCAGCCCGGACGACGTCGATGCATACCGATAATGCGCGATGCAAGCCCCGCTGCTCGACACCCACGCATGGATTTGGTACGCGGGCGATCAATCGAGGCTTGATGCCACAGAATTGGAGGCGTTGGACGGATTCAACTTCGAAGCCCGGCCGCTTCTCTCGGATTTCAGTTTGTGGGAGATTGCGACCCTCGTGAGCTGCGGTCGCCTCACCCTGGATCAGCCGTTGGATCGATGGCTTTTACTCGCAACCAGGCGGGTGGTAGTCCGTATGGCGCCCGTCTCGGTGGCGATTGCGGTCGAACTCGCAGGTCTCCCGGATACTTTTCATCGCGATCCTGCGGATCGAGTGATCGTAGCGACCGCCAGGGCATTAAGTCTGCCCATCCTGACCCGCGATCGAAAAATCATCGACTCCGGGCTGGTGGAAATTTGGGCGCCATAATCATTTGTCACGGCAGCGGATGGGCGGTGCCAGTGATTCAATTGGGAGGCACACGATGCCCAGAGCGCCTACTCCGAAATCATTCCGATCGTTCCCAGCCACGTTTCCACCAACCGAGGCCACCTCGTTACTGGAAACTTCGTGCGCCTCAGCCCAAATGCATCTCCACGGGAACTCTGGCATTTTTCAGCGCAATGTAGTAAACCAGCGCCTGGTTTACCCCGTCCACGCTCACCGCCGCCGCCACGTGCCCCCCGGCCGAAAATCCGAGCACCCCAACCTTGTGCGGGTCGACGCGCCACTCGGCGGCGTGGGAGCGGACCAAGCTGACCGTCCTCTGCGCGTCCTGCAACGCCCGCGGTACAACTGGGTACACGCGGCAATTGTGTTCCTCGTCCCAGTACGGCCCTGAAAAGGGCACGCGGTATTTCAACAGCACGCACGTGATTTCCTCCGACGTCAGCCAGTCAGCGACCTCGGTCCCTTCCAGGTCGATGGCCAGAATCTTATAGCCCCCACCGGGAAACACGACAACCGCAGCACCCGTATTCCTGCCCTTGGGCGAATAGACCGTCATGGTAGGTTGAGACACATTTTCGATTCTAACCCATGGCTTGCCGGCGACCGGTTGGTCCTCCACCGGTTTCATACCCTCGGGCCCAGCGGCAGGCTGCGCATCAGGAACCACTCCTGGCCATATCGGCACCTGCATGTGTCCCGGCGCTGGCTGCCAGACAGGCACCTCCGTGCAAAAACCGCGAAACACAATCACAACGCAGAGGGCAAAAATCAAAGGCTTCATCACGATTGCCAGCGTTTCGGATTCCAATTCAGGCATCCAGAACTCACTGCCGCCGCTTTGCAGAATTCTGTGACGCATGCCGTCATTCCCAAGACATCGGTCTTTGCTACGGTTCGCCAAGTGGGGGAGCGATGTCTTAAGTTTCCGCTTTCGTGATCTCAGCTGCGTGGGTCAGAGAAATTTGTATCCCTTTGCCGTCTTGCTTCGTGCACTCCCTGTGGAGCGCCGCGAGAAGTTGGTTCGGCGCGTAGGAACTGGCCTCCTCCGTTGGACGAACAGATCGCGCGAATCGACATTGACAGCCTGCACCGGCGCGCATCAGTCCGGGCTCTGTCGCTGCACACCCAAATTCGTGTCGAAGAACGTTAACGCGGCGTTACCGATGTACTCGTGCAGCTTGGCCCGATCCACGCCAGGGGCATCGACGCAGGACTCGGGATAATTATCCCGCCCAATCTGGTCGCACTCATTGTCAAAGATTTCATGGTTAACCTGACCGGGAAGCACGTCGAGCTGGGCGTGCGGGATGTATTTCGCGGCAAACTCGGCGTTTTCCTTTGGCGGCGTTGTGGTGTCACCGGCGCCGACAATGATGTAGGCCGGGATCGTCATTTGCCGAAGCCCGGCCTCGTCCATTCCGAACCCTTGAATGTCACCAGGAGCCATCGCAAAGGCCGCCTTCACCCGGTCGTCGCGCACGTCCCGGGCGGGTTCCGCGTCAAGGCGCATTTGCTCGCGCAAATAGGCCGGCACTACCTGGTTGTCCTTCCAACCGCGTTGGTACTTCAGAAACAGGTCGGGATTGATCTTGGCCCCACCGATCCAGAGAGCGGCAAACCCGCCCTGCGAATGCCCCGCCACACCAATCTGATTTCGGTCGATGTGCGGTCCCCAAGCCTTGTCCTGGAGCAGGTACGTGATGTCCAGGCTGATATCGTGCGGCCGCTGCCACAGCCTGTTGCGCATGTAGAGTGCGCTCGAATCATACGTATTTGCTCGGTAGTGATAAAGCAAAGCAACGAGATAACCGTGCGAGGCCAGGTATTCGCCGAACCAGGCATAGACTGAGCCGTTGCCGCCTGCCCCATGTGAGAACATGACGAGCGGATGCTTCAGCCGGTCGGCCACGATCGGCGCGTCTTTGAAAAGGTGCAGGTTGGTGGCCAAGAACATTTTAAAAGGAATAGCGCCTCTATCCGGAGCGGCCGGATAGATCAGCATAAAATCCAGAGGTCGGCCGCCGCCGGCTGAGTCGACGAATTCAACCTGTGTCATCCCGACGGGATAGGGAGGGGACGGCAGTACGGATTGGGCAAAAGCGCTTGCCGGCCAAGCCACGACGCCCCCGCACTTGACGCCGAAACATACGGCGACGGAAATGACAGAGCGCGTGAAGCCCCTCCTTCCTAAGCAAATGGATCGCATCTCTGGATTTTTCCGATTGAGGGCCTACTAGCGAGCAATGAATGCCTTCTCCGAGCATCCGCCTGGTTTGGCTCTGGTCGTACCTTTCGTTAATCAGCGCTCACCGACGCTCGGAAGTGTGCGTCACCTCACGGAACTTGCAGGCTTCGTCCAGCGAGATCACGCCGGCTGCCGCTTCGCGAACGGCCTGCTCGAACAGGCTGGCCTCACCCCGGGCCTGCATCAACCGGCGAAAATGCAGGGCTGGGGCCTGATCCTGGATCGCGGCGCGCGCCTCGTCATCAATGATGAGGGCTTCGAAGATAGCCTTCCGGCCGCTGACGCCCGATCTCCGGCAAAAGTCGCAGCCGCGGCCACGGCGCAACGTTGGCGTCCGGCCGAGCCAATCCGGTTCAACGCCCAGGCGTGCCAGCCGCTCGTCCGAGGGCAGCTTCACCTCCTCGTAACAACGAGGACATACCTTTTTTACCAGCCGCTGGGAAAGCGCCAACTTGAGGCTGTCGGCCACCATGAAGGGTTGGGCGCGAAAAAGAAAAAAACGGTTCGGCGCTTCGCACGCGGAGTTGGTGTGCAGCGTAGAAATGGCCCGGTGCCCAGAGGAGGAAAGGCGCATCAGCGCCTCCACGCTCGCCTCGTCGCGGATCTCGCCCATCATCACCACGTCAGGCGCCTGCCGCAGGATGCCGCGGGCCCAGGCGGCGTAGGTGTAAGGCCCGTCCTCATCGACCTGAGTCTGGCTGACGTGATCCAGGCGCACCTCAATGGGCGACTCGGCCGTAAGGATGTTGTTTTTGATCGGGTCAACTGAGCGCAGAATGCTGTAGATCGTGGTGCTTTTTCCCGAACCCGTGGGGCCGCACAGGATAAGCAGCCCGTGGTCGCCGTTCATGATGTCCGACACGGCCTGGATGTGCCGCCCGGGCATCCCGAGTTCGGCCAAGGTCCGGACGTGCCGTTGGTCGCGTTGCAAGCGGAGCACTGCCTGCTGGCCTTGGGCCTGGTAGGAGGTATTCACGCGAAAGTCGTAACGTTGATCCCCGATCCTGATCGGGAAGGTGCCGTCCTGCGGCAAGCGCACGTATTGGATCTCCAGGCCAGAAATCACCTTCACGCGCGAGATTACTTGCTTGGCGACATGCCCGGGAAAGTCACCGCTTTCATCAAACCAATCACCATCAACTTTGTACCGTACCCGGAGCCTTTCAGGGAACTCCTGGAACATGATGTCACTCGCAGCCATGTCGACTGCTTTGTAGATGATTGAATGGACGAACCGAATAACGGCTTGTTCGCCATCCCGGCTTTGCGTCGAGGATGGCTGAAGGTGGTCTGCGTGAATCACCTCAAGTGTATTCTCGGCACCAAGGACGTTGGAGCGCTCATGGTTCAGCATCGACCGGACGATCCCGCTGGTGTTGATGGCGCGGCTTTCTGAAGCAGTGATGAACCGCTGAAGCGCAGCATCGTCGACCAACACTTGTTGGACGGTGTACCGATGACGAAGGGAACCCTCGATTTCGGCCTTTATCCGGGCGTCCAGCAGTTTCGGCACGCCCAGCGTAAGGACCCGTTTGCCCAGGTAAAGCGGCGCCGCCCCGTACTTGCGCTGAAGCAGCGGGCTGAACCATTGGTTGGTCTTATCGTTCGGCGACACGCAATCGAGGTCAACCCAGGGTATGCCCCCATTGTCGGCCTCCGGCGCCCTTTTGCCTGCATCCGGTCGAACCTTGATCCGGCGGCCGAGCAGCCGCAATACTTCTCGCAAGTGGGCGGGCTCGCACCAAAGTGCGGTGATCCGTCGCACTTCCCAAAATGCGTTCAGGACGTAGGCCGAACGGTGCTGCAGGAGGTGGCCCAGGCCAGGCACCCAGGAAACTACCGTAACCTCGCCCGGACGAAAGGCCACAGGGAGTAACGGGGCACACAGCAACGGCATAAAGACATCCATCGGCGAATGTCCAAGCAGTCCTGGATTGAACGCGGGGGTTGGGTTCTCGCGCAGAACCTTGTTCCACAAGGGCGTCACATCCAGGTCCAATTTCTGGCAGTACACTTCAAAGGGGCTCTTTTCCTGCCAGGCATTAAGGCGCTCGTTCAGGTTCACGGAAACACTTCCGCCGAGGCACTCATCACGCTGGCTGGCTTCAAGGCCGATTACCTGACCAAAGTGCTTTACAAGCACTTGCTCAAATTCGGCCAGGCCAGGGTCAAGCCTGCTGCCGCTCACTTCGATAGGTTGGACGACCATCGGTGCAATTGCTAAACTCAAGTCGCATCGCCAAACACAGAATGTGCCCACATGGCATCCGTCGGGTTTTCTACCCTGACCTCCTGGCCGGTAATGAGCGACGCCGCCGGGATGATCCCGTTTACCGGGTGGGTGTTAAAGTTCCCGGAGATCACGATCGGGTGCGGAGTCACCAGAGAGAAATCTCCAGAAAGGCTTTCCCCGCCGCGCACCAGCACTTCGGCTGCGCGTTCCAACCCGTTTGACCCGTAAACTTCGATGCTGACCGCCAATGGCCCGGCCACGCTGCGAAACGCCGGGTAGTTGACCGCGACCACCGCCACTCCATTGTGGTCGGCCACGCGAAACGGGGTGCCGACGCCGTTTTGCAACCCCGTTACCTCCAGCTCGTAAGGAGCTTGCGGCGAGCGTGGTTTGGCGACCAATGGGCGCCGGACCGTCACGTGCACGGTGCAGTTCTGCCTGAAGGCTTCAACGTTAAACGCCTCCCCAGATCCCTCACCCTGGCTGGTCCCGCCATAAACCGATGACGCCAAGTTTGCTTCCACGGGCAGACTTTGTGGTGTCACCAGTTCCGACGCAAACCGGCTGTGCGCATCCCCAAAAAAATCCGCGGTGCTGCTGTCGAATCCGCCCGGCACCGTGACCGGCTCCACCTCGCTCCCCTGCAGGGTCAACGCACCCTCCGGCGCCACCCTGACGTCGCCCGTGGCAACAAGGGGGTAATGCGTCTGGAGCCGACCGGCAACCACAAGGTCGCCGCGCAAGAACACCCGGCCGATGTCTCCATTAAAATTTTGCGCGTTGAGACGATTTGCCCCGGCAGCGGCAAAGACCGTGAACTCGGACAACGGAATCTGCCGGACATCGATCTCAGGCTTTTCGACAAGCCGTTCGTCAATGTTCCTCGAGTTCCCGGCCACCTCAGCGTCCATCCAGGCATCGAGGTTCAGGGGCGTGACCCTGGCCTGAGCTCCGGTAAAAGGGTCGCCAGGCAGCGAAAGCGGCTCCAGCACCCCGGTGGGGTCGGCAAAACGGTCGAGCGTCACCAAATTGCCTTCGCCATCCCCACGCTGCAGGTCCAGGTGCGTGGGGGTCGCGCTGCTGGACTTGCCCGCCTGCAGGGCCATAGCCAAATCGACCTTTGCTTCTGCGACGGCTTCCGCCTGAACCGCTGCTTTCACCCGCAAAACCCGCGTCTCCAGGTCGATCGCGTGGCCGACGCCGCTCAACTCACGCGCGGCCCGCTCACGGTGGTAGTTTGTAAAAGATAAGTAGCCCACGGCAGCCATCGAAGCCAAACCGACGGCTGCTACGACGTAAATCAAGGCGGAACCAGCCGTCCCTGGCCGATGGTGCAAGTGGTGCGGCATGGTTCTAACGCATCATCAGCGGCATGGCACAAACCCGGAAAGGCACCCAATCCTGGGAGGTGGTCAATTCCCATTGACCTTGGACCAACCCAAGGCTGAGGTCGAACACTTGCCCGCTTCCGGCAGCTAGCCGGGCCTGAGGGCAGACGTTTATGGAAACAATGCCGTTCGGGGCTGTTCGATGGCCAACCAATTCACCTCCCGTGAATTCGAAATCGGCCTCTACCGTCGACCCGGATTCCACTCTGGCCCAGCAAACCAGCAGATTCCCCCGAGCGGTGCCAAGGCTTTCCGGAGAACTCAGGTAAGTCGCCCGATCGGGGTAGAGGCGGAAACGGTCGGCCACTTTCACTGCCTGGGCGATCGTCAAGGCAAAGTTGCTGTGCAGCGCCTCAAGGTGCGTTGCTTGCAAGACCGCTCTTTGGCGAAGAAACGCCGTGAGCATGAACCCGGTAGCCGCCCCGAACACCACGACCACTCCCAGAAGTGCAGCCAGCATCTCAACGAGACTAAATCCGGCTTGGCCGGCCCAACCCGGTTCGTTTCCGTTCCTGGCAGGATTCACCATTCTTCTCCCCCGGGCAGGAAATCAATGGCACGAGTGACCTGCCGCGCTTCGGTGGTTCCAGAGTGGTTCAACACGTATTGCAGAACCAGCCTGGTCCGGTCCGGACTTAAGCTAATGGTGTAAGGCACGTCGTCGGCATAATTTCTCGGGCTGGAATCCAACGCTGAGGCCTTGTTCCAGGGATGGTACAAATACCCCTGGGTAAGGGTCTCACCGGCAGGGTTGCCGTCGCGGTCAAACGGCTTGTAGGCTGTCGGGGAAAACGTTTCACGCTCATAACATTCTCGCAAAAGCCTTGCAGCCCGGTCGTCCAACCTTGTCACGAACGCCTGGTAATCGGCCAATCGCCACACCGAGGTCGTCGCCAATGCCCCGATGGTCAGCACGGACAATGCCGCCAGCACTTCAACCAGAGAAAATGCCTGCTCAAGCCGTTTCATCGAAAATTTCGGCCGCGGGCAGCCCGGTCGAGCTGTTTGTCAGAACCCTCCAACGGCAGCGGCACCGGTTCGCCGGGCAGGTCGTCCGACCCGCTGAGAATGTCGCGTTCGCCCTCACCGAGTCGGTCCGTTCGGCGCAGGGCGGCCGGCACGATGCTGGGGGAAACAATCACAATCAGGTTGGTGCGCTGATTCGATCGGGTGTGGGTTTTAAAAAGGTACCCGACCACCGGGATGCGCGAGAGGCCCGGCACGCCATTCTCGTTGAAGTTAGCCGCATCCTGCAGGATGCCACCGATAACGGCCGCCTGACCGCTTCGAACGGTTACATTGGCGGTCGTGCTCCGGGTGGAGATGATCGGCACCTGCGTGGTGGTGCCCGGTTGGGCGTCACTGGTGCCCGCAACCGAGGAAAGGGTTGGGTTAAGGTTGAGGTCAACCAGGCCGCCGTCGAGGATCCTGGCAACCACGTCCAAGGTCAACCCGGTCGTAAACGTGTACGGCGTCGTGCTCGGGCCGTAGTTGTTACTCCCGGGAGTCTGAAGAAAAATCGTCTGTTTGGTGTCCGACCGAATGGTGACGGGCATTCCGCTTTTCGCCACCGTCATGGGCGAGTTATTGCTTTTTACGCGGCCCTGCTGCCGCAACGCGCGCAGAACGACTTGCACGTCCGACAGGTTCAGGACCAGCCCGTTCGTAAAGAATGACCCCGGGGTCAGCTGGCCCACGATGCTTTGACCCGATTGAGCACCGATGTTTCCCGTGATCGAAAATTTTGCACCTTGCCCCGGCGAGATGCCGAGGGTCTGGGACCAATCAACACCGCCCCCGATCGAGTTATTATCTGTTACCTCCACCACATAGGTCTTGATCAAAATCTGTTCTTCACGACGGTCAAGGCGCGCGATTTCGACGGCTACCGCTTCCTGTTGTTCCGGAGTGGCACGGATGATAAAAGCGTTGCTGCTTCGTTCGATCGAAATGGCACTCTGGTTCTCACGATCAAACCCGCCAACTGACAACGGCGAATCAAAAGGAATGCCGGGCTGAAAACGAGGACGGCTCTGGTCCGTGCCCGTTCCCGCCCCTCCGCCATTGGCGAAGGCGTCCGGCGTCACGTTGGTATTGGCCGGTTTGGGGTAAGCCGGAAACTGGTCCGCAGCTGCGGCCAGTTTGATTCCCAGGAAATTCGCGGTGGCTTGCAGGAGAAATTCTGCGGGTTGATGCCGGATGGGGTAGCGCCGGGTAACGTAAAAACCAGGCGACTCCACGTCCGAGCGGCGAAGCGTAAACTTTTGACCGTCCGCTACGACCTGAAAACCACGGGACTCAGCGATTTCATAAAAGGCTTGCAGGGGAGTCAGGTTAGTCAGGGTGACTGAGATGTGTTCCTCGTTGGTAAAGTTCGGTTCGATGTAGTTGACTTCCGCCTGTTCAGCCAGGATGCGCAACACGCGCGAAAGCGGTTGGTTTGTGAAACGATGGGTCCGAGCCTGGCTCGGTTGCAACTGTGTGGCCGCTGCTGCTTGCGCGTTCTCGCGTTCCCGCAGCAAACGCTCGATCTCGTCGACCACCCCATCGTGCGAAGCGGTTTCCGGAGAAGGGGCCGGACTCGCCTCCGGGTTCGCCGGAACGGCTGACGGCAACGCTTGGGTGGCATCTTGGCCGGGAGCGCTTGGCCCAAACACCAGGCCCATGCCGGCCAGAAGCAACAAGGCACAACGAAACATTGGTTTAAGGATGGGTGCGCTTGCGTTCGAGTTGAATGGGGTTGGGAGTTTCGTCTCCGGCAAAAGCAATCTCACACAACGTGGACTTGAATCCGGGTAGGACCAGGCAAACGCCGTCAGGCTTGATCTGACCGACCTGGACCAGCACGGCCTCGGAGGGTTGCGACAACCGGCTCAGCGGCAAACCGTAGGAGTGGGCGAGCGCCTCGAGTTGATCTATCTGGTCAACTGGGACGGGCACAGGAATGCGATCGCCTGAATGGAACTCAACCCCGTTGATGAGGGCCACGGATTTATCCCCGTCGCCGGTGCTAAGGCCTTCCACGAAGAGTTCATCGCGCACCAGGCGCGAAAGCATCTGCAGGTAGCGTTCCAGGATTCTCGCTGAAACCACGCCGGTCACCTGCGGTTCACCGGTTACCAGGGTGTGCGCGGCGGCCGCGCTGATGAAGGGATCCCGCGAGCTGGGGTCGTAATGGAACACAACAGGTTCCGGCAGTTGAAACGCGTCGAAGGCAAGCCCCCTTCCCACCGGAAACAGGCACACAAGGCACAAGCAGAGAAAAGGCGACCGCCTCATAATGATGGGTATAGATCTGGGCGGACTGCTTACTTGGTGATCAGCAGCCGCGCGGTAAAACGCGCTTCAAGGTAAGTGGGCTCGGGTGAAAAAGCTGGCACGCCGTTTGGCCGGCTCAGGCTCAAACGGTCAATAAACAGAAAAGGGTTTGAGTTCTCCTGTTCCGCCAGCAGCGGAACCAACCGATGCAATTCCAACCGGGAAACACCGGCTTCATATGTGAGGGCCATCTCACCCGGGTTCGTCCGGGCAAGCTGGGCGATCACGCCGCTGTCGCGAAAATGTCGAATGCCGTCCGGTTCCGGGTCTGTCGCCTCATCCTTCAACGCATGACCCGGCATCAGTCCGGGCGACCCCGAGGAAGTTTGACGGTGGTACATGGCATCCTTCAACCGAAGGTAAAGCGCATCGATGCGCGACCGATTGCCCTTCAGCGCTGAAATCTCCCGGCTGAGGCGTTGGTTCCCCTGCTCCAAACCGGCATTTGCCCGTTCAAAGGTCGCCACGGCGGATTGGCCCTGCTTGAGAAGGTAAACTTCGCCTAAAAGAACACTGCCCATCAGGGCGATCACGACGGCCACAAAAGTGAAGGTTTGGTGCATCTCAAAAACCCTTAAAGAGGATCGGGGTCGGCCGTGCGGTTAAGGCCCAACCCGTGGTAATTGCCGTTCGGCTTGAACGCGTACTGCAGGCTGAACGAGGAAAGTCCGTTGGCGTGGTCAGGCTTCATTTCGCGCCGGATCTCCTCGGTGCCCGGAGGCAAACGCCGGAGCAGGCCTTCATGAAAGGCCTGGACGGGATCAGCCACGGCAGCGCGAATTTCTCCCTGCAGAAACAGGCGGTAGTTCGTGGGCACACGGTAAATCCCGCCGTTGACCGCCACCCGTTCAAATTGGTCCACCTCGATCGACAAGGAATCCAACACCGCATTTTCAGGGATTGCCTGCTCGATCGCGCTAAGTAACGCACTGACGGGCAGACGACCCCGGAAAATCGGCTCCCATTCCCCAATCTGTTGAAACTTTCGTTTCACGTCCTGCAGGGGCCCAAGGTTGTCTTGCAAGGCACGCGACTGCGCCAGCATCACCCCTTGCTGCGCCCGGAGTTCCTGGTGGCGTTGCCAAAGGACGAAAACCCCTAAGGCAAACGGCGCCTGCAGGAGGCACGTGGCCATCAACGCGCCCGCTGCCAGTCGAAAAACCGGGCCGTGCCGGTAGGCACGCCCCAGGACCCGTTCCGGCGAAACAAACAGGTTTTTCATGCAAGATCACGGACGAGCCAACGCAGCAGGCAGGCAGCCGCCGACTTCTCTGCCGTCCCGCCTCCTTTCGGACGCCTGGACACCGCCGCGGTGTCCGTTACCTGTTCCATCAAGCCGGCGGTGATGCGCACCCCCTCGAACGTGTCAGGAACCGTGCATCGGGAACCGCCCAGGCTCCACAGGTAAACCCGGCGCGTGGTGACCCCGAGCCCCTGGGCATGGCCAACCAATTCTTCCCACGCGTTGTCGTCGTCGTCGACGGCATACTGTCGGAACAGAACAATCCGCTGTTCAACAACGATGGCGACCACGGTCATTTGCTCAAGTTCAACGAGTAACGCGCACGGCTCGGATTCGGGAGCAAGGTTCGTGAGAAACCATTTTACGCACGCAAGCGACGGAGGAATGATGGCCACGAGCGAAGCCTGCTGCCGTTCCACCCATGAATCGATCTGGTCGCAGTACTCAGCTGGAAGGCCCACGATCATCACCTGCCGCTCTCGTGCGTCAAAGCTACCCTCGCAAAGCTTCAACCCAGGCGATAACACCGCCCAGCGAAACTCCCGGATTTCATCCCAGGCACCAAAGACTTGGCGAGGATCTTCCGCCAGGCTTTCCAGAAGGCTCTGCGCATCGTTTTCCCGCAGGCTGCTGACACTGTGCGCATTGCAGTACAGATCCCCCACGGCCAGTTCCGGCAGCATCACGTATTGGGCGGCTCCCCTTGCCCGCCACCGGCCGAGCAACTTGGCAGTAAAGGTACGGCTCACCGACGGGCCAACGTCCCGCACAGATCCAGGAACGGGCGGCCGGTCCGGCAGATTATCCAGTCCCTTTTCATACCCTAACACTTGCGGGCCGCACATCACCAGGGCCGATACCTGTTCCGCAGCCAGAACCACAGCCACCATCGGTTCGCCGTTCCGGAACAAACCGCCCCCGAGGTAATAGCGCAAGGGAAAAGCGCGAACAAAATGGATTAAGGAATACGCCATGCGATAACTACCTTATAACGTTTTCTGATAACGTTTGTAAAGAATGTTTTAAATGTTTTGCATGATTTGTAACGCAGGAAGGAACGTGGCAAACACGATCCCGCCAATCACCAACCCCAGCAACACAATCAGCAGCGGATCGAGCACCTGACGCAAGGTGCCGATGTACCCGTCAAGCTCCCGTTCAAGCAACTCCGTCAGACGCTCCAGACCTTCCGTGCCGGCACCGGACATTTCCATAAAGCGGATGCCGTTAACCATCATCTCACCAAAGATTTCCACGTCGTCGCTTAATGACCTGGAAAGCGGTTCGCCGCGTTGAACCCGAACCAGGGCGCGGGCAATGGCGGACCGGTATTCGTAATTCCAACTCAGGTCGCGGCAAAGCAGCAGGGCCTGGGTTGTTTTGGCGTGGGCACGCTTCAACTGGGCGAAGGTCCGGCTGAAATTTGCGCGCACCAATAATCCCAGGAGCCTTCCCGCAACCGGCAACCGCCACGCCAGCCGATGAAGGATTGGGTGTCGCTTGATGAATGGCGGCACGCGGGCGGTCACGCCCATCAACCCGACCAACGAGAGGGCGACTGCTGCCGGGTGGCCCGTGACCCCGTGCGACACGGCAACCAACACCCGCGTGGCAAGGGGCAGATCAGCTTTCATTTCCGCCAGCACGCTGATAAACTGAGGAACCACCCGCGTGATTAACAGCCAGACCACGCCGGTCGCTGCGATCAGGACGATCGCCGGGTACACCAGCATCATGGCCAGGCGGTGCCGGAGTTCTTCGTTGCGAGCCCAGATCCGCCGGACGTTCGTGAGCGCATCGGCAAACGTGCCCCCTTCCTCACCAGCCGCGATCAAACCGACCGTGACCTCGTCGAAAACGGCAGGGTACAAACTAAGGGCACGGGCAAACGACGTCCCCCGGGAAACCTGGGTACGCAGTTCCCGGACAACCCCGGCCAATTCCCGGGCCGCTCGTTTCCTGGTCGATAGCCCGTCAATGCAGATGCCCAAGGCGGTTCGCACGTCCATGCCCAGGTACGTGCACGTTTCCAACTGTTCCAAAAAGCCCAGCTTTACCCGCAGCGGAAGCCGGACCCGATGGTTTGAAGGCCGCCCCACGGTCGCTTCGCGCACCTGCACCACCGGCCGGTTCTGATGAAAAAGCTGCCCGTTTAGCGCCGGCAGAGAAGGCGCTTCCGCAAAGCTCCGCGTGTAGGGCGCGTGCTTTCGCGCCTGGGTTACCACTTCGTAACGCGGCATGGCAGGCCACCTTCCGGTTCAGCGAGTGACCGTGGTCTGCGGGTTCACTCCGTTGGAGCCGGTGGCCGCATCGCTCTCGACGCCCGGCGTCGTCGGCACATGGAACCTGGTGAGCAGGTCATTAAACTTCTGGTTTGTACCCGCAGCCGTGAAATAAGCGGTTTGGATGAGGTCACCCGGATTGATGGTGCCACCCGTTCCCTGGCTGAGCGCAGCCTGGTCCTTGATCGGCTGACCCAGTTGAACCAGGTAAGGCTGTAAGTCCGTGAACGCGGCCGTCGTGGCATCTGCGTGGTCCAGACGGAACTGCACCTTTGCTTTCTCCACGGCATCGATGCGCTGAGCCGCCATCGCTGCCTGACTTTTTTGAAAGGAATCGACAATCGCAGGATACACAATTCCTGCTAAGGTTGCAATAATCGCTAGGACAACCAATAATTCAACCAACGTTAACCCAGCCTCATGCTGACCCTGCATCCCCCAACGTCCTTGTCTCATAAACAGCTACTCTCTACTCCCAACGCAATTTTTTATCGTAACAAACGGTCCGGAAAACATTCGTTACACACTTCGTTATGCTGCAAAACGCGGCCGATCTTATTCATGCGGGTAGGTTGGGCAAGAACAAATTAAAAGTTATTACATGAAATTGATAGTGCATTGGCTTCGATAACTTCTAAGCCGGATCTTCGGCCCGGAGGTTGCGTTCCAGCAGGTCTTGCAAAACTTCCATCACGTTGCGGTTATCGAAAAGGATTGCTCCAACGGCCTCCGTCAGCGGCGCATCTACACCCCGCGCCCTGGCCAACTCACGGGCCGCCCGCGTCGTGGGAATGCCCTCGGCAACCATGTTCATACCGGCCACAATGGCCTCGAGGCGCTCGCCACGGCCCAACCGTTCGCCTACCCGGCGGTTCCGGCTGTGCCGGCTGAATGCCGTCACCATCAGGTCCCCCGCCCCGCTCAGCCCGTAAAACGTGTCGCGCCGCCCGCCCAGGACGGTGCCGAGCCGGACCATTTCAGCCAGGGCGCGGGTGGTCAAGGCAGCCTTGGAGTTATCACCAAAGCCAAGGCCGTCGCTCATGCCGGCCGCAAGGGCAAACACATTCTTGAGCGCTCCGCCGACCTCGACGCCGGGCAGGTCGGTGCTCGTGTAGATGCGGAAGTGGGGCGTGGAAAGGAGTTGCTGCAACTCGGCGGCGAGGTCCGGTGCTCCCGCCAGGACGGTGGCCGCCGGGACGTTGCGACTGACCTCTTCAGAATGGTTGGGACCGGAAAGGGCTGTGACGGCCTGCCGGGGAAAGACCTCCGACAACACCTGGCTCATGCGAAGGTGGGTGCCCGCTTCGATTCCTTTCACTGCAGATACGAACACTGCCGTAGCCGGCAGGGTCCCGGCACCTGAGACCAGGTGGGCCACGGCCCGCAGCCCGGCCGATGGCACGGCCCAGACCACGACGTTGGCTTCGGCCACCGCTGAGCTCAGGTTATCGGTAACCACCAGCTCCTCGGGCAGGGTCACGCCAGGCAGGTAAGCCTCGTTGCGCCGGGCCCGGGCGATCTCCCGGGCCAAGCCAGCGCGCCGGCACCAGAGGGTCACCGGGGACCGCTTGGAAACAGCCAAGGCGGCCAGGGCAGTGCCCCATCCTCCAGCGCCAAGAACGGTGATGCGTGCCATGGCTGAAAACAAAAGCACGTCAGGCCAGCGCAACCTTCAGCCGGCTCGCTTGCGCGAAAAGCGGGACTCGGTGCCCTGGCTCAGGCGCACGATGTTTGCGCGATGACGCCAGATGGCCAGCGCCGCAATCAAGAGGGCGAAACCGAACAGGATCCAGAAATCCCGGGTGAAATCCGCCGTCAGCAGAAACACTGCCACCGGCAGGCACGCGGCAGCGCAAATGGAAGCCAGCGAGACGTAGCGGCACACCAGAAAGACAACAATCCAGACAACCACGGTGCTTAGCAGAACCAAGGGTTGGAAAAGCCCGAGCAACACGCCCGAGGATGTAGCGATGCCCTTGCCACCCTTGAACCCGAGCCACACGGTGTAATTATGACCCAGAATGCAGGCAATCGCTCCGAGAACCCCGCCCACGGTCAGGCTGACATGACCGGCTCCCGCGATGAACGTGGCAAGCCGGACGGAGGCTAAACCTTTCAACGCATCGCACGCGAAGACCAGGTACCCCCACTTTTTGCCCATCACCCGCAGCACGTTCGTTGCGCCGATGTTCTTACTTCCGTGCTGACGAATGTCGATGCCTCGCGACCGGGCCACCAAGTAACCGCTCGGGATGGACCCGAGCAGGTAAGTGAGTGCCACGATGAAGACAAAAACCATGCCTGCCCGCCTTCCTATACCGGCCCCAGCCGAGGCACAAGCGCAGAACACCCCCAGCAAGGCAGGACGCGAGAATGCCCTTTCCCAAGTTCCCGCCATCTGCCATGATGCCACCGTTTATGGATGTTCTGACCCGCATAGAAGCCGCCACCATGGAGGACCTTCCCGCGTTGACGGAACTGCTTAAAGACCTGTTTTCGCGGGAAAGCGATTTCCGGCCCGATTACAACACCCAGATGCGTGGCCTGCGGCTGATCCTGGAGCAGCCCAACCGCGGCCGCATCTTCGTGCTCCGGAGCGCCCACCAGATTATCGGGATGATCAACCTGTTGTTCACCATCAGCACCGCCGAAGGCGGGTTCGTGATCCTTTTGGAAGACCTGGTGGTGAACCGGGATTTCCGGCACCAGGGTTTCGGGGGTCAGTTGCTGCATTTCGCCCTCGATTTTGCGAAGCAGAAAGACTTTTTGCGGATCACGTTATTGACCGATTGCCTCAGCCCCGAATCGCTCGTCTTTTTTGAGCAGCACGGTTTTCAGCGTTCCGAGATGGTGCCGATGCGCCTGTGGTTGGGGCCTGCGGCCGAGTGGCGGCAAGGCCGCAACTGACATGGTAAAACTTCTGGTGCTCGGGTCTGCGGCCGGTTATCCCAGTCCGGGCCTCGGCTACTCTTCCTGCCGGTTGCAGACTCAAAGCGCGGAGGTGCTCATCGACGCGGGCGAACCCTGCAGCCGGTCCCTGGTGGAACGCGGGCTGTACCCGAGCACCCTGGACGCGGTGTTTCTTACCCATGGGCATGCGGACCACACCGGTGGTCTGCCCATGCTGCTCCAAACCGCCATCATCCTCAAACGCAGCAAGCCGCTGACGTTGGTGATGCCGGGAGAGCTTGTCGGACCCTTACGGGCCTGGCTTGAAGCTGCCTGCATCGGGCCGTCGGTCTCGCCGTTTGCGATGAATTTCGTGGCCTGGGAAGACCAACGCGTTTTTACAGGGTTCGGCCTGCAGGTTCAACCCGAGCTGACGCGCCACCTCGAATACCTGCGGCCGGTGAGCACGTTGCCGCTGCACGCGTTCAGCCTGCGAATTGCCATCGGTGACGTCAACCTGGTGGTTTCCGGGGACATCGCCGACCCGGAAGACCTTGGGCCGCAGCTGCATCAACCGGTCGACCTGCTCCTGTGCGAACTCGCGCATTTTGAGCCGGAACGGCTGTTTACCTTTCTGCGGGGAAAAACCGTCACGACGTTGTTGGTAACGCACGTGGCCTCACGCTTCTTGCCCCAAAAAAGCACTTTGGCCGCCCGCGCCCGGGAACTGCTGCCACAAACGTCAACCCTGTTCGCCGAAGACGGTTTAACCCTCGAATTTTAGGGTGCAAGCGGGCGTCCCGGCCGGACCGCGGGGAAGAAGATGCCGGCGTCACGGGATGGAGCAAATGCCACAAGCCGAAGAACCGAAAAATGCCACGGATGTTGCAGGAGCCACGATCAAGGGTTCTTCTCTGCGTCTGCCGTTTTTGGCATTCTTCCATTTTTTCGCTTGTGGCCTTTGAGGTTCACGCCCCCATCGCCACGGGTGTCGTCGTGGTCTCGGTGGCCGGGATCGGGCGCTCAACGGTGCCGCGGCGTTGAAGCGAGCGGGCCAACTGGCTGCAAAGGCCCGACCAAAGCGAACCGGCCGCCCAACCGGCGAGAACGTCGGTGGGGTAATGCACCCCGAGCAGGAGGCGGCTGACTCCGACCGACATGGCGAGGGTGATCGCCACGGTCCGAAAATAGATTTTCGCCGCCGCGTTTGCTGCCATGCGCGACAGGATGCCGCCCAAGGTAAGGTAAACCAGTGCAGACAACATAGAGTGGCCGCTGGGGAAGCTTCCCGGATCAAAGTGCGTGAGCTTCGGCACGACCGTGGGCCGCGGCCGGACAAACAGGTCTTTGAGCAGTCGGCTCACGGCCATGCCGCTGCCCAGCGAGGCGATCAAAAAGCCGGCAGCGCGAAACCGCCGGTTCAACGCAAGGTAGCCGACCACGATCCCCGTGATCACGGAGAGGTTCGCCCCGCTGCCCAGTGCCGTGACGTCGTGGGCTACCTCCGTGACCCACGGTGGCCCTTTCAGGAGCTCCGGATTTTTCGGGTCACGCAGTGAAGCCAGGATCCGCTGGTCAAAACTGTCGGTCTGGCCCTTTTTGACTTTGCCGGCCAGGCGCAGAAACACCAGTGCGCCGATGGAGCCGAGGAAAAGGTTCAGGAAGGTTGCCGCTTCGGTCGTAACGACCCGGCCATGGGAAGGGTTCGATTGAGATTTCACAAGGGTACCGGCTTAACGGGCGTTTGAGGTGGACAATCCTTCTTCGCCACTCGCCCGGCCAGTTGGTTCAAGAAAACCGAGGGAAATGAAAAGAAGGCGCTTTTACCGTGGAAGGGGTCACGAAAACCCGGGGCCATCCGACCGCTCCCGGCTTCAGGTGAAACCGTTGCAGGCTTGATCCGGCGCGGCGTGGCGGGTGCTTTGCTCTGGCACGGCGGCTCGCTTGGACCCTTCAGTCCCCCAGTTCCAGGTTTTTCAGAAGGGCCCGGCCCAGGGCGTTTCCATCCAAGGACGGCAACGGCGCGTTAAGTTCTTCCACCGTACGGCGGTGACTTTCCTCCTCGTTCTGCTTCGCAGCCTGCATCAGCTCGTCCAGCTGCTCCCGCGCGGCCTTGCGACGAGCGAATTCCTCTGCCTGCACCAGCTTCAATTTTTCCTTGCTGGCCGTGATGAAATCGAGTTGCCGTTTGACCTCCGGGTGGTCGGCTTCGGCCGGCACGCTCCGGAGGTGGCTGCAGAATTTATCCAACTGCTCAAAAACAAGGTTCAACGCATCATTTGCAGTCAATGTGGCTGCCGGTGCGAGCGTCACCGACGGGAGGGAGCGGCCGGCTGGGGTCGAACCCCTGGGGGGGCCTGCACCCGTTGCGGCCGGCGGCGGGTCAAGGCTAAAAGTCCAGGTGTAGTCGCAGGAAGGGCAGCAGAGGTAATTCCACATCCGGGCCAGGCAGGCACGGTTCATACAGCCTAGAAGCGCGGCCGGCTCCAGGCCCACTGGTTGCTGGCACTTCGGGCACTCGACGGCAGGGGGAAAGGGGGTGCGGCAGAACGGGCAGGCCGCGACCGCCGGTTCCTGCGCGGCAATGCCGATCAACACGTACCCCACAATTTCAGAGTCAGGAAAGCGCGGCTGCCAGAGCTCAAGCAACTCAGCATGCGGCAGGCGGCGCGACGGCCCGTAAAACGGATCGTGCAGGACCACGTTTTCCCCGTCGAGCTCCACGAAAACCGCGTAATGGCCGGTGGGTGCCTCGGGCTTGAGGCGATGGTTCACAATCGCCCGAATGCCCAGGTCGCGGCAAAGTCGCAACGACTGGAGGGGATGCGTCACCTGGACGGCCAATGCCCGAAAGCCTCGGTTGAAAGCGTCGCGGGCCATCAGATGGGTGGTCGAAGCCAGGCTGCCGAACCGGTTTGGCTTGGCAATTCCGCCCCAGACCTCGAGTTGCGAAACTTCCTTGCCGAAGGAACGGTACACCATGCTCAGACATGCCGCGCCGCACATCCGGCTGGTCTGAGCGTCTAATTGCCTCTCATAAGGAATGACCATGGTTGCGTTTGCTGCGTGAATCCTTCGGGGTTGCCTTCCTCGATTTCACGGACCGATCAGGACCATTGGAAATCCCATGGCGATCGACCCGCCATGGGCCGTGAGATCGCCCATCCGGGCCGCCGGCTGGCCGCCGATCAGGACCGTGAATGAACCCATCGCGATAACGTCAGGTCCACCAGCGCAAACCGCCATATCCCCAACCCGGGCGGCTGGCTGGCTACCGATCAGCACCGTCGGGCAACCCGGTGGAAGAATCGGTCCGCCTACATGCGGCACAACTCCCGTCACCATCGGGCACACATGCAAATCCCCCACACGGGCAGCTGGTTGTCCCATGCCTTAATCCTCGATTTCTTTCATTTGCAGATTGGAACCTTGTTCCTGGTGGCCGGCCACCCAAACCGGCCTTTCGCTACCTCGATGCCCAGTTCCACGAACAATCGCTGCGTGTCCACGATCTTGATCGCGTCCACCTTGGAGGATGCGAGTTTGACCGCACCGGCGACGGCCTTCGCCGACGCAAACGCTGCCCCGGACGGGCCGTCTTCGGCCTGGTGCGCCGCCGAAGCCAACGCACCCGCCGGGGAAACCGGTCCGGCCAGTTCGGCGGGCGTCTTGGCCGCAACCCGCTTTTCTTCCGTCGGTTCGAAAATCCATTGCACGGCGGCTTTGCCGGCCGCCTTCTCGCTTTGGGAAAGGCGGTCACCGCAGGCGTGCTGCAGGCAGAGGCAACCCCACCAGATCGCTTCACGCGCTGGCAACGCATGGGCCATGAAATCGATCGCGGCAAGGTAATGTTTGTTCTTCAAAAAAGCGCCGATCAATTCTCGCGGCGGCATTGCCTCACGGAGCAGTGCCCGCGATTCTCTCGTCAGGTCGAAATGTGCGCACACCTCGGCAGCTGACTCAGCTTTGACCTTGACCAACGGTTCCTGGCTCATGTCCACGTCGCGTTGAAACTTGAATTTAGTTCACCTTGACGAAAGGCAATCCCTGAATGGTAATGCCCTGGATGGCGTCAATGGTAATTGAATTCACTCCGGCCTTGATCGTCACGGCACCGTCCATCCCGGCATCGATCGTAATGCCGTCCGGCGTCAGCTCGATCTTCTGGTTGAGGGAGCCTGGAAAAACACCACGCTGAATCGTGACGTTTTGAGCTTGCCCAACGATGATTTCGACTCCATTGGTCGAGCCGTCTGAAACCGGCGGGCTCGTCAGCGGAGAAATCCCGATTGGCGGCCCGGCGGTGATCCGTACACCTGAGTTCCCGCGCACCTCCACCATCCCACCCGGGCCCACGCCGGCAACGGTTTCGCCGGTGGCCAGCAGCGTGATGACACTTTTACCGGGCTCCGCTGGAGGCAACGGAGTTCGGCTGATGATTTCCACACCACTTGCGGTGACGGTATAGATCCCGGCAACGGAATGTTGATCATCGCCGTCATCCGCACCCCCACCGCTGCCGCCGCCCGCTGGGGCGGCACTGGAACTCTGCGCTGCGCTGTCCTCCTGCTGCTTCACGTCAGAATCTTCACCGGCGAGGACGAGCGGGACCAGGATGGCGCCCAATAACTCCAGACCAGCCGCGCAACCTGCGACCCATCCTCCCGGCGTCGCGGCGGTAGCATCCGGCTCCGGGTTGGGCTTCACCCCGTACAAGGTGTTCAGCGCGAAGACGCGGGTGTCCTCCGCCTCTTTCATCACGTTTTCGGCGACCAGGATTGCGGCCAGGATCGCGTCGACCACCGCCTGATAAGCAATCGTGAATTTTCCACAGGCCAGGTACTGGTTCTTTTTATTTTTTAACCCGTAGCCGATCGCATAGAGGATCGCCGCAGCAGCCAGGACACCGCACAGCGTCACGGTTACAACGTGCTGTTTGTATCCCGCATCGATCGAGATTTTATCCTTGCCAAGGTTGATTTCGAACGCTTGACCCACTGTAACGGCTGCACTCGCGCCAAAGGTCAGTTGGACGTTGCCACCCATCCCGGCTCCCATGAGGCCGGTTACCACGCCCGGCACCGGAATCCCGGGGATGCCCGCGAGCAAGCCGAACGGATTGATGCAGATCTGGTGGTTGTTCCCGATGGCAAGCTGGTGGTTAAGGCCGATGCAGGCCTGCATGTTTTCACCGAACACCATCACCGCGTTCAGGCCGGGAGCTTCGTTGATCGGGCTCGGGCTCGGGATCGTGTTCCCGGCATCCATGCCGCTGCCATTGCCCCCCCCGCTTCCGCCACCCATAGGAATGCTTCCGACGGTCATGACCGAGGTGCCTGCTACCCGCTCCCCCCGGTGGCGGCCTGCATGAATCATTTTGTCGTACTCCGAGTTTAAGCTGAGGTTGTGCTCCGAGTGCAACGCGAGGTGTTCATGACCCTTCTGATCATTGAAGACGATTCCGTTAAAATTTTTTGACGAGATGCCTTTGTGGCTCGCCGACTTCAAGCCAGTGAGGATTTTTTTTGCGGGAAGCTCATACGGCGGCATGTTCTCGGCGTTGTAAACGCTGCCGACGATCAACGGCTGGTCCGGATCGCCCTCCTCGAATGCGACCACCACCTCATGGCCGGTGCGGGGCCAGAAAAATGCGCCCCACCCCTTGCCAGCCCACACCTGGGCGACCCGCACCCAGCAGGAGCTGTCGGCGTCCTTTTTCCCTTCCCGGTCCCAATGAAACTGCACTTTCACCCGGCCGTACTTGTCGCAGAAAAGTTCCTCGCCCGGAGGGCCGGTCACGGTCGCCGTCTGAACACCGGAAATCACCGGTTTGTGCGTCACACGCGGCGGCCGGTAAGGGAGGGCAACCGGGATGCACGTAAAACCGTTGTGATAGGTAAAGGCCGTTGCCTGGTTGCTGCGGTAATTACCTTCAAGGCAGGCAACGTGTTCGACACGGGTGAGGAGGTACCGGTCGTTTGCGTTAAAATGCCGTTCCAACGTGAACTGGTGGCCGGCAACGAAATGGCCGCAGTTGCTTGTTCCCCCGATCTCCAGGCTGACGGCTGCTTCCTCCTCCATGCGAACGCGAACCGTCCTTTCGCCATCTGGGAAGACGCCGTTCAGATCCTGCGGCCGGGCCGCGCCGTTGCGATCCACACCGTCGAAGCGTTGGGCGTAACCTCCGGGGTAGTCGTAGATTTCGAGCCGGTCGTTGCCGCCGACATTGAGCTGGTGAGTCACCTCGCCTGCCGCCACGGTGTGCATGGTTTTTTCCCTCGTTTCGAGGTGATTGCCCGGGATCTCGAAGCTGTGGTCCCGAAGCGTGCACTCACCGGAGCGGAGTTCCTGGCTTTTTTCCCAGGTGGTAATCCGCAGCTCTTTCCGCGCGCCGCCGGATACTTCCTCGTAAATGACCGTGCTTTGTCCGGGGACGGTCGGATGCTGAATGGGGGCGTCCGTCATGACCATCTGGTGACTGGCCTCGCCGTGCTTGAAGAAGTAATAAATGCCTTCCTCCTCCAGCAACCGGCTCACGAAACTGAAGTCGGACTCGCGGTACTGAACGCAATAATCCCGTGGGTAGTAGGTTCCCAGGATTTCGTAGGCGACGTCCAAGCCCGAGAGTACCTGCCGGAGGATGTCCGGCACCGATAGGTGCTGGAAGGTGCGGCTCCGGACCTTTTTCGTCAGCAGCCAGAACTGGGGAACCAGTTCGGCACGGAAATGCACGAACGCCTCGTCCCGGGCACCCTGGGTAAACCGTTTGATCAACCCGTTAAAATAGCGTTTCTCCCCGTTAGCCAAACGCATCTCCACCGTCACGTTCTGGCCCAAGAGGCGATCGAAGCGGACCTCGCTCTTCGCTTCGGCCAGGAGATCGAGTTGAAAATTGAAGAGTTGCGAGACGGCCTCGCAGCCGCGCAAACCAGTCAGGAGCAGGAGGTCTTTGCCGAGCGGCGTCGTAACCGCCAATGGCCTATGTGCTTGTGTGTAGGTCGGCATGAATGGTGTGGCAAGGCTTTGGCGGCAGACTCAAAGCGGCCGTTCGGTAACGTAGGAGCGTAACCGCATTACCATGGGTAGGTCGGCCGTGAACAAGTCATCACGTTGCCGATCCTCTCGCAGCGGCCGGGACATGGCGAGAGAAAACCGGCCTGGTTAACCGAACGAGTGATTTCCGAACCGTTTACGCGGGCGTTCGACGTGCGCCCACCCAGGGCCAGACCGTCGCGGTCACCCAAGGAAATGGTAGCGCACCAGCAGAAAAGTGGTGTAACCGACCAGTTCTGCCGGGTAGCTGGCCGCGCTCACCCACGGTTCCGCCCCGTCGATTCGGTAGATAAGGCGGCTGGCGAGGTACACTAACCCCGTACAAAAGACCGGTCCCGGCAGGAACCGGGGGAAGCCGGGCACCGGTGAGCGGGCACCCACGCACAAGGCGGCCGTTGCGGCCAACGCGATCAGGCCAAGGGCATGGGCGCCGGTAGAACCGCCTTTCCGGGCAAACATGGGCGCCAGAAAACCTGCTATCACGCCAAAGGCCAAGAGCCGGGCCGAATCAGGCAGAAAGAAAAAACGAAGGATGGTGAAACGCAGCAGGAAAGCGCCGCAAAGCGTGGTCACCCCGGGGGCCGCCGGCATGGATTCCTGGCGAAGCGGACCGGAAACCCCAAAGACATGATCAGCCAAATGCCCGAAGGCTGCCTCGGCCTTAAAGCCCCGCAAGCAGCTGACCGTCATCAACCCTAGCACGGCAGCAGGTTCGGCCGGCAAGTAAAACCAGGACAGCGGCAGGTAGATGGCAAGGGTTGCCAGGGCTGCAACTAATCCGATCAGTGGCAGCCATAGCAGGCGCTGTGGCCCAATGCCTGCACCCGAACCTTCGCCCTGAGTGAGGCAGGTAAACTCCCCGAGCGCAGCCCGAAACGAAGTCACGCTCAACCAATCTCAGGCGGCCAGCACCTCAGTAAAAGGAATGCCCCGCAACTCGTAAACGCGCAAGATCGTCTCCTCGATGAGGTTATTTGGACAGGACGCACCGGCGGTGATACCGACCGTCACCGGCCCTGCCGGAAGCCAATGTTCCGTGATGATCTCTGCTTTCTCGTCCAAACTGTAGTGGGTGATCCGGTCTGCGCTTTCAAGTTTGTCGGCGCCCCGCACAAAATACGTCGGCAGTTCAGCTTCACCCATCTCCGCGAGGTGAGAGGTATTCGAGCTGTTGTAGCCTCCCACCACGAGCAGCAGGTCCATCCGTTCGCTCAGCAATGCGCTCAAGGCGTCCTGCCGTTCCTGGGTAGCGCCGCAAATGGTGTCGAAAAACCGGAAACTCCTGGCCGCACCGGCGGTACCGTCACGGTCGACAATGGCTGCCTTGATGCGTCGCTGAACTTCTTCGGTTTCGCCTCGAAGCATGGTGGTCTGGTTAGCGACGCCCACCGCTTTGAGGTGAAGGTCCGGGTTAAACCCCGGAGAATGGGCATTGGCAAATTTGGCCAGAAACTCCGCCGGATTGCCGCCGTACCGGATGTAGTCGCACACGTAATCCACGTCCGCCAGGGTGAGCACGATCAGGTAATGGCCGCGATCAAGCCCAAGAGCGCGGGAAGCAGTGGCCTTGGTTTCCTCGTGCTCCGCCTTGCCATGGATGATGGAGGTGACTTCCTCGGCGGCATTCTGCCGAACCCGTTTCCAGACGCTCATGACATCGCCACAGGTGGTGTCCACGATCTGGCATCCCCGCGCGTTGATGCGGGCCAGGGTTTCCAGGTCAGTGCCGAACGCCGGCACAATGACAATGTCATCCGCCGTCAGGTCATGGACTTCAGCTTCTTTGTGCGGGCCAATCAGGTTTTTGATGCCCATGGCCGCAATCTGCTCGTTGACGGCGGGGTTGTGAATGATCTCGCCCAAAATGAAGACCCGCTTGTCCTGAAATACCTTGCGCGCAGCGTAGGCCAAGTCAATCGCGCGTTCCACGCCGTAACAAAAGCCGAATTGTTTGGCGAGGCGAACGGTGGTATCGCGAACCGACAGGATACCGCCGTTGGCCCGGATGCGCTCAACCACCGCACTCCGGTAATGAGACTCAACCTGCTCCTGCACCTTGGCCATGACATCAGGCGTGCGCAGGTTGATTTTTCTGCGGGGCGGAGCAGGTGCCGATTGGCTAGACATCGTAGGAAGGTAGCCTGGAATGCCGGAGTCAGCACCAGGTTATTGGTCCACCAGGAGTGGTCCCGACGGAGGGGCGAAGAAACGGCTAGAAATCATGTAGCTGGCCGGTGGATCCGGATCTTTGTAGTCCTGAGGGCGCCTCACGTTGCGACCGATGGTGGCGTCTTCCGGTTGGCGCTGGGCAATGTTAACGGGGGTACCGCCATGGACCAGGGCAAAAAATTTCGGGGCAGCGTTCGGGTGGAGCCGGAGGCAGCCGTGCGAATGGGGGATGGGCCAGACCGCCCCTTGATGAAAACCGTAAGCAGGTTTGAATTCGACCCAGTACGCCATAGGGTAGCCGACGTAATGGTAGCCTGAACCTGGGGCATGATTGCTGGTGCCGGCGCGGATCTCGTTGCCCCTGGCCCAGAAGCCGTACGTATTGGAACGTTTGTTCCTGATCTTGTCCGTCACGTGGAAAGTTCCCGTCGGCGTGACCGCACCGGCCTTGCCGATCGTGGTCGGGGTCACCAGCAACGGCCGGTTTCCTTCCATGACGTAAACCATTTCATTTTGAAGCGAAACCTTTACCCGAACGGCATCCGGATCGTGCGGTTTGTAAGCAACCACCGTGTAATTTTTACCGCTCGTAAGCGAGGTCTCAAGGTTGGAACAACCGGTGAGAAAAGCCGTTCCCGCAACCATTCCACAAACCAAAGCTCGAAGGCGCAGACTTATCATACAACCCGGTGTGTAATTCCACGGCCAGGCCCGTCTTTGCAAGATAATATTCTGGAGCCAACCGGAAGGCGCTGCCGGAAAAGGCCGGGGCCGGCCCGGGCGGCAATGACGTTCCCGGCTCAATCCCTGGGGCTTTGCTTGACTCCATTGCCGGCCCGAGCGTGCTTGCCGGATGCTTGACCAACCGGTTGCCGGCCGCCGCCTCGCCCGTTCCGGCGAGCCGTTTACGTCGATTAACCCGGCGACTGGCCAGGTGATCGGCACCTTTCAAGCTGCCGGCCCGGAGGAAGTGGCAAAAGCCTATGCGGCCGCCGTGGAAGCGCAACCAGCCTGGGCCGGCCAGGGCTTCCAGGCCCGCCGCAGCGTTGCCGAGGGTTTCGCGAACCTGCTTGCCAGCAACAGGGAGCACGTTGCGGCGCTGATCAGCGACGAGGTCGGCAAGCCGCGTTGGGAAGCGCGGCAAGAAGTCGACGCCATGGTTCGGAAGGTGGCGTTGAGCGCGGAAGCGTACCTTCAACGGACCGGCACCGAAGCGAAACCGGCAGGGGATGCCGTTTCCGAGCTTACCCATGCGCCGCATGGCATCGTGGCGGTGCTTGGGCCATTTAACTTTCCCGGTCACCTGCCGAATGGGCACATCGTGCCTGCCGTTCTCGCCGGCAACGCCGTCCTGTTCAAGCCAAGCGAATTTGCACCCGCGGTTGGCATTTGCATGGGTGACCTTTGGCGGAAAGCCGGACTGCCGGCGGGCGTGTTGACCGTGCTGCCGGGCGGGCTGGCAACGGCTGAGGAGATCCTGGATCACCCGGCGTTGCGCGGCGTGTTCTTCACTGGCAGCGCAGCTGCCGGCCGGGCCATTCACCGCCGGTTTGCCGGAAAGCCGGATGTGATCCTCGCTTTGGAGATGGGCGGCAACAACCCCATGGTGGTGCTTGGTCCAAACGTGGACGGAGCCGCGGCCAGAACCATTGCGGTGTCTGCCTTCCTCAGTGCCGGCCAACGCTGCACGTGCACCCGGCGCCTGATTGTCGTTGGCGACCCTGACCTTGAGCCCTTGTGCAAATTGACCCGGAGCCTGCAGGTCGGTTTTCCCGCCGATGATCCCTTTATGGGCCCGGTCATTCATCGGAGTGCAGCGGAACGGGTGCTCCAGTTTCAGGAGGATTTTATCCGTGCAGGCGCTTCGGCGTTGGTGGCGGTGCGTCCGGCCGGGACCGGTTTGCCGTTTCTTTCCCCTGGCATCATCGATGTGACGAACCTGCCCGACCGTCCTGACGAAGAAATCTTCGGGCCATTGCTCCAGGTTATCCGAGTCCATAATTTCAACGCAGCCCTCGACGAAGCCAACCGGACCCGGTATGGACTCGCAGCCGGCTTGATCGGAGGGACGGCAGAAGACTTTGCGACGTTCCGGCAGCACCTTCGCGCCGGCATCGTCAACTGGAACCGGCCGACGACCGGGGCGAGCAGCGCCGCTCCCTTCGGCGGCGTCGGGTGGTCCGGCAACCACCGCCCGGGCGCCTTTTACGCCGCTGACTATTGCGCCTACCCTGTGGCGTCGCTCACCGGCAACCAAGCCCTCCCCCCCGCATTCCCGGGCATGAATTAGTCCTGAACGGATGGACCAACCTGCCCCGCCGCCTTCGCCGTCGTCAACCCCGCCTGTTTCCGGGAACAGCCGGCCGATGCGGCCCCCGCCACGACGGCCAGCCCGGATGACCTGGTCCCGGAAACTCCGTTACCGCTTGGAGTGGCTTGGCCTTAATGGGTTTGCCGTGGCGGTTCCCTGCCTGCCCCTTCCCTGGCTGCACCGGGCCGCTGATTTCGCCGGCGCCCTCTTCTGTGCCATCGACCGGCGCGGCCTCCGCGTGGCCGTGGCCAACCTGGAAGCAGCTTTCGGCGATCGGTACCAACCTGCGGAACGGCGCCGCATCGCCCGCCAATCCGTGCAAAGGTTGGCTCGGAGCTTCCTCGAGCTCTTCTGGAGCCCACGGCTGAACCCGCAAAACTTCCGAACTTACGCCAGACTGGTCGGTACCCCCGCGGCCAAGGAGGTCCTGGGACGGCACGGCACAATCTGTCTGAGCGTTCATTTCGGTAATTTCGAATGGGGCAGCGGGGTGTTCGCGTTCGAAGGCTACCCAGGCATTGAACTTACCCAACGGTTCCGGAACGACCTGCTGACCCCCGTTTTTCAGCGCCTGCGTGAGCACACGGGACACCGGACGATCACCCAGGAAAATTCCGTGGTGCGTTTCTACAAGGCTTTAAAGAAAGGCGGCAGGGTCGGCCTGCTCAGTGACCTGACCTTACGAATGGATGAGCCGGGCGTGTTGGTGCGTGCGTTCGGCCTATGGACGTGGACAACCATCATGCATGCCGCCCTCCACGACCGGACGGAGGCGCCCATTATTCCCTTCGTTTCGGTGCCGCAACCGGACGGCACCTACGAGGTACGCCTCCTTGAACCGGTGCTCCACCGGCCCGGCGTTCCCTTGCGAGAGGTGGCCCAGGAATGCTGGAACCGTTTTGAACCGGTGATCGCTGAACATCCGGAATGCTGGTTATGGTCCTACAAACATTGGCGGTACCGGCCAGCCGTGCCGGAACGATCCTACCCGTTTTATGCCAACCGGTCGCCCTGGTTCGACTTGGAATGGGAAAAATGGATCGCCCCCATTCCGGAGGAACTAAGGATTTACGAGGTCCCAAACCGCGCGGCGAAAAGCACCCGGGAATAAAGAAGCGGCCTGCGGATGGCTGGATCTCCTGAGGGGCCTGCGGACTTCCTGAAAGCCTCATGGCAGAAAGATTCCTGATCGTTGACGGGCACAGCATCATCTTCGCCTGGCCGGAGTTGCGCAGCCTGCACGACCTCAGGACAGGGACAGCCCGCGAAAAATTGATCCGGCTCCTGACGGAGTACCAGGACATTTCCGGTATTCACGTGGTGCTCGTCTTCGACGGAAAAGGCGCCACCGTCTCCGAGGTAAGCGAACCGGGCGGAATCCAGGTTTTTTACTCGGACCTGAGCCGTACCGCGGACGACATTGTCGAGCGCCTCTGCGCAAAATACGCCGCGACGTATTCCATCACCGTAGCAACGTCCGACCTGCTGGAGCAGCAGACCGCGATCACCTTCGGAGCAGAATGCATCGGCGCCGACGGGCTGCGCCGCCTGGTCGACGCAGCCCGCAACGAATTTGCAACCGAGTTAAAGCGCCGGCGCAAACGCCTCTGATGGGGAAATTGTAGCAATGGCATGAATTGTATCAATGCGGCCAATTGAAGCAGTTGAATTGATGCAATTCATAAACTGGCCCTAATCCTTTAAGTCACGAATGCCACTGCCCCCATTGTTACAATTCATCGCATCGATACAATGGGTACAATTACTCATCAATCAGAAGGGCGAATTCGGGAAGTAATACTGGGCGGCGTTTTCCGGTGTGACCAACGGAGAATCCAGGATGTACCGGCCATTGATCGGGAGTTTCGCCGCGAAATGCAAGGCCGTGACTTCGATGGCCGTCGCGATCATGCTCGGTGAGTAAATCACGTCAACGGGTGTCTGCGCATCTTTGTCCATCACCCGCTTGACCATCTGTTTCATGCCCGCCCCGCCCACCACGACCATCTCTTTGTCCCGGCCGACCTGGCGCATGGCGTCCAGAACACCCAGCGCAATGTCATCGTCCTGGGCCCATACCCCGTCGATTTTAGGAAAACGGGTAAGAAAATCCTGCATGACTTTAAACCCGTCGTCACGGTTCCAATTGGCGTACTTGGAGTCCAGCACTTTTACCTGGCTGCCTTTAATCGTGTCCATGAACGCATCAAAGCGCTGGTTGTCGATCACGGTTGGCAGTCCTCGCAGGACGACCATGTTGCCTTTGCCCCCCAGCTTCTTGATGAAAAACTCGGCCGCGATCTTGCCCATCCCGGGATTATCCCCGGCGACGTAAAGGTCCTGAATGGAAGGGTCGGTAAGGGCGCGGTCAACGATCGTCACAAAAACTCCCTTGTTCTTGACCTGACGCACCGGGTCGGTCAGCGGAGCCGATTCATAGGGTAGGATGACAAGGGCTTTGATCTGCTGGGTAGCCACGAGATCTTCCAGGCTGTTGGCCTGATCACTGGCACTGGTGGCAGTGACCACCGAGACCTGCACGTTCTTGTACAACGATTCAATCCGCTTCTTGGCCTCCTGCGCAAAGTAGTTGATGCCGCCGGTCCATCCATGATCGGCAGAGGGAATGGAGACGCCGATCTTAACCGGTTCGTCGGCCTTAGCCCTTGGTAAGGAGACGTTCGCCGCGCACAAGGCTGCGGCCAATAGGTAGGGAGTTAACGGTTTCATGGGTGCTGATGGGGATTGACTAGTGCGTCCGGCGGTTTCGCTGCAAAAGCGCCGCTCCGAGAATGATGACGCCTTGGACGGCACCGTTCAGGTAGACGCTGATAATGCTGGTGAGATTGAGGATGTTGCCGATGAGGGTCAAGATTAACGCTCCAATGATCGACCCCCACACCCGACCTGACCCACCCCGGAGCGCGGTTCCGCCAACGACGACGGCCGTGATGGCTTCCAGCTCCCAGAGCAATCCCGTGGACGAAGAAGCGGAACCCAGCCGGGGAACGTAAAGCAAGGTGGCAAGGGCGACGCAGAATCCTTGAACGACGAAAGCCACCAAACGGATCTGGTGAACCCGAATGGCCGAGTAGTAAGCAACTTCGGCGTTCGATCCGACGGCACGGCAATACCGACCAAAACGTGTTTTGGTTAGGATAATCGCACCCACCACCACGACGCCTGCCAGGATCCAGACCGGGATTGGCAAGTTAAGCCAGGCGTTGTAAAAGACTGGCCGGTACGTCTCCCGAACCGCTGAGTCGAGCGTGAGGGTACCCCCGTTGGCCAGAAAGGTCACCAAGGAACGGAAGATGCCCATGGTGCCGAGGGTCACGATGAACGAGTCGATGCTTCCCTTGGTGGCAAGCAGGCCATTCAGCAACCCCGCGAGCAGCCCGACCACGACACCGACACCCATTCCCGCCCCGACCGCCAGGGTAAGCGGCCAACCGGAATTCGCGAACGAATTCATGACGATGATCATCAGGCTGGCGATCAGCGCGGCCATCGCCCCCACCGAGAGATCGATCTGTCCCGTCACAATCACGAAGGTGGCCCCGACGCTGATGATGCCGATGAACGCACTCCTGGTCAGCACGTTGCTGATGTTATTCCAACTGACAAAGTTGGGGTTCAAGGCGTACCCGAGCACAATCAGCAACAACAAGGCCAGCAGCGGCCCGAATTCACGAAAGTATTTGCCGAGCTTGGCGTTCAGGGTCTCGCCGCGTTTTGCGGGCGGTGTTTCGGTGGCAATCGGTTCGGCTGCACTCATAGGGTAACCGCCCGTTCAGGGCCTTTCACCCCGGTGGCGTAAAGCATGATCTCGTCTTCGTTGATCGCCTCTCCTTCCAGGCTGGCGACGGCCCGGGATGAATGCATCACGATCACGCGGTGGCAAAGCCCGATGATCTCGAGCAATTCGGAGGAAATCACGACGCACGCCTTCCCCTCGGCCGCCATTCCGGCAATCCAGCGGTAGATTTGTGCTTTGGTGCCGACGTCAATGCCACGGGTCGGCTCGTCAAAAATAATCACCTCCGGTTCTACCGCCAGGATCTTGGCCAGAACCACCTTTTGCTGGTTGCCGCCGCTCAGCCGGCTGACGGGCATGGACGGATCAGAAATCTTGATGTGGAACTGGTCCACGGCGGCCTGAAAAGCCGCTCGTTCCTTCCGCCGGTCAACAAACCAACGGGCAAATCGCTTAAGCCCCAGCAACGAATAGTTGGTCTGGGCATCAAACGAGACCACCAACCCTTTGCCCTTTCGATCTTCGGGCAGGTAAACGGCTCGCAGTTGCCGCAGCGCACTGGCGTAATTCGAAATCCTGATTGGCCGGCCGGCGCGCAGAACCGAACCGGAGGATACGTCGCGCAAACCGGTTATCCCTTCAAACAACTCCGTTCGCCCCGCCCCGATCAGGCCCGCAAAGCCGAGGATCTCCCCCTTTTTCAGGCTGAACGAAACGTCGGTCACATGGCCGGGAACCGACAAGTGCCTCACCTCGATCAAGTTACTTTCCGCCGTGGAATAAACCTTTGGTGGGAAGAGGTCGCTGAGGTTGCGTCCCACCATCAACCGGACAATTTCATTCGGCGACAGGTCGGCGGCATTTCGGGTGGTCACCACGCGGCCATCGCGCAGAACCGTGATCTGGTGGGCCAGCCGTTTTACCTCTTCCAATCGGTGAGAGATGTAAAGGATGGCCACGCCTGCCTTGGCAAAGGCCCCAATGATTTCGAAGAGCCGATCCGCTTCGCGCCGGGTAAGGACCGCCGTCGGTTCATCCAGGATCAAGACAGTGACCCGGCGCGCAATGGCTTTGGCGATCTCAACCATCTGCTTTTCGCTGACCCGCAATTCGCCAACCCGGGCGTCGAGGGCAACGTCTGCGCCTACCTTCGCCAATACGTCACGGCCCATGGTTCGCATCGTGCCTTCGTCGAGGAAAAATCCACGACGCCGTTCCTGGCCCAGGAAAAGGTTCTCGAGAACGGTAAGATCCTCCGCGAGGTTCAACTCCTGATGAATCAACCTGACCCCAAGGCCTTCCATTCTCCGGAGATTTCCGGTTTCGACCGTGCCCCCTTGGAACGCCACGGTTCCGGAGCTCGGTTCGAGAATTCCTGACAGGATTTTCATAAGCGTCGATTTGCCCGCACCGTTCTCGCCAACGATGGCGTGAACCTGGCCGGCGTGAAATTCGACACTGACGTTTTCCAGGACACTCACCGGCCCGAACGCCTTGCTGATGCCGCGCGCCGCCAGAACGGGCCTGGGTGGGCCAGGCTGAACGGTCTCGTCTTTGAAAGCACTTTCAGAAGAGCGAGAAACCATGAACAAGGTGAATTCGGCTTGAGTTTACAACGGGAGAAAACGGCGTGTTGAATATCATTACCCCGCTCGTTGCTTCAAGCAATTTCACCACCGAAGGCGGCTTGACCGAACGGCGCGTGCTCCGGAGCGTGGCCCGCCGGCCTCCGGCGACCCATCGCGCTTTTCCTGCACCCTGCGAGCGTTAGTCCGTCCAACTGCGGGCCTGGCTCGTGTGGAAAGTTGGGCGCCGGCCGTTGCAGACGTGCCGGTGATTTGCCCGTCATGGCCAGTCCAAGGCTCAAAGTTTATCCTAAAAACATAAACCTGAGCCGTTACGAGTTCGGCTTGCCCTTGACCAGCAGGAAATGATTGCACGCGATCACGTACGCCTGACCCGAAATCGAGGAGGCCACCCGAGGAGGACGCATCGACATGTATTTATAACTAGTAACGAATTTTCCACTGCGTGCGCTTGCATCACAAAGAGACCCGGCTTGGATTCTGAAAAAATCCAGCCGTCCCGACGTGATCCGGGTTCGCCATCATGCGATCTTTTGCACCTGCCGTTTGATCAAACCCACGAACCATCCCTCCCAATGAACAATACAATCTGCAAGCTTGCTGCCGCCTTCTTCACGCTCGCAACGCTGGCCAGCGGAGTCACCGCCCCGGCTCAAAGTGTTCCGGAACAGGTTGCCGCCCTCAAGACCCAGGTAAGCAGCCTGGAGGAGGCCGTTGCAGCCCTCCAGGTACAGCTAAACCGCTTGCAAACCAGAAATGACACCTTGCAGGCGCAGGTAACGAAGCTCCAGTCTAACAATGCCCTCGCCCTGGGACCGTTTGTGCGCGTCGACTACAACCAAAAGGCGGGAGTGGAAGGGCCAAACCTGATCTTTAGCGGCGTCAACATCCACTTGGTCAGCGGCTCGGGCGCGACCGATGACGGTGGCAACCCCCGCGGATTGGGGAACTTGATCATCGGCTACAACGAAGATCCCGGTTCCCGCGGGGTCTCCCTTGAACCCGGGGATCGTGGCGGGTCGCACAACCTCGTGATCGGGCGTTACCATCGCTTTTCACGAGCCGCTTTCGGCGGTTTTGTCGCCGGTGAATTCAACACCATTCAAAATGAAGGCGCAAGCGTCACCGGAGGCGGTAACAACACGGCCAGCGGCGGCTTTTCAATGGTAAGCGGCGGTTTCCAAAACATCGCCCGCGGTGAAGGCGCAAGCGTCGCGGGCGGCGTCTCCAATGTTGCCAGTGATGGGGCGAGCGTTGCCGGGGGCTTCCAGAACACCGCCAGCGGCGATCTCGCCACCGTTAGTGGAGGATGGCACAACCGCGCCGGCGGCACGTGCGCCACGGTGAGCGGCGGGTCCGGCAACACGGCGGACCATCCCCGTGCGGTGGTGATCGGAGGGCAGCGCACCGACGCTCAGCAGGAATTCTCAATTGCACCGCAGCCCCCTTTTCCTTAAACCAAGGCGCTCGCCCGGAATCGTTTTCTGCACCATTCCGGCGCCTCAATCCTGATTGACTGCGAAGGCTGATGGTGCCGCAAAGCCGGGGGCGTCCGCATGCCTACGTCCGCTCAGGCCACAGGCACCGGGTTTGACGGAGGATCCGGAACCGTCGGTGGGCGGCTCGGCAGGTTTGCGTGGGCCGGGCTTCGGATTTGGCCCGGTCCCTCGTAGATCTCTGTCCGAAAGATAGGAATATCTTTCGGTGCATCGATGCCGATTTTGACCACGTCGCCCTCGATTCGGGTGACCTTGATGTGAATGGAATCGCCGATGACGATGCCTTGGTTAACGTAGCGGGTGAGGACGAGCATGGGGAATGGTTTGAATCGGTCTAGCCAATCACTTGGACCAGGTGGGTGTCCGGAGGGTGCTTTTAAGAGGTTTTGACGCTGGGGCTGGTGAGTAAACGCGCTTTGAGGTCCTGGTTCTGCAAGATGCGGCTGCCGAGCCGGCTGCTCAATGTGTCAACCTCCAGGCGTAACGACTCGAGGAACGGTTGCACGTACGGCGGGAACTGTGCGAGGATGGTTTCGTTGAGCGCTCCGTCGGGCAGTTGCAGCCGGACGGCGATGGAATGAAAAAGCAACTCGGTCGCTCGGCGCCCTTGCGCGGCAAGCTCCGTTTGTTTTCGGATTTGTTCTTCCAGTTGGTGGGTCTCCTGGAGGTCACGCCGGTAAAGGGCTTCCGTTTGCTGGTTGAGGAGGCAGAGCAGGTCGTGCTTCTCCCGAAGCTCGGCGCGTAACGCCACAACCAGTTCGTCCCAGTCCAGGGGCTCGTTCACCGAAACAGTCTTTTCCATTTAGGCCAGCAAGGCAGCCATCTGGGCCCGGAGTTGCTTGACGGCCTGGGTGTGAATCTGGCAGATGCGGGATTCCGTAAGGCCAAAGCAGGCCCCAATGTCAGCCAGCCGAAGGTTCTCGTAATAATACATCGCCAACACCTTTTTAGGCACTTCCGGCAGCCTCGCAATGCGTTCAGCCAAGAGGGCAATCATCTCTTTGCGTTCGACCGCTTCAAAGGCCGAAGTCGAGCAGTCGTCGGCAATGAGTTCGTGCAGGGAGGGTTCATCCAAATCGCCCTGGGCATCGGGTGAGTCGAGCGAAACCATCCGAACAGGACGCGCGTCGTCGATCAACTCCTGGAGTTCGCGGTCGTTCATGTGCATTTCGGCGCAGAGGGATTCACGGCGGACCTCGCCGCTGTGTTCCTGTTCCAAGCGGGCGATGGCCTCGCCCAGTCGCTTGGCCTTGGAACGGCCGGCGCGGCTCATCCAATCCATCCGACGCAGCTCGTCCAGGATGGCGCCGCGGATACGGGTTGACGCATAAGCCCCAAAACTGCCGCCTTGGTCGGCCCGGCAGTTGCGGGCAGCGGTGACTAGCCCAGTGACGCCAACGCTGAAAAGTTCCTCAGCTTCAATACTTTGTGGGAGCCGGCGCTTGAGGCGATCGACAATGGATCGGACCAGAGGCAGGTGCCGCACCACACGGGCTTGGAATTCCTGCTCATCCAGTTGAAGAACGGGCTCGACATCGGGACGAAGCGTGGAAACGGCAGGATGCATACTGCGAAACAGTAAGCAGAGGCCGTGCCATTATCATAATTACCATAATATTTAGGTTTTCACGTAGGGCAGAAGTGCGTCCGAGCGAATCCTTGCTCTTCCTTCACTTCCCGCAAACTAGGCAAGAAACGGTTGTTTCTCCCTTTCCGGCCAGGCAGATTGTGCCGGTTGCCCCGCCATTCCTCTGAACCCCCAGCTTCCCGGCGCTCGCCCGCGTGGCGTGGTCCGGGGTGCACTCAACGCCATTACCATTTTTGAGAAAATCGCTTCCCGGGTAGCCGAATCCCTTACATTGAGCTTTTAACTTCCACCGCTTAAGTTCGGGCTCGGCTTCCGATCGGGTCCCGAAGAAAAGCCGGCGTCACCGTCCGTTGACTTTCCGCCCCGCCAGCATGAATTGATGATAATTCCTGGGGCCGACTTGCGGAACGGTGCGCAAGCGGAGCGAGGCCATGCGCTTTGATCCGCATACTTTAGGGAATTTGGGAACGGGATGGCCTTTCCCCGGGAGCGTTGGAGTTGAAAAACGGATTTTAGTCGCTGGTACAGAACTACTAGGAGGGATGGCAGAGCGGTCGATTGCACCGGTCTTGAAAACCGGAGACCCGCAAGGGTCCGTGGGTTCGAATCCCACTCCCTCCGGCTGCCCGGCCAGTTCTACGGGGAAAAGTGCCCAGGCTTTCGCCCCAAAACATTTTGATCCATTCCCTCCGTCACGTCGGGGAAACGTTGTTCACCGGCATTCGTTGTAGTTCATTCTCAAACCGTGCACTGGCTCGAGGTCTTTGAATTCACCTTTTACATGGTCGAGACGTTCGCCCTGCCTTTCGCCATTTTGGTCTACGTCTACGAGCATGGAAAGCAGCGGCAGGCGGACGAGGAAGAGCTGTACCAACGGCTGTCGGACGAGTACCTGGATTTTTTGAAGCTGGTGCTTGATAACGGCGACCTGCAACTGTTGAGCAAGCGGATGCAGGACCTTCGTCTGAACGAGGAGCAGGAAGAGCGGCGGCTGGTTCTATTCGGCATTCTGGTCAGCATTTTCGAACGGGCGTACATTCTGGTTTACGAGGAACGCATGAGCAAACAGACGCGACGGCTCTGGTCGTCGTGGGAGGACTACATGCGGGAATGGTGTCGGCGGGCTGATTTCCGCAGCGCCTTGCCGGAATTGCTGGACGGAGAAGACCCGGAATTTCGTGCCTACATCGAAAAGATTGCACACCAGGCTCACCTGCAGCCGGTTTCCCCTGGGCATCGCTCGATCGCGTCGCTGCCGTAAAACCTTTGCGCGGAGATTTGCTTGCAGGCGGTACAGGTTTGTCGGGTTGCTTCCGGGTTGTGTTATGGGGGCAGAGTGGGCTGCTAATTTTGCATCGACAAGCACCCCTTTGCCCGTAGGGGTAACAAAGCCATGAATAAGATACGGGTTTGGACCGGGACCCCTTACCCTCTGGGTGCGACCTGGACAGGGAACGGGGTGAACTTCGCGCTCTACTCACAGAGCGCGACAGGAGTCGATCTATGCCTGTTTGATGAGGCGGATGCGGATCGGGAGACGGTGCGGATTCGGGTGACGGAGCAGACGGACCATGTCTGGCACGTGTTCCTGCCGGACATCGGGCCTGGACAGCTGTACAATTACCGGGTCTACGGCGCGTACAACCCGGGGGAAGGCCAGCGTTTCAACGCTTCGAAGGTTTTGCTGGATCCGTACGCCAAAGCCATTGCCGGCAAAATAGTTTGGGGCCCGGAAATGTTTGGCTACCCGCTGGGCAACCCGAATGAAGACCTTAAGCGCGATTACCGCGACAATGCGTTCAATCTTCCGAAGGGCGTTGTCATCGATCCGACCTTTGACTGGCGGGGAGACACCTTGCCGCGGGTGCCGATGCCTGAAACGGTGGTGTATGAAGTGCACGTGGCCGGGTTCAGCAAGCTCTGGGAGAAATTGCCGGAAAAACTGCGCGGCACGTACGCGGGCATGGGGTCCCCGGCAGCCATTGAATATTTCAGGCAACTTGGGGTAACGGCCGTCGAGTTGCTGCCGGTCCACGAGCATGTGGACGACAGCATCCTGCAAGACCGCGGCCTGACCAATTATTGGGGTTACAATTCCATCGGGTTTTTTGCCCCGGAATCCAGTTATTCCAGCCAAGGTGTGCTGGGCGATCAGGTAAAGGATTTTAAGGAAATGGTGCGCTCGCTGCACGCGGCCGGTCTGGAAGTAATTCTGGACGTCGTGTACAACCACACAGCCGAAGGCAACCACCTGGGACCCACGATCTCGTTCAAGGGCATCGACAACGCCGCTTATTACCGCCTGGTTCAGGACGACCGGCGTTATTACATGGATTACACCGGTTGCGGCAACACGCCCAACACGCAGAACCCACGGGTTCTTCAGCTCATCATGGACAGCTTGCGCTATTGGGTATCCGAGATGCACGTGGACGGCTTCCGTTTCGACCTGGCGTCAACGCTTGGCCGCGAGGAACACTTTATGGCGCGGGATTCGGGGTTTTTCGACATCCTGCTGCAGGATCCTGTCCTTTCCCAGGTCAAGCTGATCGCGGAACCTTGGGATGTCGGTGAGGGCGGCTACCAGGTAGGCGGATTCCCCATCCCCTGGGTGGAGTGGAATGGCAAATACCGGGACTGTGCGCGGCGTTATTGGAAGGGTGATGACGGCACTTTGGCCGAGTTTGCCTACCGGCTGACCGGCAGCCCCGACCTGTACGAACACCAGGGGCGGCGGCCGTACACCAGCATAAATTTCGTCACTGCCCACGACGGGTTCACCCTTAATGACCTCGTCAGCTACAACGACAAACACAATGAAGCCAACGGGGAAGGCAACCGCGACGGCGACAGCCACAATAATTCCTGGAACTGCGGTGCGGAAGGCGTAACCGAAGACCCCGAGATCAACCGGCTGCGCCGGCGCCAGCAAAGAAATTTTCTGGCTACCTTGCTCCTTTCACAAGGTGTTCCCATGCTTAACGCCGGCGATGAGTTTGCCCGGACCCAGCAGGGAAATAACAACGTTTACTGCCAAGATAATCCGGTAAGCTGGTTTGATTGGAACTGGACGCAGGAACAGCAGCAGCAGTTTGATTTTACCAGCCGCCTGATCGCACTGCGCCGCAAACACCCGGTGTTCCGGCGTCCGAAATACTTTCTTGGCCGCCGGATCCGTGGCACGGACGTGAAAGACCTGATGTGGTTCAACCCGAACGGCGTCGAGATGTCCGAACCCGATTGGGCGAGTGGTTATGCAAAATGCTTTGGCATACTCGTCAGCGGGGCAACCATTGACGTCCGGGACGAACGCGGCGAACCGGTGAAGGACGATACGTTTCTTTGGCTTTGCAATGCGCACCACGAGCCGTTGACCTTCATCCTGCCAGGCCGGCAGGAGGTGCGATGGGAAGTGATGGTTGACACAGCGAACGAGACCGGTTTTGTGACCAAAGAATGGGTTATGCCAGCCGGAGATGAAATCGAGTTGCCGGATCGCAGCCTGTGTTTGCTGCGGCTCTCTTCTGGCGACGAAAGCTTTGCCCGCGAGGAATCGTGGACGGCAAAAGAGGGCAAGGCACCCTCGAAAGTTCCGACCAGGAAGAAAGCATGATGGAACAGACCAGACGATTTTCGCAAGGGGCCGAGTGGACCGGAACCGGGGTATCTTACCGCACCTGGGCCGTTGACAAAAAGACTGTCGCGGTGGTGATAGTTGATGAAACCGGGAAGGTGGTGCGCCAACTCCCGCTGAAACCGGACGGGAGCGGCTTTTATGCCGCGTGGGATTCCTGGGGAAAACCGGGCGACCTTTACCAGTATGAGGTGGATGGCCAGTGTCTGCCAGATCCTGCGTCCCGGTTCCAACCCCAAGGGGTGCACGGGCCTTCTCAGGTGATTGACCCGGCAGTTTACGCGTGGCAGGCGCGGGAATGGCGGCGGCCCGATCTCCGGGACCTGGTGATCTACGAGCTGCACGTGGGCACTTTCACCCCCGAAGGAACCTATGCTGCCATTTCTCAGCATTTCGATCACCTGAAACAAGTGGGGGTGAATGCCATCCAGTTAATGCCGGTAGCTGATTTCCCAGGGCGGTGGAACTGGGGCTACGACGCGGTGGCGTGCTATGCGCCGAGCCGGGCTTACGGCACGCCGGATGAACTGCGGGGGTTGGTTGATGCGGCGCATGGCGCCGGGTTGGCGGTGATCCTGGATGTCGTTTACAACCATTTGGGCCCGGACGGCAACTACCTGGGGGCTTACGCGAAAGACTATTTCAATCCACAACACACCACCCCGTGGGGTGCTGCCTTCAATTTCGATGCACCTCACGCAGAAGCAGTGCGGCAGTTTTTTGTAGAAAACCCTCAGTATTGGCTGACGGATTTCCACGTTGACGGTTTCCGCCTGGATGCCACCCATGCCATCCCGGACGATTCGCCAAAGCATGTGATTCAGGAAATAGCTGAGCACGTGCAGGCGGCGGGCGCTTTAGTGATCTGCGAAGACCCGCGAAATGACCGCAAGATTATCCTGCCCCGTGAATCCGGCGGGTATGGGTGCGATGCCGTGTGGGCCGATGACTTCCATCACGTCGTGCGCGTGCAGATGACCCAGGAAAATGAAGGTTACCTCGGCTACTTCAAGGGCACAATTGACGAGATCGTCAGAACCATCAACGAGGGCTGGCTGTTTGTCGGGCAGAAGCAAATTGATGGACTGCCGCGTGGCACCCGAGGAAGCGATTTGCCGCCGGAGCGTTTCGTTTTCTGCATCTCAAACCACGACCAGGTCGGCAACCGCGCGTTCGGCGACCGGATCAGCAAGGTGGTTGACCCGGCAGCTTACCGGGCCGCTTCCGGTTTGTTTTTGCTAACCCCTTACACACCGATGCTGTTCATGGGCCAGGAATGGGCTGCTTCCACCCCGTTCCTCTACTTTACGGATCACGAAACTGAACTCGGCCGCAACATCACCCAGGGACGGCGGAAGGAGTTTTCCCAGTTCAAAGCTTTCAGCGATCCTGTGACGCGGGAACAAATCCCCGACCCGCAGGCAGACGCCACGTTCCAAGATTCAAAACTGAACTGGACCGAGCCGGCCGAAGGCGGCCATGCGACGGTCGTCCGTCTCTACACCGCGTTGCTGCAACTTCGTACCCGCTGGCTGGGCAGTCGCCAACGCGGCGACTGGCACGCCGAACCGATCGGTGAGGCTGCCCTCGCGTTACGGTACGACCTTCCCGCCGGCCAAGCCGTGTTGGTGGTCGCTCAACTTACCCCTGTTACGTCTCGCTTGAATTCCGGCGCTCATCCGGTCTTGCGGGCGGGAAACAACCGAACCTGGGAGTTGCTGTTGTCAACCAACGAAGTTGCCTATGGGGGCAAACGGACGGGGCACTGGGACCCAAGTACGAAAGAGTTTGTCCTGACGGAACCGGAAGTGATGGTGTTTCTGGAACGTTAGCGCGAGTACCACGCAACCCGATGCAGGAAAAAAATACCGGCGGCGCTTTGACCTGCGAAAGTCGTTCTGTCACCGGCCGGAATCAACCGTAGGAGAATTTTACTCACATGGCTCAAAGAACCCGCTTTCCCACGGCAACCTACCGCCTGCAATTCAACCGGAATTTCAAGTTTACGGATGCCACCGAGATCATCCCTTATTTGGAGAAGCTTGGGATTAGCGATCTTTATAGCTCGCCCTTTTTTCGGGCTGACCCGGGGAGTGACCACGGTTACGACGTGAGTAACCACAACGAGTTGAACCCCGCGATCGGCACGCGGCCGGAGTTCGACGCCATGGTTGCCGCCCTTAAGGAACGCCAAATGGGACATTTGGCGGATTTTGTGCCGAACCACATGGGCATTTCTGACGTCAACAACGAGTGGTGGATGGACGTGCTTGAAAATGGTCCAAGCTCGACGTTCGCTCCGTTTTTTGACATTGACTGGGACCCGATCAAAGAGGGACTGCGCCATAAAATCCTGCTTCCGGTCCTCGGGGATCAATACGGCCGCGTGTTGGAAAAAGGGGAGTTGGGCCTGTCCTACGAGGAGGGCGCCTTTTTTGTCACTTACTACGACCGCGTGTTTCCGCTGAATCCCCGCACTTACAAATTCGTTTTGCAGCTAGCGCTGAAAAACCTGGGCGCCTACGACGACGAGGTGATGGTGTCTGAGCTCGAGAGCATCATTACCGCACTTGAACACCTGCCGCTGCGGACGGCAACCGAGGCCGGAAAGGTACGCGAGCGGGCGCGAGAAAAAGAAATCGTCAAACGCCGTATCTCCCGGCTCTGCTCTGAATTTCCTCAGGTCCGGGAAGCCATCGACCGCGCGATGTTTGAGCTGCAAGGTCAAGTAGGTCAACCCCATTCGTTTGATCAAATGGATGAACTGCTGAGCGCTCAGGCGTATCGGTTGAGTTACTGGCGCGTGGCTGGCGAGGAGATAAATTACCGGCGCTTTTTCGACATTAACAATCTTGCGGCGATCCGGGTCGAAAACCCGGTGGTATTCGAGACAATTCACCGCTTCATTTTCGAATTGTTAAAGGCCGGCGACGTCACGGGCTTGCGGATCGATCACGTCGACGGGTGGCATAACCCGAAGGTTTACCTTCGGGAATTGCAAAGGCGGTTCCTGGACATTCCTGAGGACGAAGTGGTTGAAGAAAACGCGTTGCGCGACCGTGGTTTTTATTTGGTCGTGGAAAAGATTTTGTCCTTCAATGAAAAGCTGCGCACCGATTGGCCCATCCACGGGACGTCTGGCTACGATTTTACGACGGATGCCACCCAACTGCTTGTTGACTCATCGAATCAAGAGGCGTTCTCGCGCCTTTACCGGGAGTTCATCGACCGGTACGTGCATTTTGAGTCTTTGGTGTTCGAGAAAAAGCGGCTCGTGATGGACACGTCTTTGTCGAGTGACATCGAATCGCTGGGCCACCGGCTCAGTCAGCTGGCCGAGAAAGACCGGCTGCACCGGGATTTTACCCGGGATTCACTCAGTACGGTCGTACGCGACCTGATCGCCTGTTTTCCGGTCTATCGAACGTACATCGGGGATGACGGCGTCGTGTCCGAAAGCGATCGCCAAGTGGTCCTGCGGGCCGTGCGGGCTGCCAAACGGCGGAACCCGTCAATCGACACCTCGATCTTCGATTTTCTTCGCGACATTCTGTTGCTGGAAAAATTTGAGAATTTCAGTGACGCAACCCGTCAACAGCAGATTGAATTCGTTGTTAAATTCCAGCAATGCACCGGC
>DASWVC010000232.1:0-22422 GCA_036401335.1 Chthoniobacterales bacterium
GCGGGCAGCATTTCAGGGCAGCGACCGGATCGGATCGAACGTGCCCGGCCGGTCCTGCGGGAAGAACAAGCGCCGGTGGACCCGGCACCCGTCCAGATTGATTTTCTGCCTGAAGAGCGGGCTTTCGTAAAGATCATCCAACAAATCAAGGCCGGTCACGTGGCTTACCCGCTTTTTGGTTTGGCGCGCATGTTCTTGGAGCGCCCGGAGCGGCATCGGGTTCGCGTTCGGTCGCTGGATAACCAGAAGATGCTCTATCAACTCGGCAACGACGGGCCGGTCGCGACGGAACCGGCCGCTTTGGAGCGCCTCGCGTTCCCGCAATACAAGGACGAATATTACGAATCTGAAACCGTGGAGAAGGAGCCGATCAAAGGCAACTTCACGTCTGTGGCCCGGTGTACCCTGAGTGGCCGGCTGCTTGGGCCGACCAATTACCACACCTTTCAGACCACGCTGCGTTCCTTGTACGAACAGCGGTACAGCCGGCGCATGACCTTTGAGGATTACCGGCGGACCATTGAGATCTCGACGAATCCGGCCGTGGTGGATCAGTGGAAAGAGGAAGCGCGCAAGGCAACGGTTTACCGGACGAAGGACAAGGAAGAACCGTTGACTTTCGACAACCTGTCCGCGGTGGAAGAACACTTCCGCTCCCATTACCTCGGTTCGCTGGTGAAAACGTGTCTTGCTGCTGAGACGTCGGGTGACATGGTACGGCACTATCCTGACCGCGGCATTGTCGCTGCCGTCCGGATCGCCCGGGATCGTGAGAATCGTTTTCCGGCGCAGATGGCAGGCGCGTTGCGGCACGGGTTGAACCAGGCCAACCTCCACGTGTTCAAGCATAAAAAGCGAATCCTTTACATTTCGACGGTCCGCCCGCAGCCGCTGAACCCGAATCACACTTCCCTGTCCACGGGTCTGGCTGCGGTTCTGGCTGCGCTGCGGTCTTACCCAAAGATCACCCGCAAACAACTGGCCGAAAAAGTGTTGTCGAAAGTGCTCGGGCGGGCTGCACCCGACGAGGCTACCCCTGAGTACCAGCAGGCCAAGACCAATCTGGCAGGAGACCTGATCTGGCTCGCGAAGGCAGGTCACGTGATCGAGTTTGCGGACGGAACCCTTGACCTGCCTCTGCCTCCGAAGGCCGTTGAAGACAAACCGGCGACCCCGAAAGGGTCATCGACGGCCGGAAGCAGGCCGGCTTCGCCGCCGAAACTGCCGCCCCTGGAAGCTCAGGGCGTCACGCCGGAACTGGGAGCGGAGCATGGGAGCGAATCCGCTGCGGCGGAAGCAGCCGATGACTTGCGGGTGCAGGAAGAAGGACCGGCAGGTGCCTCCTTTGAGCCCGAATCCGCCCCTCTTGAGGATGAGCCAGACGACGCTTCCGCCCTGCTCGGTGAACAGGACGCAACGTTGGGCGAACCGGCCGCTATGGCTTTGCCCGAGGCTGCGATGCCGCCGACGCAGGGGCCAGGCGTAGCGCCTCATTCCGAGGAAGGGGAGGCGGAACACGAGCCCAGTTCCGAAACCGAATGGGCTACTGCCGGATCGTGAAATGCGGTTTCGCCGTTCCGTTTTCCTGGTTGCGGAAACGCCGGTGGTGTACGCCTTCCACGAAAACCTTCAAAACATTATCAAGGTGATGCCGCCGGGCACGAGAGTCCGGCAGATAAAAGGTAAGGTCCCTGCCCGGCCAGGGGAGACCTTCTTTTTCGAAGTGGCGCAATTCATGGTGCCATTGCGCTGGGAGGGCCGGTGGGAGGTGGCGGAGTTTCCCGAGCGTTTGGTGGATGTAAGCCGGACTTTTCCTTTCGCGACGTGGCGCCACGAACACCGGTTTGAGAGCCAACCCGGCGGTACCCGGATGACCGACACAGTGGACTACGAAGTTCCCTGGTACCTGGGTGGCCCAGTAACAGCGGCGACTTTCTTCAGGGTCCTGTTTGCCTGGATGTTTATGGTTCGACACCGCCGCACCCGGGGCTATTTTCTGCAAAACCGAAACTGACGCTGCTTACTGAGCCTGGCGCTGTTCATGACTGGTTATAGTTGAGGGATTTTTCATGCGAATCGTGCGTTACCTATCTCAGCAGGGCGACGTTTGTTGGGCGGCGGAACAGGCCGACGGTCGCTGCCTTGACCTGAAAGGGGATCTGTTCGGCGAGTTCTCGGTTTCTGACCGGGAAGCGAGGATGGTAAAATTGCTGGCGCCGGTTGCTCCCAAGACAATCCTGGCTATCGGGCTGAATTACCGTCAGCATGCGGCCGAGACGAACAGCAAATTGCCGGATTGGCCGATGCTGTTCATCAAGTCACTGAACACTTTGCAAAACCCAGGCGACGCCATTGAGGTGCCCCGCCACTTGCCGAGCGAGGAAGTGGATTACGAAGCGGAGCTGGCCGTGGTCATCGCCCGGGACTGCAAAAACGTTTCCAAAGAGGTGGCTTTGAAGTACGTACTCGGCTACACCGCCGCGAACGACGTGAGCGCGCGCGATTGGCAGAAAAAATACGGCGGAGGCCAGTTCTGCCGCGGCAAAAGCTTTGACACCTTCGCCCCGCTTGGGCCGGCCCTGGTCACAAGCGACGAGATTACCAACCCGCAAACGTTGCGTATCGTGAGTCGGGTAAACGGCGACGTGCGGCAGGAGTCATCCACGGCGGACATGATCTTCGATGTGGCCACCCTTATCTCGTTCCTGAGCGGCAGCACGACCATTCGTGCCGGAACGGTCCTCCTCACCGGTACGCCAGCCGGGGTCGGCATGGGCATGAAGCCGCCGCGGTACCTGAAGGCCGGCGACATCGTGGAGGTTGAGATCGAGAAAATCGGGATTTTAAGCAACCCGGTGATCGACGAGCCGACCCAGGCCGGGCCGCTGCGTCCACCGCTCACTTAGAGCACAAGGCGCTCAGACCTCCCTAAACGGCGGTTCAACGCTGCGTTCCCAATAGAGCCGAGGTGGCGCGGGAGAGCCAGCATTCCTTTGCCGAGACTCCGGCAGTGCCACACCCCGTTTCTCGCTTTCAACCCTGGACGTGCGTACCTTGAGGTGCCGTATGCCTTTTCAGCTTTCCTCCGATTACCAACCCCGCGGCGACCAAGCTCAGGCCATCGCCCAGCTCACCCGTTCGCTTCAAGCCGGCAATCGTCACCAGACCCTGCTCGGAGTGACGGGATCCGGCAAGACCTTCACGGCGGCCAACGTCATTGCGGCTCTCGACAAGCCCGCGTTGGTGATTTCGCACAATAAAACGCTCGCGGCGCAGCTTTACAGCGAGTTCAAACAGTTCTTCCCTCAGAACGCGGTGGAATACTTCGTCAGCTATTTCGATTATTACCAACCGGAAGCTTACATCCCCCGGACGGACACCTACATTGAGAAAGACTCGTCCATCAATGAGGAAATTGAACGGCTGCGGCTTTCAACGACGAGTTCTCTGCTGACGCGCAAAGATGTGATCGTGGTGGCCAGCGTGTCCTGCATTTACGGACTCGGGTCGCCTGAAGACTACGCCAATATGGTTTGTGAGGTCCGGCGTGGACAACCACTCTCGCGTGAAGCGTTTCTGGGACGGCTGGTGGACATGCTTTACGAACGCAACGACATTGCCCTGACCCGCGGCCGGTTTCGGGTCCGCGGCGACGTGGTGGAGGTGCACCCGGCGACGTTCGACGAAGAGGCCATCCGCGTGGAGTTTTTCGGGGATGAAATCGACCTGATCACCCGCTTCGACCCACTCACCGGAACGGCCAGTGGCGCGCTAGACCGGTTTGTTTTTTTCCCCGCGAAACAGTTTGTCACCCCGCACGACAAAATGCAGCGGGCCGTAAAAGGCATTCGAGTCGAGCTGGAGGAGCGAATCCGGACCTTTGAAGGCCAAGCCAAATTCCTCGAGGCGCAACGGATCAAGATGCGCACCGAATTCGACCTCGAGATGATGCAGGAAATGGGGTTCTGCAACGGCATCGAAAATTATTCCCGTCACCTCAGCGGGCGTGAACCGGGCTCGCGCCCGTACACGCTCCTGGACTTTTTCCCACCCGGTTTCCTTCTGGTGGTGGATGAGTCGCATGCCTCAGTGCCGCAGATCGGGGGAATGTACGAAGGGGACCGCTCACGCAAGACGACGCTCGTGGAATACGGTTTCCGGCTGCCGAGCGCACTGGACAACAGGCCGTTAAGGTTCAAGGAATTCATGGAAATGACGGGCCAGGTGCTCTACATCAGCGCCACGCCGGCCGAGTTCGAAATCGCCAATTCTGTGGTGGGCAACCACGGGTACATCCCGCACCTGCGAGAACGAATCGGGACTGAGGAAACGGTGCCTGCGTTGCTGCCGATGCTGACCGGCCGAACCAGGCCGGAAATGGACGTTACCAAACCCGGCGCTCCGTTGATCGCGCAGCAGATCATTCGCCCAACCGGCTTGCTCGATCCGCGGATCACAATCCGTCCATTAAAAGGCCAGATCGATGAAACCATCGAGTTTTGCCGGAAGCGGGTGGAGGCGGGGGAACGCATCCTGATCACGACGCTAACCAAGCGGACGGCGGAGGATCTGACGGATTACTTGCGCGACGTCGGGTTGAAGGTTCGCTACCTGCATAGCGAGATTGACGCGATCGAACGCGTGGAAATCCTCCGGTCGTTGCGCGCCGGCGAGTTTGACGTGCTGGTGGGCATTAACCTGCTTCGAGAAGGCCTGGATCTGCCCGAAGTGAGCCTGGTCTGCATCCTGGACGCGGACAAGGAAGGCTTTCTACGAAGCCAGACCTCACTGATTCAAACCGCGGGTCGTGCGGCGCGGCACGTGAACGGCGAAGTGATCCTGTTTGCCGACGTGATGACGGACAGCATCCAAAAGCTCCTTGCCATTACCGAATACCGGCGTCAACGACAGATCCAGTACAACGCCGAACACGGCATCACTCCCACCAGCGTGAAACGCGCCGTCCAGGAGAGCCTGCACACCCTTCTGAAAGGGCGGCAACTGGAAGAAGCCATGGTGCGGGAGTCCGGGGCTGACCTCAGCCTGACAGACGTGCTCCGGGAACTGGAGGAAGAGATGCAAGGCGCAGCCGCCAACCTGGAATACGAACGGGCGGCCTTGCTCCGCGATCAGATCCTGGAACTTAAAAACGGCACCGGCATCAGCAAGATCGAACCGAAACGCCGTCCGGTGAAATACACCCTGAATGGCGGCCGAAAAGGAAAACGCCCGGCGACGAAGAAATGAAACGGATTGTAACAGGTGTATGAATTGTACCAATGGAGCCTTTGCAGACGTCGGGCATTGATGCGTGCTCACTGCATTTAGATCGTTGTTGGCATTGATGCCATTGATACAATTCTTAGCATTGGTACCATTGGCTTCGATGCATTTAGGAAATTTGTCTCGATTGTCCCAGGCCAAGAGCCGCTCGATCAGCCCAGAAAACTTCACCGGCGAAAAAGGCAAAGGTGGAATGGCGGTTGAAGGAACCGGCGCCATTCATGCGCGCGGCCTCGGCAAGGATGGCACCGGCCGGGGCTGGAAAGTGTCCCCGTCAATTCTGATACAACCCGGTGAGAACCGCCTTTTGGCCGAGATTGAGGGCCCGGGAGCGATCCAACAGTTTTGGTGCGTGGTTTCGAACGTGCGCTGGCGCAACCTGATTCTGCGCATCACGTGGGACGACCAGGAGCATCCGTCCGTCGAATCGCCCCTGGGCGACTTTTTTGCCTGCGGTTGGAACCGGTTTGCCCAGGTTTCTTCGCTTGCCGTCTGCGTCAACCCGGGACGGGCTTTCAACTGCTATTGGGAAATGCCCTTCCGCAAGCGTGCCCGGGTCACACTGGAAAACCGCGATCCGGACGAACCGGTGATCCTGTATTACCAAATCAATTACACGTTGACCGAAGTGCCTCCTGAACTGGCCTATTTTCACGCGCAATTCCGCCGCACGAATCCGCTGCCTTACGGTCAGGACTACGTGATTCTTGACGGAGTACAGGGCCAGGGCCACTACGTCGGTACCTACATGGCCTGGGGCGTGAATAACAGCGGTTGGTGGGGCGAAGGAGAAATCAAGTTCTTCATGGACGGCGACCAGGACTTCCCAACCATCTGCGGGACCGGTACGGAAGATTATTTCTGCGGGGCCTACAACTTTGACGGCGGCGTGATTGACCCGAACATGACGAGTGCCTATCGGGAATTCACGACCGCTTACGCGGGGTTGCCGCAGGTGCTGCGCCCCGACGGGACTTACCAGTCGCAGACTCGCTTCGGCATGTACCGCTGGCACATCGTGGACCCGATCCGGTTTGAGAAGGATCTGAAAGTCACCATCCAGGCCCTTGGCTGGCGCACTGAGAAGCAGGATCGGCGTTACCTGCCGTTGCAGGATGACATTGCATCGGTCGCGTTCTGGTACCAGGCATTGCCTTCGACCCGGTTCCCGCAACTGCCCAGCCCCGATTACCTCGAAATTATCTGATCGGCTTTTCGGCCCACACCAGGCGTCAGCAACGCCACAAGTAGCCGGCTCAAGACCAAGCGAGGTTCAAGCTGCGAGGTAACGAGCTGCAGGTTGGCCTCAAGGCACGCTTCAAGCCCGGTGATTGCCTCTTGCATGGTAAACCGATGTGCTTGGCATGCAGCCAAGCCCAACGCGTACGCATTGATGCTGCCGTCCTTTTTTCGAGGCAGGTGTTCAGTGGCCTCTGGCGGCAGACGGCTAACCACGCTGGTGAACTGGTACGGGGCTGCTGGCGGCCTGACCCGGTGTCGTTCAAGCAATTCTTTAACTGCAACAAGGTTGCGGACCGTTGGGATGACCGCGGCGAGCAAGATGCCCACCGCCGTCTCTCCTTGGAACAACAACTGGTTTAACAGCTCCAGGCTTTCTGCCAAGTCTCGCTTCAGGATGGAGGTGGACAACTCCCAGATTACGCCGGTGGTGGATTTAGACACCATGGCGCGCACCACCGGCAGGGTGACCTCCCGCTGCTCCGGGCCCAGGTAAAGGTCCAGCTTCTCAAGTTCATTTTGGACCTGCCGGGAATCGGCACCGGCCAATCGGGTGAACAGTTCCAGCGCCTCCGGTTCAAAATGGAGGCCGGCACGGGCAGCCCACTGCATGGTCATGGCCTGGGCGTCTTCTTCCCAGCCGGCTTTCGACGTGTCGACCTTATCGTACACCTCAACCTGGGCAAACTTGCCAAGTGCCTTATAAAATGAGCGGCGCTTGTCGACGTCTACCGCGCTAAGAAGAAGCCTGACCCCGGGCGGCAACCCTCGAGTGAGGATTTCCCGAAACTCTTCCAGGGCGGCAAGTACACCATTGGACCGACCTGTAGCAGTGTCCGCCAGAAAGGTGATGTTTCTCAACCAGACCAACTTTTCGCCCCCGAAAAACGGCACGGTCTGGATGGCCTGAATGGTTTCGGCCAGCCGGCTCACCGCCTGCTCGGCGTGATCGGCGGCGCCGTCCACGACATCGACCCCGAAATCGCCGGCTCCAGGAGGGGTAAGTTCCGCGGCGAGGCTTCGGGCCCGTGCCTTGACTTGTGCGTCGTCAGAACCGAGGACAGCAAACGTGCGCGGGGCAGCCAGCGTTCCGGAGGTTTTTTTCGAAGGCATAAGCCAACAAAAGGTGCTGGAAAGCGGCTGGCAACCAGCAAATGTGGACGGTAACCGAAGACGGTTCGGGCGCAGGGTTCAGTTTGGCAGAAACCCGAACGCGCCTGGCGGGCAGTACCTGAGGTTCAGGACACGCCTTTCACGCGGTGTGCTACTTTTTCGCCATGGACCCCATCCTCGTCGCCAAAGGCGAATCTGACCTGTTTCTCCTGCCGCAGATGGCCAATCGGCATGGACTGATCGCCGGTGCCACCGGCACGGGCAAGACCGTGACGTTGCAAGTACTGGCGGAACGGTTTTCGGCTCTGGGAGTGCCGTTGTTCATGGCCGATATCAAAGGTGACCTGAGCGGCATCAGTCGGCCCGGAGGTGAAAACCCCAAAATTCAAGCGCGTGCCCGGCAGCTGCGCCTGGCGGGCTGGGAGGCGCAGGCGTATCCTGTGACGTTCTGGGACGTTTTTGGCGAACAAGGGCATCCCTTGCGTGCAACCATCACGGACCTGGGTCCGCTGCTGCTGGCACGGCTTCTGCAACTGAACGAGGTCCAGGCCGGTGTGCTGACGATGGCATTTCAGATCGCCGACGAGAACGGCCTTCTCCTGCTGGATTTAAAGGATCTGCGAGCCATGGTGCAGCACCTCGGTGACCAGGCCAAGGATTACCTCCGGTATGGAAACGTCTCCCAAGCGAGCGTCGGGTCGATCCAGCGGGCGTTGCTGGCCCTGGAAGCTCAAGGCGCCGACCGCTTTTTCGGCGAACCGGCGTTGAACGCAGACGATTTGTTGCAGACGGATGCGCAGGGCCGCGGGGTGGTGAACATCCTTGCGGCCGACAAGCTGCTTGGCGCTCCGAAGGTTTACGCGACGTTGTTACTGTGGTTGTTGTCGGACCTGTACGAGCGGCTGCCCGAGGTCGGTGACTTGCCAAAACCAAAGTTGGTTTTCTTTTTTGACGAGGCTCACCTGCTGTTTACTGATATCCCGGGCCCGCTCTTGCAAAAAGTCGAGCAGGTGGTCCGGTTGGTTCGGTCCAAAGGCGTCGGGGTCTATTTTGTGACTCAGAACCCGCGCGACATTCCGGACAACGTGTTAGGACAGCTCGGGAACCGCCTTCAACACGCTTTACGTGGGTACACGCCGCGTGACCTTAAGGCGGTGCAGGCCGCAGCCGCCACGTTCCGCACGAACCCAAACCTGGATGCAGCAAAAGCATTGCCGGAACTGGGGGTGGGCGAGGCGTTGGTTTCGTTGCTCGACGAGCAGGGCCAGCCGGGGATCGTGCAGCGGGCGTTGATTGTTCCGCCGGAGAGCCAGGTCGGGCCCATTACCGCGGAACAGCGGGCGGAGTTGATGAAAACCTCGCTGGTGGCCGGCGTGTACGATCAGGCAATCGACCGCGAGTCAGCCTACGAACGATTGGCCCGCGCGGGTGCCCGGACCGTGGAGGACCAGGCCCGCGCGCAAAAAGCGGGGGCTGCGCCCGCTGGGCCCGTTAGCCCATCGCTCTTCGGGCAAGTGATGGAAGGCGTAGTGGGCGGGTTGACCGGCCAGCGGCGGCACCGGTCCGACACGGTGGTAGAAACCCTGGCCAAGAGCATGGTACGTTCGCTGGGCAGCACCGCCGGCCGGGAAATCGCGCGGGGGATTATGGGCTCGATCTTTGGCGGCATGAAACGCTAACCGGCAGGATTGATCAACGATGGCAGCCCGGGTCGGACAAATTCTCTTTGCGGCTCACGTGATGGCAACCACCTTTATGTGCGGCCTGATCTGGTTTGTGCAGGTGGTGCATTACCCGATGTTCCTCCGGTTTGCGAAGGAGGATTTCAATGCAACCATGCAGATGCACCAGCAACGCACCGGGTTGGTGGTAGCGCCGGTGATGCTGCTCGAATTGGGCACCGGCATCCTGCTTCTGTGGCACCCTTACTTTCCGAAATGGGTGTGGACCTTGAACCTGCTGGGCATAGCCATTGTCTGGCTCTCAACGGGCTTCGCGCAGGTGCCGCTGCACCGGCGTTTGGAGGCGGCCTACGATCTGGAGTTAGCCGCCGCGCTGGTTCGCTCGAACTGGCTTCGCACCATGGTGTGGACCGTGCGATCGGCGTGGCTGGGTTGGGTCCTGACCAAACACCTTTGTAAACCGTGAAGGCCTCACCCGTGGGTTCGCGCGAAGAAATAGATCGTCATAAACACGCCGACAAAGATAACAAAGGCACGCACGCGAGAAGCCGGCATTCGTTGAGCCACGCTGGCGCCCCCGAATCCACCGATGACCGTTGAAACGGCGATGATGCACGCTTCCGGCCAGGCCACCTTGCCTGCAACGATGAAGATGAACACCGCCAGCGTGTTGAATGCCGTGGTCAAGATAACCTTGAAAGCGTTGGCGAGGTGAATGTCGTCGAGACCCAGCAGGTCAAGGACCGCAAGCTCCAGGATGCCGGCGCCGGCACCGTAAAATCCGCCGTAAATGCCGATGATGAACTGAAAAACGGTGGCCTTCGTCAGCGACGAGCGAGTCATTTCTCCATCCGGACCAGTGGCAAGGCGAAGCCCGAACCGTTGGCGCAGGCTGCTTCCAAACGCGAAGATTAGGGTGGCAAACAGGAGCAGCCATGGAACCAACCGGTCAAACGCTCCGGTCGGGGTCACGAGGAGGATAACCGCGCCGAGCGAACCACCCAGCAGGCTGGCTAACCCAAGGGCAACGATAAGGTAACGTTTGGTGGCAAGAACTTTGCGGTAAGCCCAAAAACTGGCGATCTGGCCGGGAAAGACGCCAAGCGTGCTGGTCTGGTTCGCGACCACTGAATCAAGGCCGGTGAAAACCAGAGCCGGAAAAGTGAGGAATGTCCCCCCGCCTGCCACCGCGTTGAGAACACCGGCCAACAAGCCGGCAACGAAAAGAAGGGCCGCGTCGGCGGGATGAAGATGCACGGAAAAACCGAACAGGGACAGGTCAGCTACCGATCATCCAAGAGGGACCCAGAGCCTTCCATTGCTGTTCATTGCTGTTCATCGCTTCAGTTTCCGTCCCAGTAAAGGAGGCGACCGCACTGTTCGCAGTTGACCACGGTACGACCGAGTTTAGCGCGGTGAAAAAGCGTGGTGGTGTTTTTCATGTGGCACCCCATGCAAACTTCGTGCTCTATGGGAACCACCGCGCTGCCCTCCTTCGTGACGAACAAACGCTGGTAGCGGGCCAGCAACTCCGGGTCAATGCCGCTGGTCAGGGTGGTCAATTCTTTTTCCAGCTCCTGAATTTGAGCAAGGATGGCTTCTTCTTTCGCGCGCAAGGCTGAGAACTGCTTGACGTTCTGGGTCTTGGCTCCCTGGAACGCTTCTTCTGCTTCCTTGATCGGGCGTTGCAAAACATCGGCGGCTTCCATCAGCTCAATCTGGCGGTCTTCAAGGTCGACGATGTCTTGTTCAGCCCGTGCGATCTCATGGCCAAGCGCCTGGAACTCTTCGTTCTTGCGGGTCTGCATTTGTTGAGCGCGATAACGGCCGAGGGTTTCCTGACGGGATTTAACCTCCAACTCAAGCTTCTTGCGCTGGACCTCGATGGCGCGATTTTGCTGTTTGACCTGTTCCAGTGCCGTTTCGGTTGCGGCATACGCCTGCTCGACCCGCTGCCGTTGTGCTGGCAAAGTAGCGAGTTCGGTTCGAAGCGCTTTCAATTTTCGATCCCGGTCCTGGACGACGAGCAGTTGTTCGATGGCAGGGAGCATCAGGGTCTCAATCTAGCCCGGTGTGGCCGGATCGCGCAATCGGCGGCGCAGGTCCAAATGTGAAAAGGCCCGCCGAATCCCAGCCCTCAATACAATTCGACCGGGGAGCGTTTGCCGTCTTCCGGACTGCGTTCCCTGGCGCGTTCCTCGCCGAGCACGGCCAGGCGAAGTTGCCAGATAGCTTCGTTCAGCCCCGCAAAGCGGTCGACCGCGAACGACTCGGGCGCTGCCAAGCGTGCACGAAAGGCCTCCACCGAAGCCAGGGCGCGGTCCAAGGCGTCAGGCTTCATCGCGTCCAGTACGGCAACAGCTTGCGGGACCATCTGAATCCGGTGACAAATCATGGCAAGGTCGTTGCCGGCCTGGACGGCTAGTTTGATCGCCTCGTCGAACCCGACTTGATTCAGGATTGCGCCCATGTCGAGGTCATCCGTCATAATGAGCCCGCCGAAACCGAATTCGTTCCGGAGCAGGTCCGTGACGACCCGGGCGGAAAGCGACGCGGGTGTTTCAGCGGCGTCAAACGCAGGGTACCAGGCATGGCCGACCATCATGCTGGAAACCGACGGCACAAACGCGCGGAACACCGCCAGTTCCTCCCCGTCGAGCTCGGGCCGGCTTCGCACAATTTTCGGCAGGTCGTGGTGGGGATCGAGGCCGGCCGCCGAGTAGCCCGGGAAGTGTTTTCCGCAGGATAAAATTCCGGCCGTGCGGAGGGCTTGCTCAAAGGCACCGGCCAGCTGGACTACCTGTTCCACGGTGGTGCCGTAGCATCGGCCACGAAGGGAATTGTCGGCCTCATCGTCGAAAGAGAGGTCGAGCACGGGACAAAGGTCCAAATTGAAGCCGAACAGCCTCAGAAGCTCGCCCGTGAGGCGGCCGTGTTCCTGGACAAGGGCGAGGTCGCCTTTTTCCCGGAGTTGCTGGGCGTTTGGGGGTTCATGACCGATGAGGCGAAGGCGTGAGACGCGGCCCCCCTCCTGATCGATGGCGATGATCGGTTGCTCATGGGAAAGGTCGCGCAGGTCGTCGATCAATTTCCGCAGTTGAACCGGGTCCCGGATGTTGCGCCCAAAAAGGATGTATCCGCCCGGCTGGAACTGCCGGAACACCCGGGCCGTGGCGGGGTCAAGTTCAGGGCCCGGCACTCCCACCAACAGCAGTTGACCGACGGTTGCGCGTTTCATAGGTTCTGGCCCATGATACGAACCGGGGAAGGCTTGACGACGACAAAAAGGTGGCGATCGGGGACCGGTGCCTCGACCGGTGGCGGGTTCGCCACGGGACGTACCCGGGCCCGATGCGCGCCATGAAGCTGGGACTCTACGGCGGTACCTTTGACCCGGTTCACCACGCCCATTTGATCCTGGCCCGGCAGGCAGTGGAGCAACTGGGCTTGGACCGGCTGGTTTTCATTCCGGCGGCGCAGTCCCCCTTTAAGCCGCAGGTGCAGGCCGCGCCCGCCGAACACCGGTTGCAGATGATCGAGCTGGCGATCCAAGGAGAGGAACGGTTCGGAGTAGACGGGCTGGAGGTTGGGCGGAAGGGGCCCTCCTACACGTTTGACACCGTCGAAATCTACCGGCGCCGGCAGCCGGCCAGCGAGCTGTATTGGCTGGTTGGCGAAGACCACGTTCCCGCCCTGAACCGCTGGCACCGGTTCGCGGAACTGGTCACACAGGTTCAGTTTGTGATCCTGGCGCGCGCCGAAAGCGTGGCCGAAACCCCTTACCCTGTGATCCGACGCCGGGTGGATATCTCGGCCACGGAAATCAGAAACAGGGTTGCCAATGATTTACCCATCACGTATCTGGTTCCTGAGGAAGTGCGCCGATACCTCCAAGCAGTAAAACTCTACCAAGGAGACGAGCATCGAAGCCCAGGAGCTAGCCCGGCTTTGCGTTAGATTCGCCGAGGATAAAAAAGCGGAAAACGTTGTGATCCTGGACTTGCGCGGGATCTCCTCTTTTACCGACTTCTTCGTCATTTGCTCCGGGACTTCCGGACCTCACCTTAAGGCAATCAGTTCGGGCATCCGCGAAGGATTGCACGAGCATGCCGCCCTTTCTCCCCTCTCGTCCGAAGGTTCGTCTCTGAGCCAATGGATTGTGATCGATTACACGGATGTTTTGGTGCACATCTTTGAGGCAGAGAAGCGCCGCTTTTATGCGCTCGAAAGTTTGTGGAGCGATGCGCCCAGGGTTGACTTGGAAAATTAACGCCTAGATCACATGCTGAAACATCGCGAGGCCATTATCCGGCTACTCAAGGATGACGACCCACAGACGGTGTTACTGATTAAGAATCAGTTGGCCACCGGAGGCGCTGACACCATCGCCGACCTCCGCGACCTGCTAAGCCTCGACGACGAAGAAGTAACCTTTCACATCCGGGACGTTCTTGGTGAGATCCAAACCCGGGAAGCAAAGAATGATCTGCAGGGAATCTGCCGTAACATCCGGACCCAGGAGGAACTGGAGGAGGCATGCTGGTTGATCGCCCAGGTTTTCCTGCCTGGCGTCGAGACCGGCCATTACAATGCCCGGATTAACGAATGGGCGAAAATGCTGAGGGACCGTTTGCCGGTCGGTGCCTCGGAACTCCAACAAACTCAGATTCTGACCCACCTGATGGGTCGTGAACTTGGTTTTCGAGGAAACTCCGAGGATTACTACAACCTGAAAAACTCTTTGCTGCCGTGCGTGATTGATTCCCGGCTCGGGATTCCGATCTCTCTGTCGGTCTTATACATCGCCGTCGCGCGACGGGCGGCGATGCGGGTCGAAGGAATCAATTTACCCGGGCATTTCGTGGTGCGCCTGGGCAGCGTGCTGTTTGATCCGTTCCACGACGGCCGGGTGCTTACTCCCCGGGACTGTGCGGAGATCCTCGCACGACAGAAACTGACCCTCGAACCGGCACACCTGCAACTGGCGTCGCCGCGGCTTGTGCTTCTCCGGATGCTGGCCAACCTGCTCTACATTTTCGAAGGGGAAGACGATAGTGACTTGCAGCAGCAGGTGAAAGGCTGGATCCGGTTGCTGGACCCTAAATACTTATCAAGTTAGGCCGGTATGACCCTGGTACGTCGAATCGAAATCATCAACACCGGCACTGAACTGCTGTTCGGCAGCGTCGTAAACACCCACCTTGCCTACCTGGGCCAGGAGCTTTTTTCACTGGGTTTACGCATCCAACGCCAAGTGACCGTCCCCGACGGGCACGCCATTCGGGATGCCATCCTGGAAGCTTCCAACCGTGTCGATGCATTGCTGATCACGGGTGGCCTCGGTCCAACGTCAGACGACGTCACTCGGGACATCGTGGCCGAATTAACCGGACGTGAACTGCGGTTCGTAGAACCCATTTTTGCAACAATTCGCAGCTATTTCGATCGCCGGAACCTGCGCCTTAATGACCTCATCAAGCGACAGGCTTACGTCCCCGAAGGTGCGACGGTGTTGGACAACGATTTCGGAACGGCGCCAGGCCTCTACGTGCCCGCGACCGGGAGTCTTCCCCACCTGTTCCTGCTGCCCGGGCCCCCTCGAGAGCTGCGGCCGATGTACCAAGACAAGGTTGTGCCCATCCTCCGGACCCTGGTTCCGCAAGTCGACCTGCACGCGGCAGTGTACCGTACCAGCGGTTTGGGTGAGTCTTACCTCGAAGAGGCGGTAGGTCGTGACGTGGAAAGGCTGGCCGGCATCGAGGTTGGCTACTGCGCCCGGCTTGGCGAGGTCGATCTCCGAGTGATCGGCACGAAAGGCGTGTTGGCCGAAGCGGACACCCTGATCCGTAGTAAGCTCGCCCCTTACCTCGTCACGACGGAGAGCCGGGAACTGGAAGAGGTGGTGGTCGAATTACTGGGCAAACGGGGAGCAACCCTGGCCGTGGCAGAGTCTTGCACCGGTGGGCAACTGGCCGATCGGTTGACGAATGTGCCCGGAGCCAGTGCGATCTTCCTCGAAGGACACATCACGTATTCAAACCGCGCTAAAGAAAGCACGCTGGCCGTTCCTGCAGATTTGCTGGCTGCCCATGGAGCAGTAAGTGAACCGGTGGCGGCGGCCATGGCGGAAGGGGCGCGCAACCGGGCCGACGCGACGTTTGGCCTTTCGACCACAGGCATCGCCGGCCCCGGGGGCGGTACGGAAGAAAAACCGGTCGGCACCGTGTTCGTCGGTTTGGCTGAACAGGGCGCACCGACTCGCGTCGAAAAACTTTTCTTTCCCTTGGACCGTCAAGCCTTCAAACGCATGGTCAGCCAGCATGCGCTTAACCTTTTGCGCCAGCGGCTGACTACGGCGATCTCGTAACGGGCTGCACGGCATGCTGCGCGACGGCTCGAGGGTGGTCGCCCTCCGGGTGCTGAGGCGGGCCCTGGAAGAGCCGCGTAGGGAGACGCGACCCATAGGCGTTAACCTAAGCCGTTTCCCGTTTTTGGCCGGCAGGCGACCCGCGGCCCTCAAAAGGCGTTTGAGGCGTCTGGAGATCCCAATCCGGTTTAGATTAATGCCTGTCCTGCCGGACCCGTTGCCTGGCAAGGCAGCGGGTGAAAACGGCCAATCAGGCCATCAGGTTCAGGAGGTTTTCCTGCGAAAAATGCTCATGGGTCAACTCACCCGTTTTGAACCCTTCTCGCAGCACCACGATGCGGCGACTGAGGTTAAGGAGTTCCGTCAACTCTGAAGAGATCATCAGAATGGCGACGCCCTGGCAGGCCACCTCGTCGAGCAATTGGTAGATCTCAGATTTTGCCCCGACATCAACGCCGCGGGTCGGCTCATCCACGATCAGGAGGTCGCAGCTTCGGGTCATCCACTTTGCCAGCGCTACCTTTTGCTGATTCCCGCCGCTCAGACCAGCCGTAATCGATTCAATCGAAGGAGCCTTGACGCGCAGCCGCTGCGTAAGCTTTTCAACCTCCGTAATCTCATGCCGGCGATTGACAAACCCGAGTCGGGAAAAGTAGTCGAGGTGCGGCAACGAAACATTATCAGAAATGTTCATGCCCAGGATTAAACCCTCTTTTTTTCGGTCCTCGGGCAAGAACCCGATCCGGCGGCCCATTGATTCCTTGACGCTGCCCAGCCGCAAAGGCTGACCTTTGATGAAGACCTGACCGGTTGCCCGGGGGTCCAGTCCGAAAATGGCTTTGGCCGTTTCCGAGCGGCCAGCACCAACCAAACCTGCCATCCCGACGATCTCCCCGCGCCGGACATTGAAGGAAATGTTTTCAAACTTGCCCAGCGAGGTGAGGTTTTCCACCCTCAAGACTTCCTCCCCTGGGGCGAGGTCAAGGTGTTTCGGCCGGTTGGTCAAGACGGCCCGGCCCACCATCTGCCGGATCAGGCTTTCACGGGTGGTATCCGCCATGGACTGGGTGGCCACGTGGCGCCCGTCCCGCAATACGGTGATGGTGTCGCAAATCCGGAAGATCTCATCCATGCGGTGGGAGACGTAGATCATCGCGACATCCCGTTCCTTCAGCCGTTGAATGAGGCGAAAGAGTTGTTCGCTGTCGTTAACGGAAAGCGAACTGGTTGGCTCGTCAAAAATGATGATGCGGGCATTGATCCCGATTGCCGCCGCAATCTGGACCATTTGCTCCTGGCCCGTGGTCAACTGGGCAACGGGGGTATCCACATCGACCTCCGCGCCGATCTCGCCCATGAGCGCGCGTGCACGATCCCGAAGTTTTAGCCGTTGGACGAACCCGGAAGCCGTAGGCAAGCTGCCTAACTGAAGGTTTTCTGCCACCGACAGGTTAGGACAGAAGGCAAGTTCCTGATGCACCAGCGCGATTCCTAACTCCTGCGCGATCCGCGGGTTAGTCGGCCGGATCTCTTTGCCATCCAACCTGATGGTGCCTTCGTCAGGGACTTGTACGCCCGCAATGATTTTCCCAAGGGTAGATTTGCCGGCCCCGTTTTCGCCCATCAAGGCGTGAACGGAACCGCGTTCGAAGTCGACGCTCACGTCATCCAACGCCCGCACGCCGGGGTACCGCTTGGAAATATGCTCAGTGCTTAAAAAGGCCATGGAAAATGCAGTCGAACACCCCAGGCGTTCAGAACGGGTGCAGGTGAAATCACATCCATCTGATCGCTCAAGCGGGGCACACCAGGAAACCCTGGCGGCCCCGCCGCTTAGAGGGAAACGTAGACTATAATCCTATCCAGAACCGATTCAGGGGGCGACGCTCACTTGGTCTTGCCCAACCATTTGTCCCAGTTTTTCCCGAATTCATCCGCGTTCTCTTTGGTCACCGGAATCAAGTCAGCTTTCACGATCGTCGGCGGCTTCACGTTGTTTGCCACGTATTCGTAGAGCTCATCCACGGATTTGGTGCCCCATTCGTACACTTGTTGCGCCAGCAACACCTGCACGTGACCATCTTTCAGGTAGCCCAACTCTGCTGGCAAAGCGTCCACCGACACGCATTTCACGGTGCCGGGCTCCCACTTCAACGCGTTGTCCGTAAACAAGGGCCAGCCACCGATCATTGCCCACCCGGTGATTTGCGGGTTGGCTTGTTGCACTTGCTCGACCTTGGCGGCGGCGTCCTGAGGCGTTTCCTTGTGGTAGAACGCGTCCAGGATTTTTATGTCCGGATATTTTTTCGCTTCCTCCCGGACACCCTGCACCCGTTTTTGCAGGTTCGGAGCATTCTGGTTTCCGGCGAGGATCGCTACCACCCCCTTGCCACCCATGGCCTTGGCGAGTTCATCCAGGACCTGCTTCCCGCAGGCAAGGTCATCCGTGCCAAAACAGGTGAGGCGCTTGGTCTTGGGCGCGTCGGAGTCGAAGGTGACGACGGGTACGCCGTTGCTAATGGCCTTGTTGATCGCGTCGGTCAACTTATTGGCATCTGAACAACTCACGGCGATCCCAGAGGCGCCTGCGTTGACGAGGGCCTCAACGGCTTCAACCTGCTTCTGCGGGTCTTCTTCGTTGGGGGTCCGCCAATCGATCTTGATGTTCACTCCGTGCTTGGCACTCAGGGCTTTGGCTTCATCCTGAGCGCCAGTTTTTGCTGCTTGGAAAACGGGGTTGTTGTTTGATTTGGCAACAATGCCAAAAGTATAGGTTTTCTCGGCCGCGACACCGGTCGCTGCCGCCAGCCCCACGAGGCTGGTCAGGGTGAGGGCTACTAATTTGTACATGTTAGGGGAATGAAAGGCCAACTGCACCGTCACGACTTTGTGGCCACGGGGGCCTCAGCCGCCGCCACGACTTCCTTCTTCACGCGGGCCGTCCTGGCCAAAAGCCGGCGGTTGTTCAACCAGCGGTTCAACTGGTCAAGCAACACCGCCGCAATGACCACCGCGCCGGTAACAATCTGACTAAATTCTTGCGGGATGCCGAGGATGACCATGCCGGCGGAGATCATCTGCAGGATAATTGCGCCCAGCAACGCTCCCAAGGCCGTCCCCTTTCCACCCACCAGCGAGGCACCGCCAACGACGGCGCCGGCAATGACGTTAAGCTCATACCCCTGGCCATCGCCAGACGAAGCGGCTCCATAGTAACCCAGGGCCAGGACTGCGGCGATGCTGGCGGTTAAACCCGACAGGATGTAGACGAGCAGTTTAACACCGTCCACGCGGATGCCGCTGTAACGACTGGCCGTCTCGTTCCCGCCAATGGCGTAAATTTTTCGTCCGATTGCCATCCGGGCAAGGAAGATCCCTCCAATGATGCAGACGATGACCATCACCACGAGCGGAACAAGGCTCAGGTCGCCAACGCCGCTTCTCATGAAGTTGCGGAATCCCTGTGGGAATTCGCCAATGGATTGGCCTTTGGTGAGCACGAACGCGATACCTCGGAATATGGCCATTGTGCCGAGGGTAATGATAAACGGATGAACATTAAAGCCCACGATCATTCCGCCGTTGATCGCTCCGCAGAGCACACCGACGAAGATGGTGATCAGTACGCCCAGCCAGGCCGGACCCGCCCCAGAGTCGGTCCCGAAGTGGTTCATCACCAGGGAGCCGACCACCGCAGACAGCGCGTAAATCGAACCCACGGAAAGATCGATTCCGCCCGTGATGATCACGAACGTCATGCCTATGGCCATCACCGCGAAAAAGCTCGTGTCTTTTGCGATCTGCGTAAGGGTCTCGGCGTTGAAAAACTTATTGACCTGGGTAAAAGCCGGAACCTGCTCGCCCGCAGCATTGGTCTCCATGACCCGTTTGGGAGCGCCATCCGGGCCGTGCTCGATCTTCGGACGGAGCGTTGAACCGCCAAAAGCCGCGAGCAGAATGCCCAGGGCAATGATGACAAGGATCAGGCCGCCCTCAGGAAATTTGGACAGACTTAGGTTGAACTTGGGGGACATCGAAGTCTCCCTTGTATGCTGTCAAAAAGCACGAAGTCAAGGCCGGAGTGCAGCCCGGACCGGTGGCGGCGTACAGAGAAGCCAGGCCTGAGCCGTGGCGCAATCGCGCAGCGGCTCAAACCGCCGGCGCGGATCAACGGCCGTTTTCGTTGTTCATCCTTGGGCCAGTTACGCCGCCCGTTTCCGGTTGTTTCTGTTCGGCGTTGTAGGCCGGGGGTGTCGTGCTGGCGACGGGATCATTGCCAGACCTGGTCGTCGGAGCAGAGCCTGAGCCCGTGGAGCAGGCGTTAAAAGAAACCAGGAGACAAACCGCGGCCGCGGCAACAAGAAAAGCAGCTCTTTTCATAGGGAAGGTAGTCAGCGAAGGGTCTAGCCCTCCTGCCCCTATCGCACCGGGCTAACCGAACGGACGCACCGAGGCCGGGAACTGTATCAATTGTGCCAATATTACATGTTCTAAAAGTTAACGGAATTTATGCCGAGAGAAGTACCTGAGTAACGGGGGTACCGGCGGCGATTACCGCGTTTCAATCCGCAACCCGTACAGGTGTACCGACACGCACCTTGACAAAGGTAGCCTGGGCAACTTCGCGGGGAAGCCGGATGCACCCATGTGAGGCCGCGTAGCCAGGCAGGATGCCGACGTGCAATCCGACCCCTTCCCAGGTGATGCGCATAAAATAGCTCATGGGGGCACCTTCAAAGTGGGTGCCGCTGGGTGCCGCGTCGATCACGGCACTTACACCGGCCCGAACCACGCGGCCATGTGCATCCACGAAGTTGCCGTAAACATTCGAGCGATGATCCTTGTCTTTTTGCACGATCGTAAAATCGCCTGTTGGCGTCATACCGGCGTGTTTCCCGGAAGAAACCGGCGAATCAATGGCCACATCCTGGCCCGCCATCACGTACACGCGTTGCCGGGATAACGAGACCACGATCGTGGCATTGTCCGGACCGAGGCGATCGTACACGCTGCGGTTGATCACGGGCGGCGCTTGTTTCTGGATAAGCTCCTGCGGTTTCAAAAACGGAATCAGGCCTGCTGTTGCCGGTGAGACCCGCACCACAAGCAAACAGGTAACCACGAGGCCAAGGCTACGCACACAAAAGTTCATCAAGGTATTCAGGACCGGTTAGCCATAGCGGATGTGGGCGGAGCTTATCAATGCAAATTCCAGGGCGCAACCCAGTGGATTTTACCCGGGCGCGGGTCTGCCCGCGCTTGGAGACCCGGCACCTTTGGTTTATGCGAAGTGCGTGAAACTTCATTTGCTGGATGCTCAGCACCTGGGTATGAGCCGGGTGATCTGTGTGGGGGTACTGGCGGCGCAGAACGGTTCCTTGACTTTAATCGATCCTGGTCCCGCCTCGGTTTTCAGCCACGTCATTGAGGCCTTGCGCCAACGCCACTTGGAACCAGGCAATGTCCAGCGCGTCCTGGTTACCCATGTGCACCTCGACCACAGCGGGGGAGCTTGGGCTTGGGCTAAAGCGTTTGGCAGCCAAGTGTATGCTCACCCCCGCGGCACCCCTCACCTGCGTAACCCGGAAAAGCTGATCGCAAGCGCCGCTCGGATTTATGGCGACCGCATGTCACGGCTTTGGGGAGACATCAAACCCATTGAACCCGCGCTGGTGGCGGACCTGGAAGACGGTGAGACCATCGTTTGCGATGAATGGAGCGTTACTGCCTTGGCAACTCCCGGCCATGCACAACACCACCACTGTTTCTGGATCGGCGACGAGCGCCTCCTTTTCGCCGGGGACGTTGCCGGGGTGACGATTGACGGCGGTCCGGTGTTTCCCCCCTGCCCCCCTCCAGACATCGACCTGGAGGCGTGGAAAAACTCGTTGGCCCGCCTGCGATCGCTGTTGCCGGCGAGGGTCGTGGCAACCCACTTCGGGGAAATTGCCTCGCCCGCGGAACGGTTGGACGAACTGGCAGGCCGGCTCGACCGGTGGGTCGAATGGGTCGGCGCGTGCCTTGAGCGGGGCGAATCCGAAGAATCTTTTGCCCCGGCGTTTTGCGCCGGGAGGAAGGAGGAACTGCGGGCCAGCCACCTTGACGACGACACCCTGAGGGTTTACGAGCAGGCGGACCCGGCTATGATGAGCGTTGCCGGACTGGCCCGTTACTGGCGCAAGTTTCGTCACCCGCTCCGCGAACTGAGGTCGCCTGAGGCAAGCGATTTGCGGACCTGAGCAACCGCCGGGCCACCGTCACACGAACATCTGGAAACGACGTCAACCATGCAGAACAATTTACAAGCACAATGGAACGAGTATCAGCGCATGCTGCAGGAAGATCCGCTAAAAGGAGGTATTATTGCATTTGCCGCCGGCCTTCTGCTCAGCCTGTTTCCCATCGGGCGTCTGATTGGCCTGCTCTTCAAATTGGTGCTGTTTGCTGTTAAGCCGGCGCTGCTGGTGTTGGGGGCTGTCAAAGCCTACGAGTACGCCCAAAATTACGGGAAACAGCCCTAGGGACGCTCCGGGCCGGGAAGTTTGTCCTCAAGCGCCGTCCTTTAGCGGCGCGGACAGAGGAGCGTTGCAGCACGGCTGGCTGCGGGGTGCCATCCTCCGAGGCGCACGCTCCTTTAAAAAGCACGCTTAGGGTTTATAGCGGATGGGCCCAGTCGGATTCGAACCGACGACCAAGGGATTATGAGTCCCCTGCTCTAACCGCTGAGCTATAGGCCCG
>DASWVC010000233.1:0-1518 GCA_036401335.1 Chthoniobacterales bacterium
CAGGGCGTTCACCTGATCGACCTTGCGGCTCTCTGGCTGGGTGATTTCGCCTCCGTGGAAGGGCACGCCACCCGCTACTTTTGGGACATGCCGGTGGACGACAACGCGTTTGTCAGCCTTCGCAATACGGCAGGGTGCACCGCCTGGCTGTAGGTGAGTTGCACGGAATGGAAAAACCTCTTTTCATTCGAGGTTTACTTCAAGCGGGCCAAGTTTCACGTCGAAGGCCTCGGTGGCAGCTACGGCGTGGAACGCCTTTTCCATTACCGCATGCTGCCGGAGATGGGACCGCCCGAGACCGTTGTTTACGAGTTTCCGCGCGGCGACCAATCCTGGCAGGTTGAGCTCAATGCCTTCATTCAGGACATTCAGCAGGATCGACGGCCGGACCCGGGGCTGCCCGAAGGCCTGCGCACGCTTCAAGTCGTCGAGGAAATCTACCGACAAAGCGGCTACCTGCCCTGAGGCCGACAGTTAGATAGAAAGGAACTGCTCTACCCTGTTACCCCGGTATGCCCATACCCCAATGGCACTAACGTAAGGGCCTTTGACGCGGAGAAGGAGTCCTCGTCTTGGGGCGGGTATGCGCCTGACCGGGCCCATACCCCGGCGGCGAAGGGACTCGCCGCCCTACCGGACCGCCGCTCGATTCGGCCGCCCTTTAGAGCCCAAACGTCCTTATCTTAGTGCCATTGCGCCCATACCCTGACATTGATGTGCATTGACGTTCGTTGTTGTTCATTGCTGTTCATTGTTTCATGATCATCACCCGTTCTCCGCTCCGCATTTCTCTTGGCGGGGGCGGCACTGACCTGCCCTCCTATTATGAGGAACATTCCGGTTTCCTGATTGCCGCTGCGATCGACAAATACGTCTACATCACGATTCACCAGACCTTCGTGGACGAGTTGATCGTTAAATATTCCAAACTTGAGCGCGTCAGGTCCGCCGGTCAGCTTGAGCACCCGATCATCCGGGAAGCGTTGCAGGCCGTCGGTTTACCTGGTCCTTACCTGGAGATCACCTCCATGGCGGATATCCCGGCAGGCACGGGACTGGGCTCGTCCGGCAGTTTTACCACGGCGCTCCTCAAAGCGCTGCACACGGTCAAGAAACACCTGGTGCATCCGGCTGATCTCGCCGAGCAGGCGTGTGACATCGAGATCAACCGGTTGGGCGAGCCGATTGGCAAGCAGGACCAATACATTGCGGCTTACGGCGGGATCACCTGTTTCAAGTTCATGCCTGACGGCCGGGTAACGGCTTGGCCATTGGAGATCAGCGAAGAAACGTTGTTCAACCTCGAGGATAACCTCCTCCTCTTTTTCACCGGCTACTCGCGTGCCGCCGGCTCCATTCTCAAGGAGCAAAAACAAAAATCCCTGGAAGCCGACAAAGCCATGGTGGAGAACCTGCATTTTGTAAAAGACCTCGGGAAAGCAAGCCAGCGGGCGTTGGAGCGAGGCGACCTCCACGAGTTCGCCCGGTTGATGGACGTGCACTGGCAACGCAAGAAGG
>DASWVC010000234.1:0-14730 GCA_036401335.1 Chthoniobacterales bacterium
GGTTCGCCACCATTTCCGGTTCGAGAAGGGGCTCGTCAAAACCTTCGAGATTCGTTGAACTGCGTTCTGGTGCGCGATGCCGAAGCCGGGATAAAAAGGCACCCTATGGGCGTTTACTTCTGGTCGGGTGCCGCTGCTCCCAAAGGCAAGAATCTCACGGAACCGGGATCGCCCGGGTTTGGAGCTTACGGCTTTGCCGTTCTCGGCTGGCTGCTGTCGGCCGGGGTCTACATCGCCGCAAAAGCGGTCACGACGGAAATGCCCCCCTGGACCCTCTGTTTCTGGCGTGTTGTCATTGCCGGGACAATTCTCCTGCCGGCGGTCCGGCACCACTGGCCTGCGATCGTCGCCACCGTGCGCAAAAGGTGGTTGGCTTTGTTCGTGACCGGCGGCCTCGGGCTGGCGATCACGCAAGGTTTGCTGTACACCGGGTTGCACTACACAACCGCGATCAACGCGGGCTTGATCCTTGCCCTGATGCCCGTGATCACCATGGTCCTTGCCCGCTTTGTGCTCAACGAACCGGCAGGTCCCTGGCAGCTCATCGGCTCGGCTTTGGCCTGTGTCGGCATGGTTATCATCGTCGTGCGAGGCGATCTTCACGCGCTGTTCCACCTCACTTCCAATGCTGGAGAACTTTTTATCGTCGCCGGCGCAACCTGTTTCGCCCTGTACACCGTCCTGCTGCGCCGCGCGCGCTTCAACCTCCCGCTGCTGCCGCAGTTGGTGGTTCTGCTTGCAGGCGGGGCTGTGGCTGCCTTTCCATTCTACGTGTGGGAATTGCTCCATGCCGAGCGAACCTCCCTTAACGGCAAGGGCCTGTTGGCCCTGGGTTACGTGGCCGGCCCGGGCGGCGCTTTGATGTATTACCTTTTCAATCGCAGCGTCGCAGCGTTGGGAGCCTCCCGGGCCGGCGTTTTGCTTTACCTGCAAACGGTTTTTGTTGCGGTCCTGGCCTATTTTTTCCTTGGTGAACGCCTGCAGGCGTACCATTTCGCCGGGGCCGGCTTCATTCTAGCCGGCGTCCTGCTGATCATGCTGCTTAAGCCGGGCGCCCGCAAAAATCCTCTTGCTGCTCCTACCCGCCTTGATCTTCCTCCAAATCGTGTTCCCTGAGCTTGGCGTACAGCAATTGACGGTGGATGTTGAGCAACCGGGCGGCTTCCGCCCGGTTTCCTTGCGACCTGGCGAGGGCCCGTTGCAGCAATTGCTTTTCCAAACGGCGAACGGCCGCGTGGAAATCCAAGCCGGACCCCGCCGGGAGGCCGCCCGGAAAGTCCGCAGGTTCTTGCAATGGCAGATCTTCCTCGCCGATCACCAAGCCGCGCACCGCAAGCGAGGCCGACCGGACCGCATTTTCAAGCTCACGGACGTTTCCGGGCCACAGGTGTTCCAGCAATTTCCTGGCGGCTCCGGCACTGAACACCTGGCCTGCCCGCCCGCACCGGCGGAGAAAATGTTCCGCCAGAACCAGGATGTCGGCACCGCGTTCGCGCAACGGGGGGAGCTCGATGGTCAGGGCGTTGATACGGAAGAACAGGTCCTTGCGGAAACCGCCTTGCTCCACCTTTTGCGCCAGGTTTTGATGGGTGGCGGCCACGATTCGAACGTCGACCCGTCGCGACGAATTGCCGCCCAAGGGCGCGACCACCTTGTCCTGCAACACCCTTAGGACCTTGGCCTGCATCTCCAGGCCCATGTCGCCGATCTCGTCCAGGAAAAGCGTGCCCCCGTCGGCTTCCCGAAACCTGCCTGGCCTGTCTGCCAGCGCGCCCGTAAAGGCCCCGCGCACGTGCCCGAACAACTCGCTTTCCAGCAATTCACGCGGAATGCCTGCGCCGTTTACGGCCACAAACGGCCGGCTGCCCCGGTCGCTGAAACGGTGAATGGCCGTGGCCACCAATTCCTTGCCCGTGCCCGTCTCGCCCTGCACCAGCACTGTGACGTCTCCGCTGGCCGCAACGCCAATTTTTTTCTGCACCTCGCGCATGCGCGGGCAAAACCCGATCAGCCCCTCCCCCAAGTCGGGCTCAACCGCAGACGGATGGACGCTCGGGCGGGTCAGCACACGCGCCAGTACATCGATCAAGTCGCTTCTGCCGATCGGCTTGGTCAGGTGATCGAATGCGCCCAGCTTGATGGCCTTAATCGTGTTGGCGCTGCTGGCGTAAGCGGTCAGCACCACCACCGGCACCTCCGGCCGGGCTGTCCGCAAAAAGTCGATGCCTGACAGTCCCGGCATTTTCTGATCGAGAAAAATCAGGTCCACCTGACCCGCCAACTCGAAGGCATGCTCCGCGCTGGATGCTTGCACCACTTCGTGCCCGAGGTCTTGCAGCGTTTCAGCCAACGCTTCGCGGAAAGCCTCGTCGTCATCAATGATCAACACTCGCGCCATGGCCACCGGACCTCGAACCGTGCCCCACGCTCGCCCGCGGTGCAAACAATTGTGCCGCCGTGGGCTTCCACGATTTCCCGGGCAATCGCGAGCCCAAGCCCGGTCCCGTTGGAGCGAAACGAAACAAACGGCTCAAAAACCTGTTCGCGCAGCTCCGCCGGAATGCCAGGTCCCGAATCTTCCACGGCCAGGAAACAACCGTTGTCTTGCCGCTCAGCACAAAGGCATACCCAGCCGTCCGGTGGCGTGTGCCGGACGGCGTTGGCCAGCAAATTGTCGAGCGCGCGAGCCATTTGGCGCTCGTCCATCGGCCAGTCGGCCTCGGGGGCATGGATCTCGAAGCGCATCGACGTCGGGTTTTGTCGAATGCGGTGCACGCATTCCTCCAGCCAAGGCCGGAGCGGCGTCGGCCTGACGTTCAACTGGTCCAGACGAACGATGGCAAGCAGGCGCTCAATCAGGTCATCCAGACGCGATATTTCACGGAGGATGCGGTGAAACGCACGTTCGTGAGCGTCGTTGGCCGCTTTTGCCAGCACGTTCTCGACCTGCAACCGGATCGTGCCGAGCGGATTGCGAATTTCATGGGCAAGCCCTGCCGACATCCGTCCCAATGCCGCCAGGCGTTCCGCCCGCTGCAGCTGAGCCGACAGCCCGTGGGACCGTGCCTGAGCTTCACGAAGCCTTTCGGTCTGGCGGTTGAACGCCGTAAGCAGACGATCCAGTTCCTCCAAACCCGTTCGGGACAGCCTTGACTCAAGTTGGAACGAACCTAACTCCGCTTCGAGCCTCAGCAGTTGGCCTCCCCAGCGTTGCAGGTACCAAAGAATCAATCCTCCGGTTGCCAACAGGAGCACCAGCAGGGCCACGAACCCGACGGTCAATTGCTCGAAGGCAGCCGCGGCACGCACGTGGGCCCGGCTCATGGTCCAGATCACCAGGTCGGGACGGACCGGCACAACGTGCAGGAGCAGCACTTCTCCCGCGGCGTTGAACCGGGCGGTTTCCTCCTTCCGGGTGGAAAGCACCCGCCGATTCAGGGCGGAAATCCGGCCCGATTCCGCTTCCGGCACATCCCGCTTGAGGGGTTCATGCGTGGGGAAACTGTATGCAATGAACCTGTTTTGCGATGACCAGAACCCCCCTTCGACGCCGGCGTACCGCCCCAGGATGAGGTCAAGCAGCAAGAGCAGTTCACGCCGGCGATCCTCCGTTTCGAAGTCGGCCGGGGCTTCAGAAAAACTGGAAATGTAGGCGTCGAATGCCTGGAGGAGCCCCTGGGCGGAACGCTCAACCGACCGTTGCACCTGGGTGATTTCACCGCCGACCCCCAGCTCAAAAAGGCCATGCAACTGAAAGGCCAGGGCGCCGCACACGAGGGCAACGAAAACCCAAAGCAGGACAAACACACCACGCAAGGATCTAAGCATGATCGGGTGCCTGCAGACGCCTTCCTAACCAGCCCACGCAAAGGACGTTCACCATTCGGCTATCAGGAGTGCGGCTGCGGGGAAGACGGCGGCGCATTTCCCGCCGATGGTCTTGAACCCGGAGCGAGCTTCTGCAACTGGTCCAGCGAAGGCCCGACCGCCTCCGCTTCGAGGCTTCGTCCATATTCATTTGCGGTTCCGTGGCCGGTGGCCGCCAGCACGTTTCCCTCCCGCAACAACGCCGCAAACGGCTGAGTTGCGTGCGGGGGAAAATGAACCATCGTGCCGTCGGAAAGCACCACTCCGTCGACCTCACCGTGCCGGGCACGGGTCAGCACGCGAATCGTGCCACGTGCATTCAGCAGTTGTGCATCCGCATGGGCAGGTCGGGGCGGCCGGGGGCGTCTGGGTGGAGGCGGGGCATCGACCACGGCTCGCTGGTTCTGCAGGTCGACGATCGAGAAGGCGTGGACCGTTCCAGCAACCTCGAAAACACCTTCCACTCGTACGACATCATGCGGGCTTACCGTCTCGGTGAGGACCTGGCCGAGGTGGGGCGGGAACCGAACAATGGCGTTGTTCTCCAAAAGGAGCCCGTCCACGATGCCGTCAGGATTCATGAGGTACTGGGCAACGGCGCCTTGTACGACGGTGGTTTGAAGGGCCGCAGCACTCGCTGGTGGCAGAGGGTTCGCGGGTTCCTGGGCATACGCACCCTTAGGGATAAAGGAATTGCCCAGGGAGAGGGCGGCAAACAAAAACCAAGCGCAAACCCGCCCCACATTCGTCCGGTTGAAAGGGCGGGTGCCTCGAATTGTCATGGCCTGATCCTGGTCTGAACTGAATCGGTCAGCGGCTTCCGAGCCACGCTTTGTTTGTGAGTACCGCTGCGCAAGAACACCACTCCATTAGAAAATGAACATAGCGGTAAACCTCTACCACCTCCATGTGGAAGCCAACACAGCGAGGACCAGGGCAATGGGTGCAACGATAACGCCCACTTTCAGGAACGACCACGCGGAAACCTGCTGTCCCTCGCGCCGCAACACGATGAGCCAGAGCACGGTGGCAAGCGAGCCGGTAACGGACAGGTTCGGACCGAGGTCCACGCCGATGAGCAAAGCATTGCGCAGGCTGTCGGCAACCGGGAGGCGGTGGACGGCGGTTCCGGTAATGAGTCCTGCGGGCAGGTTGTTGATGACGTTCGAGATCGCGGTGATCCCGAAGGCGCCGGCCAGGTTGGCGGCCCAAACCGGGAGGCGCGCCAACGCTTGCAAGGCTTCCTGGCCGGCGCGAAGGGCACCCGCATGGTTGAGGCCCTCGACGACCACGAACAGCCCGGCCACCAAGGGCAAGACGCTCCAGGACACTTTCCGCGGCGTTTGCCAGAGCGCCTTTGGGTCGCGCAGCATCACCAGCCCCAGCGCGGCTGCGGCGGCCCCGAGCGTCGGCCCGCCCAGGTCCACGCGAAGCGCTGAGGCGGCCAGGAGCGCCACGGCCGCGAGCGCAATGCCCCCCAACGCCAGTCGGCCGCTCGCCGACAGTGTCGCCGGCCTGGTGGGGGCACCGACTTCGCCGCGCAGGGCCTTGCGTGTCACCAGAAACAACGCCAGGCCGGTTGCGGCGATGGCCAGCACGGAAGGCAGCGCAAAGCGCCGTAGCCATTCCGCCAACGGCGGCATGTGCCCACCGAAGACGACGAGGTTAGCTGGATTGGAGATCGGCAGAACGAAGCTTGCCGCGTTGGCCACCATGGCACAGGCAAAGAGGTAAGGCAGCGGTTTTTCAACCTTCGCCGCCTTCGTCGCGGCAAAGACCGCCGGGGTCATCACGACCGCAGTGGCGTCGTTCGATAAAAACACGGTTACCACAACGCCCACGGCGTAGATCAGCCAGAAAAGCCTGACGGGAGAGCGCCTCGCGGCCCCAACGGCCAGGGCGGCGCACCAGTCAAAGACGCCCTCGCGCCGGGCCAGTTCGGAAAGCAGCATCATGCCGGTAAGAAACAGGTAAACGTCGGTGCCCCGGGCAACTGCGCCCAGGGCCTCGCGCCAGGGCAGCAAGCCGCAGCCGACGAGCAGGACGGCCCCAAGCGCCGCCCACACCGCCTCAGGCAGGTCGCGTGGCCGGCCGAGCACACAGCCGACGGTAGCCGCCGAAATCAGCCAGATGGAAGCGGCCGGCAAGGGAATAGGCAACTGGTTCAGTAAAGAAATCATCGACGGCAAAAGTCGTGGCTTGACGGTGGAGCTGCTGTGCCCTACGCCGCCGAGGGCATCGCCTCCGGTTGGTTCCCGTCCCTGTCCCCACCTTGCCCCAGATCCCGCGTTTCCGGCATAAGGACCACGAAGAATCCCAGCGCGCCCACGGCGATGGCCGCCAGGCTGAGAAAGGCGGCGTGGTAGCCAAAGCGGCCAATCACAAAGCCGCCGAGCAGGTTAGAGCCAGCCGCGCCTGCACCCGTGCACAGGGCGACAAGGCCCTGGGCCAGGTTGAAGCGCCCGGTGCCGCGCATCAAGTCGGCGGCGATAACGATCGAGATCACCCCGAAGATGCCCGCGGCCACGCCGTCCAGGAGCTGGATGGAAACCACGCCGACCGGGCTGTCCGTCAAAGTAAACAAAAACCCGCGCACGGGCAGGACCGCAAGGCCGACAAGGAAAATGGTCTTGCGCCCGACGCCCCGTTTCATCGCCCAGCCGACCGCCGCGGCAACGCCGATCATCACCAATTGCGCGGCGATGATGCATGCGCTCATGGCCTCTACATCCGCATTCGGGTGCTTGACGGCAAGCACCTGTCCGGCCATTGGCAGCATCGCCGCGTTGCCAAGGTGGAACAGGACCACGGAGCCAAGGAAAACAAGCAGGTTGCGATTCTTTAACAGGTCGCCGATAGGGACGGCGTGTTTCCCCTGGCCCGGGTGGCCATCGCCGCCCCGGGCGAGCGCGTGATTGATCTCACCGGGTTTGATCAGGGTGACAACCACCGCACTTGCAACGGCGAAGATGCAGACCAGGTAAAAGATCCAATGGTAACCAAACTGCTGCCCGAGCAGCCCGGCCAATCCGGCCGCGGCAAAGTTGCCGCCATGGTTGAATCCCTCGTTGCGGCTCACCCGGGCCGGGAGCAACCGCTGGCCGACCAGCCCAAGGCTCAGGGCCGCCAGCGCAGGCGGGATAACCGCGCTTGCGGCTCCAAGCATCACCTGGCCGGCGATGACGGCCGGCAAATGAGGAAAAAAAACAATGAGCAGGCAACCCGCCGCAACCAGCACCCCGGAACCGGCCACAAGCAGCCGTTTGACCTTCAAGGCATCGACCAGCAGCCCGGCCGGGATCTGGCACAGAGCCGCCGCCAGGGAGGAAGCCGCCATGGCCAGGCCAATGTCTCCCGGCGCCCAGTGTTGGGCCCCTCTGAGGAAAACAGACAAGTAAGGTCCGACGCCGTCGCGCACGTCGGCCATCAAAAAGTTCAATCCGTCCAGCCCGTGCAAACTTTGCGCCGAAGGCGAGGGCTGGTCGGGACCGCCCGAGGAAGGGGAGGCGTCGGCTGCCTGATTGGCAGAGGAAGTTTCGTTAGGGGTCATGGTCTAAAGCATTCGGGTCCAGGGTTCGGCGCACGGTCTCCAGGGAAATGCCGCCGCCGCTAACCTAGGCAGATGCCGTGCCAACACCGCAAGCGCACCGGCTCCTTCCTGAATACGCCCGGCGTTCCAGAAAAGATCTTTCCCGGACTGGGTGATCGCCGGACGGCAGGTGTCGGTTATCCGGACATCGGTGGCCAGATGCGGCCACCGCGAGGAGCTGAAGTTCTTCCGACACCGGAAAGGCCGGTCGGCGTCCGTTCGCAGGACAGCAACTGTCCGCTTTGCGCACCGTCCGATTGCCATCCGAAAACGATTACCATTCACAAGTGCCTCTATACGAGACAGTTGTGACGAACCGAATTGATGGCACGGCAAATGCCAACTGGATTGGCAGCATGCGCCCTGAATGCGCTCTGCCCGGAACACGACCACTCAAAGACAGCTCAACATGAACTTCCACCGCAAATACACCTGCCCACTCACCGCCCTTGCCGCCGTCACCGTGATCGTGGCCGGCTTCGGCAGCGTAAGCCAACTCACCGCCCAAACCCCGGACACCCCGCTTTCCCCTTCCCGTGACGGGGGCTCCGGGCCCAGATAACGCCCTGCGGATGAGCGCCGGCCAGCCCCGCCGCGCCCAGGAGTGGGTGGACCAGAGAGCCGACCCGCCATCCCAGCCGTGGACCCCGGGTCTGCACCCACAGCGGTCAAGACGGCCGCAGGCGCCGCCGCCGGTTTCAGCCCGGGCGAGGTCTGGATGAAGGTGGCCCCGCGCGGCGAGCCGCATATCCAGGCAACGATTCTTTTCCAAAACAAGCAAGTCGCCCGGCTGGAGTTTGACCCGGTTACCGGTGACTTGCTGCCCCGAGGCTTCCGCCCGATGCCGCAACCCCCGAGCACGGCCGACGGTCCGAATCCCCGGACCTCCGTTGAACCACCTCCCGATTCCCGGAACGTGCCCGCCCCGATCCTGGACGAAGTTAAAGCTCGGCTGCCCGGGATCTTGCGGGAACTTACCACCGACCAAGGCGCTGAGGTGATGGGCCGCGAGAGCGCCTGGAAGGTGCCGCTCATCTTCCAGAACCGCGTGGTTGGCGAACTGCGCGTCTCAGGTGACGGCCGGACGGTCATCCAAGACTTCGGCGCGACGCGCGACTCGGCCACTTTCGACCGGCCCTAGACTCCGGGCGGAGCAGCAGGCGAGCCGGCCGTCAGGAAAGGGTGCGGCCGGTGCCGGAGCGCGATCCTGTTCGCGCCGTTGCCGATCCTTTGAGCGCCCGCCTGCACGTGTCGGGGTGCCGGCGTAATGGCACTACGATAAGGGCGTTTGGGGCGTAAGGGCCGCTGGCTCGAGCGGCGGCCCGGTAGGGCGGCGAGTCCCTTCGCCGGGGGACCGGGGTGGAACAGCCGCCCCCGTCGCACCCGCCTGGCAGGGGGGTTGCCCTTCCACGCCGGCCTTCCTTGCCGGTCAGCGGGGAGAACCGGACTCCAAGCGTTCACGGAAGGAAAAGTGGGCGCGCCCGAACGCCCTCCGAAGAGGGGTGGTGCGAAGTCCTTTCCGAGAAGCCCGTCGGATAACGCCGGGTCGGAAACGGCGCGGGCAAGCTGGATCGTGCCAACCAAAGTGGCAAAGATGGCCTGAGCGACTACTATAGGTTCCGGCTTCGGCAATGGCGCCTCGATCAAGTTTGGACCGAAAATGGCTGCAGGACCCGCCCTGGGTCACCCCGCCATCGCTCATCAACTCGGCCACCCCCACTTCCCCAATTCCGCGTTTACGGAAACGAGCGGAGGCGACCTCGGCGGCGTGACGGTGCGCGGCCTTTTTTGTGATTAGGGTCGTAACGCATCAAAAACCGGTTTCTGGGTTGTACACATCATGTCATCGGCTCCAAGCTGGTGCCGGAAGTCGGCTTAGGACCCGCCCGAAGGTCACCGAAAGACGTTGCTTTTCTGTGTCGCACATCTAAGTAACGACCCGTTCATGAGCGCCGCGGTTCAACGCCATTCGGTACTGGATACCTTGCGGGGTATCGCTGCGCTGGCCGTCTGTTGGTACCATTTCACAAACGGAAACCCCGCATTCCTTTCCTCTGGAGTGGTCAAAACCTCGGGTTCCTACGGTTGGTTGGGTGTCGAAATCTTCTTTGTCATCTCCGGATTCATCATTCCGTTTGCACTCAGCCGAAGCCATTACCATTATCGGGACTACGGGACCTTTCTCCTCAAGCGGATTGTGCGGTTGGACCCACCCTACCTCTCCGTTCTTGCACTGATCATCGTGCTCGGGTATGCCTCATCGGCAACCCCCGGCTTTCAGGGACCTCGCTTCCACGTTTCCTGGCTGCAACTTCTTTTGCACCTCGCGTACACGAATGTGTTTTTCGGCTACCCTTGGCTCAGCCCAGTTTTCTGGACACTGGCGATTGAACTTCAGTATTATTTGATAGTTGGACTGATGTTTCCCCTTATCAGTCACCAAAATCGACGGACTCGGTTTGCGGCCATGCTGCTGCTGTTTGTTCCCGTCTTTTTAGTTCGCAGGCAGGAATTTGTTTGTCACTGGTTGATTCTCTTTCTTATGGGAATCTGTACCTTTCAGTACCGTACCCGGCTGCTGAACCTCCTTTCCTACTGCCTCTGTCTCGCCTTCCTCACAGTAGTGGCTGTTTTCTATTACGGCGCAGTTATTACTTTCACTGGCCTTGCTACTGCTTGCATCATCGCCTTTGTGGAGTCTGAGCAGCCGCAACCCCTTGTTTTCTTTGGTCGGATTTCTTATTCCCTTTACCTGTTGCACGTCCCTATCGGGGGCCGGATTATCAATCTCAGCCTAAGGTTTGTTCATGGCCAATCTGGAAAGTTAGGCATCCTGATGGCGGCGTTGTCGACGACGACTGCGGCTGCCTGGGTTCTGCACCGGTACGTTGAGAGGCCGGCCCAGCGATGGTCATCGTCCATCAACTACAAGCGTGTCGGGGTCCCTCCGCCCGCTTACGCTCCGAACAATGCTTGACCCAAACCGTTGACGGACGAAACGGTGCGATCCGCCGCACACCTCGGCACCTTGCTCTCGTAAGTAGCGCGCAACCTGGCCCGGTCCGCAACCCACGTCGCAAACCTGCCCACCCCCTTTCGCGCTTAGCGCGATCGACATCCTGGTGACCGATGCCCCTCTGTCCGCAGACCTCGGGGCCGCTCTCAGCCAAGCCGACGTCGAGCTTATCGTGGCGCCCCCCGGATGATCCCAAACGGCGCACCCGAAATCACCTTCTTTCCCTTCAGGCTGACCCCCATGGCACAAAGATAAGGAAGTTTGGGCCGTAAAGCGGCTTACCGTCCTGGGGACCCGGCAAGGGTTGTCAAAGGCCGGGACCAAAAACCCGTACGCCGCACCGCGCAAAACAAAAAACGATCCATCATTATCCGTTTAAGATCCCCGGAGAACCGCCTGCTTCTACCACCGGGTCAGCCACAGGTCCCACGCCAAGCCGCCTCAAGGCCCTTGCGACTCTCCCGCACCACGGCGCGCAAGTCGGTCCCGCACAAGGAATCCGGCACGTTCTGAGAGAAAATCTCGACGGCACAGGCGCCCCGGAAACCGGCCTCGTGCGTCGCGTGCATCAACTTCCCGAGCGGGACGGTGCCTTGACCCGGGATAAGCCGGTCCTCCGCGGAGCGCGGGGTGCGCCAGTCGCTGGCCTGAAGCACGAAGATTCGCTCAACGGCATTCCTGGTTGTTTGGTTTCGCTCATGGCCGGTTTCTGGCTACGGTCTTGGCTCCCTGCACAAAGGCCGCCACCGTCGCATTGAACTTCTCGGGTTCGTCAAGGAAGAGTGCATGGCCGCTCTCCTCGAAAAACACGGTTTGGGCTTTCGGCATGTGTTCGCCGACCCACGCCGGCCCTTCCCAAGGAAAGGTGCCGTCCCGGCGCGCCACCAGCACCAAAGCCGGAAGGTCGAGGTGCGGCAGGAGGTCGCGCCAGTCTTTAACCGTATGGTCGGCCATCAGGGCGGCACGGACCCGGGGCGGGCACGGCGCCATCTCATCCAGCAGGAAGCGCAGTTCATCGGGTGCCGGTTCATGGTACAAGCAGGAAAATAGGTTCTCCTTGTCGTAGCCGGCCGGGTCCGCCATGAGCTGCGCCTGAGTGGTTGCCAGACTCGCCTCGTCGTAGCAGGCGTGGTGACCCAGCTTCCAATCCACCGAGTAGTATTGACGTGGCGTTTGCTGCACCAGAACGGTGTCGCGAATGCGCTCCGGTCCAAACAGTTCCAGGTAACTCCAGATGACCGGCGCGCCAAGTGACCAACCCAGCACCGTGGCGTCGCGCAAGTCCAGCCCGTGCAGCAGGTCACGCAGGTCCGCCGCCAGCCGCGACACGCGGTAGCCGTGGTCCGGCTTGTCGGACTTGCCGTGCCCGCGCAGATCCACGGTGATAACCCGTGCGTGCTCCGCCAGGGCAGGGACGTTGCGGTGAAAGAACCGGCCGCTGAACGACCAGCCGTGGATCAGGATGAGCGGTCTTCCCTGGCCGGTCGCTTCGTAAAACAGGCGAACGCCGTCGTTACTGGTGACATGGGACCTAAGGGGAATTCTTAGCGCGCCAGGATGGGTGCGAGCCAGGGTTCGGGTTGCCAAACACGTGTCACCGTACAGTCGGCCACCGACACCCCGGGCTGGCCTTTCGCTTTACTGCCCACACCCAACACGGACCGATTCGTTTGACATGCCGTTTGCTGCCCGCCGGCGCAGCAAGATAAAGGGGCGGGACCGCGGCAGAGACGCCGCGTTAGGGTCCGAGCATCGATGGTCCACCGGCCGAGGAACGGTTTTTTTTTAAGGCAAGCAGGCAGGCCGCAAACGAAAACAAGCAGACCCGACCAAGAAAGACCCCTCACGTGAAAGCACCCTACCGGCACGGCAAACAAGACGCGCGCACCCACAACGTTCCGGACCCCAAGATCCTCTACCCCACCGACAAGGTGTTCCGCCACAAGCAGGATGGCTGCATCAAGGTCGTGCTCACGCCTTAACCCGATCCACGCCCATGACCACGCATCACCGCGCATCCCTGCAAGGCAACCGTTCCTCGGGCAACGCCCCTTTCCCTTGGGCCCGAGGGCTGGGTTGGTTCAGCATCGGGCTCGGTCTCGCCGAGGTGCTCGCACCGAAGGCCCTTGCCCGCTGGCTCGGTCTGCGGGGTCAGGAGGGCTTGGTGCGTGCCTACGGCCTTCGCGAAATCACCAACGGCATCGGCCTTCTACGGTCCGAGGACCCGGCCCCTTGGGTCTGGGGCCGCGTGGCCGGCGACGTCTTGGACCTGGCGACCGTCGCTCCTCACCTGGAGGACGCCAATCCCCAAAAAGGCCATGTCGAGGGTGCGCTCGTGGCCCTTGCCGGCATCACGCTTGTTGACGTGTGCTGCGGTGTGCAACTCCACCGGGGAGTCACCCGAAAAGAAAACCCCGACCAGCACACCCAGGAATCGGACGTGGAGCGCTCCCTCACCATCGAGCGGCCCGCCTCGGAACTCTACCAGAGGTGGCGCGACCCGCAGACGCTCGCTCAAGTCATGGCGCACTTTGCCGAGGTCCGCTCCGTCGGCAACGGCCAGACGCATTGGCATGTCCAGGGACCGGCGGGCCGGAGCCTGGAGTGGACGGCGACCACTGTCGAGGACCGCCCGGGAGAGGTTCTGCGCTGGCAATCACTTCCGGGCTCCGACCTGGTAAACGAGGGTTCCGTGCGATTCCAACCGGCCCCTGCTGACCGGGGCACGGTGGTTACGCTCCGGTTTAGCTTCGACCCCGCCGACGGGAATTTAAGTGGTGCAGTCCTCAAGCGCCTGGACGTCGTGCCAAGCCTGCTGGCCGGCAAGGCCTTGCGGCGGTTCAAAAGCCTTGTGGAAACCGGCGAGATCCCGACCACCGTGGGCCAATCTGCTGCCCGCGCCGACACACGCTAGAAAACCTTTAAAGGCCTTAAAAGGTTATGAGAGCACTCTGCTGGAATGGGGTCAACGATCTCCGCGTGGAGACCGTGCCCGACCCCACGATCATCAACCCGCACGACGCAATCCTGCGGGTCAGCCTGTCAACGACCTGCGGCTCCGACCTGCATTTAATCGACGGCTACATTCCGACCATGAAGGCGGGCGACATCATCGGCCACGAGTTTATGGGCGAAATTGTCGAGGTTGGCCCCGCCGTGAAAAAGGTGCAACGGGGCGATCGGGTGGTGGTGCCGTCCTTCATCACCTGCGGCCAGTGCTGGTATTGCCAGCACGACCTGTACTCCCTTTGTGACAACACCCACCCTAAACCCGAGCTGCAGGAACCGCTCTTCGGGTACCCGACGGCAGGCATCTACGGCTACACGCATGCCTTTGGGGGATATGCTGGGGCGCACGCCCAGTACGTGCGGGTGCCGCACGCCGACGTGGATTGTTTCCAGGTTCCCGAGGGGCTTCCGGACGAGCAGGTGCTGTTCCTCTCGGACGCCGCACCCACCGGTTACATGGGCGCCGACTTTTGCCGCATTCAACCCGGCAACGTCGTCGCCGTCTGGGGCTGCGGCGGCGTGGGGCTCATGGCTCAACAGAGCGCGTTCCTGCTGGGGGCCGAGCGGGTCATCGCCATGGACCGGTTGCCCGAACGCCTGACCATGGCCCGGGACCACGTGGGGTCTGAGACCATCGACTATTCCCAGGTTGATAACGTTCCCGCCGTCCTCAAAGAAATGACCGGGGGCCGCGGGCCCGATGCCTGCATCGATGCGGTGGGCATGGAGGCGCACGGGACCGGACTCCAGTACGCGTACGACCGGACCAAACAGGTCTTGCGGATGCACACTGACCGTGGGCAGGCGTTGCGTGAAGCCATCGTGGCCTGTCGGAAGGGCGGCACCCTGTCGATCCTGGGGGTCTACGGCGTGATGGACAAATTTCCCATCGGCGTCATCATGAACAAGGGCATGACCGTGCGCACCGCCCAACAGCACGGCCAAGCTTACCTGCCCCGCTTGCTTGCGCATGCCGCCAAAGGCGAACTTAACCCCTCTTACCTGGCCACCCACCGGTTCTCCCTTGAGGACGGACCCCGTGGCTACGACGTGTTCAAGCACAAGAAAGACGGGTGCGTGCGGGCCGTCTTCGCCCCCTGAAACCTACGCCCGATTGGGTTATGCAGCACAAGCCGCGTCACGGGCCGGTGTCGCAGTTGAGGGGCGCGACCCTCAGCAGGTGGGTCCACGGGCCGCCGCAGACGGTCAGGAACTGCGCCTGCGTAAGCCGGCCAAGCCCGCGCGCCGG
>DASWVC010000235.1:0-1545 GCA_036401335.1 Chthoniobacterales bacterium
CCGCAATCGATCGTTGCGCAACCTCCGCCGTGAGGCGTGCGTCCAGAACAAGAGAATCGGAAAGCTTGACTGGCTGGCTCATGGTCAAAGGTAGCATTATGCTACCACAAAGCAACGTTCAAGTCGAAACGGTCAGACGCATTCTGCGCTATGTTTGGCCGATGAACGCGTGATTGCCTTCGGGACTTTGAGGTTGTACTAGCCCATCCTCCGGAGGGAGAGAAACCGGACGCTGGTTGAGCACTGCCTCGGAGAACGCATCAACCATGTTCATGTACTGATTTACGGGCTCGAACCTTTCTTCCCGTCGATTGCCATCCGAATCCACCACAACCTGCACCTTGTCGCCGACACAGTCCTTTTTGGGTTCGCCCTGGCCCTTCGCCGACCCCTGCGCGTTGGGGTCATGGAGGTTCTGGACCACCCCGGTCGCCGGCACCGTCACCGGGTTGATCGTGCCGCCGGGTCTCACCTCGTATGGCTGCCCAAAGACCGTGCGCCACAAGGCGACCTGCTTGCCGGGGACCGGGCGTGAGCCTCCCCTGATGTTGCGGCTTTCGACCGCGGCTTGGAAAAAGAGGTCCGGTGAGGGAAGTTTTTGTGTGATGGCCTTCGGGTATGCTACGACCATGCAGCTTGCGCGCGGCCCTGGCGATGGCAGTGATGACGGCTGCGGTGGCCGGCTGACGTGCACGCGGGGACTGTCGGCTTCCGGAGGTTTGAGTTCAAACGGGAAGGCACCCTGCTCGGGAGCGGCTAAACGCCGGGCGCGGTGGGGGCCGAAATGGCCGACAACCCATCCCATGGTGGCTTCTGGCAAACCGATCAGCCCCCCTGGTCACTGCACGCGTGGTCAGGGAGCGCTTTCCTTATGGTGCCGGCGGTCCTGCGGAAAGGCGGGGAGCGTGTGCGAACACATTTCAGCGGCCGGCGCGACGAATGGCCTGGCGCATGCGCTCGAGCAAGCTTTCCAGCCTTTTCGGCACCTTTCCAGCCACCCCAAGCAGCGTTTGAAAATGGCCGATGTCGCTCGCATACTGTTGGCAACGCTTTTCGTAGGTCCACCGCGTCTTGGTGCAAACCAAAGTCTGGGGCGATCCGATGCGCTCCGTCTGGTGCGTCATGTCCAAATGGTAACGCTCAATCGTCTGGTGGAGGTGTTGCCGGCGATCCTTGCGAACGCGAAACCGGTGGACCTGCCGTGCGGGGTCTTCGGCAAAGGCTTGCAACCCGCGACAGTCGGCGCAGTCGCAATCCAGCTTGACCGGCTGGGCCCAATCCGTGGGCGCCGGCGGGGAGAACTCGCTTCGTGCCAGGAGAAAGTTCACCGCATGCTTCCATAGCCGTACGAAGGCCGGGTCTGTGGTTTTGTCGCCGTGCCGCCGGTGCAGGCGGGAAAGCGCCGGCACGATTACCGTATCCGGCGCATAGGTCCGCGGACGGGCCATGAAGTTTGTGGCCGCCGTCTCACGGAGCTTCACCGCTTCGAGTTGCCGGAGCGTCTCCAACAGGGTTGTAACCGAAGCTGCTTCGACGGGTTTGACC
>DASWVC010000236.1:0-9837 GCA_036401335.1 Chthoniobacterales bacterium
TGCTGAACGAAGTCACCCTTGAAGCAGGGCAATCCATCCAGACGCAGCAACAGGAGCTGTTTTAGCGGCGTGCCGGTGCGCCAGGGGGGTGCTGGTAGGGCGGCGAGTCCCTTCGCCGCCGGGGGAGGTTACTGATGGGGCCATTGCATTCATGCCATTGATACAATTCGTACCATTGTTATAATTTTTTCCCCGCCGTCACTGCGATCGCTTTGCGAGCCGATAAATGTTTTTGACGTCGTCAAATTCCCGGCTTCGCATCCAGGACCGGTAGAGGAGGATGTCACCCCGCCGCACCCCTTCGACCAGACGTGGGAAATTGTCGTAGATGTCTCCGTCTGCCACGTTAATGAGGCTGCCTCCTTCCGGGTATACTTGCACCAAAGCGGGGGCCGTCGAATTTACGTCAGCCCACGGCGCAGACCGTCGCAATTCGCGGTAAGGCATCGTGTAGGCCCAGTACGGAGTGAAGCCGAACTCGGGGCAGATCAGGCAGTCGGGATGTTTTTCCTGAAGGCGCCGGAAAGCCTCGACTGGGAAAACCCCGTGCGGCCCGCCGTTTGAATCGACGTAGAACAAGGTACAGCCCCACCGTTGGTGGGCGTACGACATCTTGCGGTCAAGGCCGTCAAAGCGCTCGGCTTCATCCCGGTAATCACGTTGGTAAAAACTTCCGTTGGCGCGATAAACGATCTCCTGCGCCCGCAGACAAACGCCGGTCCGAAAACCGGCGGAGCTGAAAGCCGCGAAAAAGGCGTTAGCGGCTCCATCCATCTCGGGAGCCAGGCGCGCCACTTGCATCGGGTCGCCGGCGTAGGTTGCTTCCCCCTGCGGAAATTCCTGCCCTTCCAGATCCCACAGGATCATTCCCTGGGCATTCATCTCTTTTAACAGGGTGATGCTTTGAACGGCATAGTCCTTTAACCGACGTTGAAAGGCGTCGCGCCCGGCTTCGGAGCGCAGCTCCAGGCCGGGGTCGGCAAACCAGCCCCGCGGATTACCAGGCCACTTGCGATTTACTTGCGCCAGAAAAAGCGATCCGATCGGGCGGCGATCCGGCCACGCCACTTGAAAGGGATGCGCCTCACGGCAACGGGCATAGACCGAGCGGACGAGTTCCGGCCAGGGCGTCTCGCGGTCGCCGAAACAAAACTCCAGCTGGAAGCTGAGTTCTTCGTGCGGGAATATGGGCAAGTTACTTTCTACGAAAACCGGGTAGGCGCCACGGTCGCGCGACCCCCAACGGCAGGCAACCTGGTTGGCATCAGGATCATTTACCAGAGCAACCGCGCCCTCACCGAAACGGGCGACCAACGCTGCAGGACCTTCCTTGGCCAGCGCCTTAGGCGGATCGCTGTCCCCCCAGCCGGACGGGCTTGCCGCAGCGGGAAACCCGAAGTCCAGGAGGCGGCAGAAAACCTGGTCGATGAACTGTTCAGTGTGGTTAGAGACCGTGATCGAGGTGATTACCTCGTTGCCTTCCGCGTTACACCGCACGCGCAAATCCCCCCAGGCGAAACGCTGAAGCAGCGTGCCATCACGATCCAGCTTCGTTTCCGTAGGTTTGTCATGACGAACGGTTTTCTCGCCTCGAAAGGTGATGCCTACCTCCGGCGAACTGGCGCCGGCATCGCCCTCCGCCTGCGCAAAATTGTGACCGCGCCAGCTCAACTCCTGGACGCCTTGAGCTCCCAGTGCCACGCGCACATTCCCCTCCTGAGCTCCTGACCAACTGACGCCGACAAACATGCTTGCAAGCACAAAAGCCCTTCGCCGCCAAGGTCTATGCCGTTTGTTACACGCCTGTTCCCCGGCAGCGCCGGCAGTCCCTGGCCGATCGTGGGGCCGCCCAGTCCCGCCGGACGGGCGCTCGGGGACAAGCTCCCTTACCGGACGGTCACGAAGGTGGGCTGCCCTCCCGGGGCGCTTGAGGACAAGCCCCCCTACCGGAGGTCGCGCAGGGACACGCGACCCTACCGGGCGGGCGTACCTCGATACCCCGGCCGGCGAGGGACTGCCGGCCCTGCCACTGCCGGATCCGGGCTTCCCGCGCCCTGTTTCATCCCATCGTCCGTCTTCATTTCCGTACGGATTATTGGGCTCTGCTACAACCTGAGTCGCCAGCGGCTGCCGGACAGGTTCCGGTCGCGGTGCGGCCAACGCGCCGATGAGTTTCACGGTGCTTATTATTTGTGCCAAGGCCATCGGTACAGTTTCCTTATTTCCCTCTCATCCAGGTCGTCCGACCCTGCCGACGCCGTCACCCCGACACCTTCTTCAACCCTCCTTACTCGGGCTGCGCGGACTCCAATTCGGCGTAAACAAAGCCGATAAACAGGTCGGCTTCAAACCGCAGCGGCAGCCGAAGGTCGTCGTCAGAGAGCCAGCCACGGCCGGCCTTGAATTTTCTGTGTTCTTGAAGACCCAGGTTTTTATCGATCCGTTGCAGTTGCAAGTCGATCCTGATGGCGGCTTTTTCTTCTCCATTAACGCGAATCCGCTCTCGACCCGCCACGGTAGCAGTGGCGAGGTAAGGAGCGTTGGAAGGCCAGACTATAAGGGTTTCGCGCTGGCCTGGCTCCAGCGGCGTGCTGCGCAGCCATAGCAGCGCGCTTTGGATGTCAAAAACGGGCGTCAGGCTGAAGGTCCGGGGCTCGGCCGGTTCTTTGGCCGGGGTAACTTCCCGCAGGGCAGTCAGGCCGGAAGGCGTGTAGTCGACGCTGGTCCGCACGGTTTGCGCCTTGTACCGTTCTTCCTGGAATAGGCGAAGGGGGTGCAAGGTCGCCCGGTCAGTCGTGCTGCGATGCACGACGTCCAACCGGAAAAGGGTTCGTGGAAGGCCGAACGTGCCTCCCGTGGCGTTGGTTTCGTAGCGGCCAGGCTCGTCGGTACGGAAATGCACGTCCGCCTTGGCGGCCGGGAGGTTGACCCAGCCGAATCGGTAAACCAGGTGCATCGATGGCGGGGGGGGGCTAAAGCTGCCCGCCGGGCGTCGGGAGGTGAGCTCTCGAACCCAGGCCGGCAGGTCGGCGGCATGGAACGCGACCGGCCACCCCAGGGCCAGGGCGACGCACACGGCAAGGGCACGAATCACTGAGGCACAATCCTTTCCAGCGTGTTGGAAGGCACCCAACCCGTCAGTCCCGTCTCAGAACGGCACAAGGTCCATGCACCCCGTTCCTGGATGATGGTCACTTCCTGACCTTCTCCAACGGTTTCGGCAATCCGGGTGCTGAAGGCCGGTCCGACTTTCAAGTCAAGCGATGCTGGCAGAACGATTGCACCGTGTGGATCTTTGTCGCCGTACCCTGCATACGCGCAGAGGCCTAAACTTAACAGGCAGACCAGCGCCGAAACGGCGGCCAGAGTCCTGGTTCGCCGAGCAACGGAGGCGTGCCGGGAAATCAGGCTGACGGCCAGGGCAAAGGCGGCGACCCAAAATGCGGCGGATGCAGCCACTGGGTAAACGTCCGTGAAAAACGAAACGCCGGTCCGGAAAGGAGGCGGTGGATCCTGGCCCGTCTGGCGCAAGGCATGCCGCAGGTTGGCTTGAGCATCCTTTGCATCTGGCTCCAGGGCCAGGGCGCGGCGGTAATTGAGGATGGCTCGCCCTTTTTGTCCGAGTTGCCACCACGTATTGCCAAGGTTGTAAAATAGGGCAGGACTGGAAGCACCCTGGCTGAGAAGTTGCAGGTAATCGCCCTTGGCTTCCTCAAACTTGCCGGTCTGGTAGGCCCGTCCGGCCGATTCCCAAAGCGTTTCGGCCCCGATGGTGCCGGTCAGGAGTAAGCAGAGGGCGAGAAGCGCGCAGAAGCCGGGCCTGCCGTGGAGGCGGCTTCGGGCAGGTTGGAACAATTCATGGGCCAGGCCGGTCAAGGCAGCGCCTCCCAGCGTGTAATTGCGTCACGCACGATCCGGCGTTCCTCTTCCGGCCACGGCGAATCCGTCCGGGTGCGGCCAAACGCCAGTGCTTCCTGGCGACGCAACAGAGCCTTTAGTTCCCGACGTAAATTCTCCGGCGCCTGGCCATGGTCAACAAGGTATTCGGCTTGACGGTACGGAGCCCGGCCGCGGCTCCGAATGAGCGGCTTCAATTCGATCAGGCGGCAAGCTGCCGCCAACGCGGTCAAGGCATCACCGCTCGCCAGTTCGCGGTGCCGTTGCCGCCGTTCCTGGTGATAATGCAAGACCGGCCCGTAAGATTGGCCCAACCTGTTCAATGCCTGCCAAACCAGGAACGCGGCAAGGACGGCTGCGGGGAATAGTTGGGCATACCAAAAGGCCGGACGGTCCAGGATAGACGTGAAGCTCACCGTCGGAGATGGCGTCAACCGCAGGTCGCGCAGCCCTTCATCCACGGACGGCGGCGTTTCGGGCCCTGGCGCCGGGGAATTTGCTTCGGCCACCGACGGGGTTGACCGCACGACGGCTGGTCCCGCCACGTTCATGGGAACGGCGGGTGCCTTGACTTCGACGTACCGTTCTGCTTCCGGATCAAAATAGCTCAAGGCCGCCCCGGGACTTTGCGTGACCTGGGCCTCAGCCACCAGCGGGAAATTGAACGTCTTTACCGCGCTGATGCCAACATCATCCGAAGTGGCGAGTTCATCCGTGGGCTCGTATGCATGCCATCCCGCAGCCCCCACCAATTGGGGCGCTTCCATCCGGTCGAAGTTACCCGAACCGCGGACTTCGACCCGAAGCGTCACCGGATCACCGACCTGCATCTGCACCGGGTCTGCCTCCGAACGGATTTCAAACTGGCCCACCGCTCCGGAAAAGTTCGTGGGCCGGCCCGACTCCGGCAGAGCCTTCACTTCCACTGCAACCCCGTTCGTTTCCACTTTAACGTCCTTGCGGGGGCCCGAATCGAAAAGGTCCGGAAACGGCAACTGGCCGGTGAAATCGTCGAAGGCATCGGAACGATGACGGACGTATGGCAGGCGTAACAGGAATTCCTGGTACGCCGAGTGCAACTCCAGGCGTCCAGCCTTTACCCCGCTGATCGCAGTCTTGTAAATAACGACCTTGAATTCCTGGCCGTTGACGACCTGCCGCCGCTCCACCGGTTCCGGGTATTTGCGGGTGACAAAGCCATCTCCCTCGATGATCGGTAACTGTCCTTGCGGATAGGGTTGGTAGATTATTCTCCGGTCAAAGTAAAAACGCAATTCGATCGGAATTTGCTCACCGACGTAAGCCACCTCTTTGGAGACGACCAACTCCCCAAAGAACGGCTGGTCGCTGGCCGGCGTGCCACTTGGTCCGGCTGAGTTCTGCGCGACGTTCAGGTGCAATGCCGGCGTTTGGTACGAACGGCCATCCACCGTGACGGCGACGGCAGGGATGACAAAGTTGCCGGCCCGCGTAGGGGTAACCACGTAAGAAAAAATTACGCTCGCGGTCGCGCGAAGGTTCAAGGCCTCCAGCTTTCTTGATTCCTGCGCGAAGTTAATGGCCAGTCCTTCCACCGTAAATCCGGGCGGACCGGCGGGAGTTCCATCGATCACTTCAATCTGCAGCTGCACCGGTACATCGACCCTGGTGGACGCATCAGACAAGTAAGCTCGCAACGACGGCTCGCCCGCGGCATGAGCGACGATCAGAAGAGCCAGCCACAACCCTGATAAAACGGTTTTCATCACCAATCCTTCAACACGGGTCGGTCGTGGTAACGGTGATTGAGGTCGACCCGGTCTTCGTCACCCTGGAGAGAATCGAGTAACCCCCGAGCTTCCTCTGCACTCATGCGTCCGCTGGACGTTTCGTCCGGGCGCGGCGCGGCGCCATGCTCGTCGGCGCCCTGGGCCCGCTCGCGCAGGTCCCCCTGTTTTGGCTGGCCCGGCGTGTCTTCCGCGCTGGGTTCGTTGCCGGAGGCGTTGTCTGCGTCATCATCACCGTCGGAGCCATTGTCATCGGGAGGAGCGTTTGGAGGCGGTTGGCCGCCGTTGGCGTTGGGATTGTCCGGCCGGCCATGGCTGGGCTGGCTGCCCGAACCTTTCTGGCCGTTACGCCGGGGACGGGACGCCTTTTTATCCTTTTGTTCCTGCTTTTTCTGCTCTTCGGTCTCGTTGATGCGCCGCTTTAAAAGCTCAAGGTTCTTGCGAGTCGCGGCGTCGCTCGGATCGAGTTCCAACGCCTGTTCGTACTGGTATTGTGCGTCGTAGTATTTGGTCAACCGGCCCACGGCATCTTCCTGGCCATCTCCCTGTTTGAACAACGTGTTGCCGGCGTTGTAGTAAGCATGATGCCGCAGGGTCAGGTCCGGGCTATTCATGGCTTTGGCGTAGCCCTCGAAGGCCTGATCGTACTTGCCCAGGCGGTAGCTGGCTTCAGCGGCATTGTAATTGAGCACAGGATCGTCCGGGCGGCGCTGCAGTTCCTCCTGAAAAGCTTCATACGCCTGTTCGAAATTGCCTCGTTGGTACCACTCCAGCGGGGTTGCGGCCCTTCCGGTCAGCAAGTTGGCCAACAACAACCCGGCCACTGAGGCGGAGACCGCCGGAAGTTTGCGGCCGGTCAGAACGGTGGCCGCGGGTAGGGCCGTTGCACGACGCGTTGAGGTGAGCGCCGCCAACAGGAGAAATGTCAGTCCCAGGGCAAGGGGCCATTGGTAACGTTCAATTGGCAAGGTGAAAGCGTGCTCTCCGCCGCGGCGTTGAGTGATGCGGCCGAGGCCCTCACCGAGGATGCGTCGAAGGCCCGCAGCGTCCAGGCGGGTGTAAAACCCGCCCGTTTCGTCCGCCACCTGCCGCAACGTCTGTTCTTCCAATCGACTGACCACCAAAGCCCCGGACCGGTCTCGCAACGGCATCCCGGAAGGGAGCAGGATCGTGCTGCCTTCCGGCGTGCCGACGCCGAGGGTAAAGATGCGGATGCCAAGCTTGGCGGCCTCCTGGGCGGCTGGGCCGGGCCCACCTTCGTGGTCCTCCCCATCGCTGATCAGCACCAGGGCGCGGTAACCTTGTTCAGCCTTGCCAAAGGCTAAGGTGGCGGCCCGGATGGCTGCGGCGAAGTCGGTTCCGCCACGCTCGACGGTCGCGGTGTCGAACTGCCCAAGCGTTGCGCGCAACGTCGTCTGGTCGGCGGTCAAGGGTGCTTGGAGGTCAGCCTCGCCGGCGAACGCAATCAGGCCGACGCGGTCGTTCGAGAGCGAACGAATGAGGTCCTCGGCCGCCAGTTTGGCGCGGGTCAGGCGATTGGGCGAGACGTCGTTCGCGAGCATACTCTTCGAAGTGTCCACCGCGATCAGGATGTCCCGCCCATGGCGCACGGCCGGCCGATCCATGGTGCCCCATTGGGGCCGGGCCAACGCGATCGCGAAGCAGGCGATCGCGACCAGAAAAAACCCCCGTTGCAAGCCGCGGCCCACGGCCGATACGGGATCTACCAGCGTGGCTCGCAGGCGGGGGGCAATCAACCGGTCCAGGCGCCGGCGCACCGCCGCGTCTCCACGCCGCATGGCCAGGAAGAGCAACGGCACCGCGAGCAAGGCCGCCAACCCCAGAGGCGTCCCGAACCTCATGGCAATTGCCTCCACGCGGTTTCGCCCAGGGTCGACCCGGTTGCCAGCAAGACCAGCCCGAGGCCGGTAAACCAGGAAAACAGGTCTTGGTAGCTTCGGTAATCCGCCGCTGTCACCTCCCGTTTTTCCAGATGATCGATGTCGGTAAAGATGTCGTTCAAGCTCCGGGTGTCGATGGCACGGTAGAACTTGCCATGGCCGATCCGGGCGATGTCGCGGCAAGTGTCTTCCTGAAAAGGCATGTATTCCTGGCTGTAGAATTTGTTCCCAAACTGGTCTGTCGTGGGAAAGGGCACCAACCCGTTTGTGCCGGTGCCGATCGTGTAAATCTTAATCCCGATCGCCGCAGCGGCTTCTGCCGCCGTCAGTGGGGGCACCTTGCCCGCATTGTTGTCTCCGTCGGTCAGCAGGACGATGACCCGGCTTTTTGCGCTCGGGTCCCGGAGGCGGTTTGCCGCCGTGACAAGGGCGGACCCGATCGCGGTGCCGTCCTCAGTCAACCCGATCTTCAATCGGCTCAGGTTTCCCAGCAGCCACTCATGGTCCAGGGTAAGGGGACTGACCAGGAATGGACGGCCCGCAAACGCGATGATCCCGAGCCGGTCGTTCAGCCGGCCGCGGATAAAACGCTCCGTGACCTGTTTGACCACGTCGATCCGGCTGGCGCGTTCACTCCCGATTTGGAAATCTTCGGACAACATTGACCGGGAAACGTCAAGCAGCAGCATGATATCAATTCCGTTGGTCTTTATGCTGATGGTTTCTTCGCCCCGTTGCGGGCGAGCGAGGGCCAGGATCAAGGTAATGGCGCCTAAGCCCAGCATCCCCTGATGCAGCCAGGCAGGCCCGGAACGCGTCCGGGGAGGGAGGCCGCGCAGGTGATAAGCAGGCGCGAACTTAACCGCCGCAAGGTGGTGAAAACGGCGGCGCCACAACCACACCGCCGGGGGAGCGAGCAGCAACAAAAGAAACCAAGGTTGCTCAAAACGAAAATCCAAATTCACGAAACCTGGTCGATAAAAGCGCGAGCTTGTTTGACCAGATGTTCGCTCGCTTCCCGGCCGGGATCAACCCGGGCGAACTTGATTTGGTCACAGGTGCCCAGAAATTGCTCGAGAAGGTCCCTCCAGGGCGGTGTGAAGCTCGGGTGCGGCAGGATGGCATGCAGGAACTCCGGCGTGGTTTGCTGAGTGGCGCGCAACCCGTAGCGGTTGGTCAGGTATTGCCGCAGGAGATCCGATGCTTCGATGCTGACCGCGTAAGCGGACAGCTGCGGCAGTTGGCTTTCCAGCCGCCCGAGCCGCGCACGGGCCACCTGGTGCGGGTCCGCGGGCGGCACCGCCTTGGGCCTGGGGTTTGGCCACAGCAAGTAGGTGAGCAGAACGGCCAGCACAAGGCCGATCAATCCCATGATAGCAGCCCAGACCGGGTCAAATAGAATCGGAGGCCGAATGTCCTCGATCTCTTCCCGGGCGGCCACCGCCAGCAGCACGGCCGTAATGCTCATGCCGCCTTGAGCCGCTTTTCCCGGCGCAGGAAAAAGGCGCGCAGCAGGGGAAAGTAGTCCTGATCGGTCCGCAACGGCACCGCATCGATGTTATAACGGCGGAAGAGCTGGTCCCGCTCCCGTCGGTGACGTTCGGTGGCCTCCCGGAAAGCGTCCCGGACGCGGCGGTCCGATGAGTTGATCAGGAAGCTGTGGCCGGTTTCGGGATCCACCGCGGAAATGACGCCGACACTCGGCAGGTCTGCGTCTCCCGGATCTTCCATGGGCACCGCAATGAGGTCATGACGACGGGCTGCGATGGCCAGCCCCTGTTCGTAATGCTCTGCGTGAAAGTCGGACAACAAAAACACCACCGCCTTTCGCGCAACAACGCGGTTCAGAAAAGTAAGCGCCTCCGCGAGGTTGGTACGGTGGCCTGCCGGCTTGAAAAAAAGAACCTCGCGAATGAGGCGCAACGTGTGGGTCCGGCCTTTGCGGGGAGGAACAAAAAGTTCCACCCGATCGGTGAACAGCAGTAACCCAACCTTGTCGTTGTTGCGGATGGCACAAAAAGCAATGAGGGAAGCCACTTCCGCGGCGACTTCCCGTTTACTGGCCTGCCGGCTGCCAAACCCGCCGGACGCGCTTAAATCCACCATCACCATGACCGTAAGCTCGCGCTCTTCGACGTACTTGCGCACGTAGGTCTCGCCGGTGCGCGCCGTGACATTCCAGTCGATGGATCGGATTTCGTCGCCGATCTGATACAAACGGAACTCGTCAAAGTTCCTCCCTCGCCCTTTGAAAACGCTGTGGTACTGCCCGG
>DASWVC010000237.1:0-7003 GCA_036401335.1 Chthoniobacterales bacterium
GGCGCTTTTCACCTGCGCACTGGCGACAGGTAACTCGTACCGGATCGGGTGCAACTCTGCCCCGCGCACGCGCAGCGGGGCAGTGCCCGCGGGCTCCGTCGCGACAATCGTGGCACCCATCTGGGTCAATGGCTGAAGGACGCGCCGCATCGGCCGGGAAGAAAGGGAGGCGTCGCCGATCAAGGTAGCCTCAAAAGGTTGCGTCGCGAGAATGCCGCACAGCAGCCGCATGAGCGTGCCGGAGTTGCCGCAATCAATGGGACCCGCAGGGGCCTGAAACCGGCCCCGGTCGCCATGAACCACCAACGTGGTATGGTCAATGCGATCGATCACGACGCCAAGCGCACGCATCGCTTCGACGGTGCAAAGGCAATCCTGACTGGCTAAAAACCCCTGAATGAGACACGGCCCATTGGACATCGCCGCGATCAAAACTGCACGGTGTGAGATGCTTTTATCTCCGGGCACCCGAATTTCTGCTTCGATCCTGGGTGCAGTTTCGACGTAAAGCTCCGCCATAGTGAATCAAAGGTCTAACGTATCGCGATTCCGCTTGGCGACGTCCAGTAATCCTTGGAGATATTTTCGGTCACCGGCCTCCAGGGCTTGCGCCAGGTGCTCGAGGCCAACCTGGTAGTGACGGAGGTGTTCGGCCAAGGCCTGCCGGTTGGAAAGCAGGATGTCCGCCCAGAGCGGGGGTGATCCGGCGGCAATGCGGGTGACACTGCGAAAGCCCGGTCCGACCACTGCCAGAGCTTCCGGAACCGTTTCGCCAATGAACGCGCTCAAAACGGCTGCCAGGGCGTGCGGCAGGTGGCTCACCGCCGCAACCGCCCGGTCGTGTTCCACGACGCTCATCCGGAGCGAGCGTGCCCCCAGCAATTCCCAAAACGCTTCCACCGTTTCGACGCTTCTCTCCGTCGTGGTGAACTCCGGGCAGACGATGCTCGTGCTTCGTTGAAACAGAGACGCCTGCGCCGCTGCCCAACCGCTACGCTCAGATCCTGCCATGGGATGGCTCGGAACGTAGTCAGCCCGTCCGGCAAAAACCTTGGCCAGATCCCGGGCCAGGGTGCCTTTGACGCTCGCCACGTCGGAAATGATCACGCCGGGCCGAAGGGTCTTGCTCAGCTCCTTCGCGACCATGGGCAGCACGTCAAGCGGTGTCGCCAGGAAAATGAGCTGGGAACACGCATTAAGCGAATTGAGGTCCGGCATCACCGCAATGGCAGGCGGCACAACGTCTTCCGAAGGCGGCTTAAGGTCGTACAATGCCACCGGGCAGCCCTTTTCGGAAGCTGCCAGCGCGATTGACCCGCCAATCAACCCTGCTCCTACCACCCCAATCGCCGGATTTGCTTCCATGGCGCACCGTTGACCAAAATGCCCTTTTGGTCAGGGAATTTCTTTTCTTCCACGCCCGGCTTAGACGCGAGCGCTCCGGATCAAGTCAGTAAGGGTAGACGACAACGACCGGACCTGGGTACCAGTAACCGGGGTGCCAGTAACCGCCGTACCAATAACCTCGCCGCCAGTAGCGGTGATGCCAACCTGCACGGTGGAAACGGTAGTAGCCCCGGTATGCCTCGGCATTTTGACTGAGTGGCAACAAAACTCCTGCCACCGCAAGCAGTCCAACAAGAAACTTTTTCATGATCAACGGTTCTAAATTAGGTGTTGTTAAGGCACTTGGACTAAACGTCGTGGCCCACCTCAGATTTAGCAGCGATGATGCCATGAGCTGCGCGCAACGGCTCAAGAGGTGCGTTTTCCGGCTGCGCCCCGCACCACCGGAACGGCGTTTCGCTTTTGGGATCTTGATTCCCGGTTTTGCAGCGCCCTGACCTTGTGAGCTTGTGCCGGCATTGCCGCCGAACAAGCATTGAGGTTGCCATGGTCGACCTGTTTACCTTACCTGCGAACCGTTAACTTACGCCGTTTCCCGTTTTGCCCTGCGGGGGAGCGCCGGCCAAAACGGGCCCGGGTCGCGCCTGCCCCGGTGCGGTCGCGTGTCCTTTGCAGTTGTGTGCGTCAAGTTCTGCAATAACGGGTTGGCTTGCGGATGGTCTTTTTGATCCTTGGTTACTTCCGTTTTCTGTTTCTGTTTATCCGTTCAAGCTGCCTCCGCGAGGCGGGCCGTGCACCCGGCCCCGGCCGGCGGGGCCGGCGGCGAAGGGACTCGCCGCCCTGCCGGACACCCGGTCACGTCCACGCGCCGAGGCCAGGGCCCTTTCGGGCCCAACCGCCCCTTGGCTTTGGATCCGGGAGGAGCGGTCGCTCCCCGGGCGCTTGAGGACAAGCTCCCCTACCGGACCTGATCTTGTCGGGTCCTTTCTTCAGCCGGGAGGCCGTCTCCTTTTCGAAAAGGACTTTGGCAAATGCGATTAGCAACCAATCGGAGGTAAGGCTGAAGCACGGCCGGAATGCGTTCGGCCACCCCTTAGCCAGGGCGGCGAATAAAGGGATCAGTTCTCCGGGCAGGCACCGCCCCCCAAAGACCGGTTCCAGGGATGGTGCCAACCTCAGGCCCGGGGCGGGCCCGTGCAGGAGGAAGGACACACGTCCGCATCGATCCTACGGATACTCTCGATACCTTCTTCTACGGTACCAGGAAAATCTTTCCCGTGTACGGATCGCGCACTTCCGCCCCGGGTGGGTAGCCTTCCACGTCAACTTCCCCGGCGTTGGGAGCATACGGGCTCAGGACTCTCCCCGGTTTGCCAGCAACCTTGGTCGCGTAAGGGTAATTGGTTGGCTGAGTCACCGCCGGCGTGGCCGCAGGATTCGGCACCGTCGTCACATCTGTCGTGGGCGTTGGGGTGGGAACCGACTCCGGTTCCGCATGCTCTTTCGGGACCATGCTCACTGGCGGGGGCGTCGCCTGGGGTGGCGGAGCGCCATACCCATACCGGCTCGCTCCCCGCGCCGAGGTGCGGGACGTTTGGTCGCAAGAAACGAGAGCCACGCAAGCCAAGGCCGGGACCACGAGGAGGAGGTGACGCATCATAGGGAATATTAGGTGAGGATTAATTGATTCCCCTGGGAATGACAACCCCTTTTGCCCCTGCCTCGGAGGCCTTCCCCGGGAAGGTGCTGCCTCAGCCGGGCCGGATAAAACGCGGGTTACGCCGTTTTACCACGCAGCAACTGGATCAAAAGGCGCAGGCGTTCATTGACATCTTGTGCCTCAAGCAGTTGCTGGCGTTGGGGTGTCTCATTGATAAACGCAGCGGCCACCACGTCCGCCAGAACTTCATGGTCGTCAATGTGCTGCAATTGTTCCAGCAGGTTGCCGGGCAGCGGGACGCCAAGCTGTTCGATGCGCAAGCAAAGCTCTTTCACCTTTGCGCTCAATGCGTCCGCTTTGATCACATGCGGCACCTTGGAATCAACCAATTCGATCCGGGCAATGCGAAACGGACTTTCCTGCGTCCAATCCAGCACCCGCGCACGCGCCAAACCTTGCAGCACCAGGTTGGCAGTGCCATTGTCGTGGCCCACGCAAGCCCGGATCAGGCCAACCCCCGCTACCGGATGAAGGTCAGTGACTTTTTCAGCCTCTTCCGCTCCCCGCCGCAACAACCCGACCAGGAACATTCGTTCCCCATCCAAACTGTACGCCAGCATCTTCCGGTAACGCGGTTCAAAGATGTGCAATGGCAGCAATGAATGCGGGAACAACACCGCATTCGGCAATGCCATGACAGGTACTTCTTGGGGGATCGTAATCACAACTTTGTTCCTGAAATCTTAATTACGTTCCTGACGAGCCGTAAGGCCGCAAGCTGACGCCGCATTTTTGCCGTAACCCATCGTTCACCGGTACTGGGTGATTTGGTGAACGTCTTTATCTCCACGTCCCGAGAGGTTGATGATCACCACTTGATCGCGCTCCCATTCGTGGGCATGCGCACGAACGTAAGCCAGCGCGTGGGTGGATTCGAGCGCCGGCAGAATGCCTTCGGTTCTGGCCAGATCATGAAAGGCAGCCATGACTTCGTCGTCTGTAGCGAAACCGTATTCCGCCCGTCCAACTTCCCGCAGGTAAGCGTGCTCCGGTCCCACGGCAGCATAGTCAAGGCCGGCGGACACCGAATGGGTTGACTCAATCTGGCCGTCGGCATTGGCCAGCAGGTAAGTCTTCGTGCCCTGGAGGACGCCCAACCGCCCCCCTTGAAACCGGGCCGCATGCTCGCCGGGACGGATGCCGCGGCCGCCCGCCTCCACCCCGATCATCCGCACGCCATGATCCTGCAAAAAAGGGTAAAACAGCCCGATGGCATTGCTGCCGCCGCCAACGCAGGCCACCAGCGCGTCCGGCACCCTGCCCTCCACATCCAGAATTTGCCGGCGTGCCTCCTCTCCGATAACCCGGTGAAAGTCTCGGACCAGCATCGGGTAAGGGTGTGGACCGTACGCCGTGCCAAGCAGGTAGTGCGTCGTGCGCACATTGGTTACCCAGTCGCGCATGGCTTCGTTGATCGCTTCTTTCAAGGTAGCTTGGCCCGCCGTCACCGGAACCACCTGAGCCCCTAAAAATTCCATTCGCGCCACGTTAAGGGCCTGACGTTCCATGTCGACCTTGCCCATGTACACCACGCACTCGCAGCCAAATCGCGCCGCCACCGTGGCCGTTGCCACCCCGTGCTGGCCGGCACCCGTTTCGGCGATGATGCGCCGTTTACCCATGCGCCGCGCCAGCAAGGCTTGCCCAACCGCATTGTTGATCTTATGCGCGCCCGTGTGAAGCAGGTCTTCCCGTTTCAGGTAAATGCGCGGGCCGCCCAGCTTGTCCGACCAACGTTCCGCGTAATACAACGGCGTCGGTCGGCCGCAAAAATTTTTGAGCAGCCCTGCCAGTTCAGCCTGAAAAACCGGGTCTACCCGGGCTGCTTCGTATTCCAGCCTGAGCTCCGTAATGGCCGGCATGAGGGTTTCCGGAACGAAAACGCCGCCGAAAACCCCGAAATGACCGCTGGCGTCCGGCAACTGGGTAAACTCAAGTCCTGCCTGCATACAAGTAGCGCAACATCGGCGCGCTGCTCCCTCAGAATCAAGGGAAAATCATGGGCGGCGCGGACTGGCCGCCTTCGGCCTTCAACGCAAGCGCAATGGCCCGTCGGTGCGGCGTGGGGATCGGCACCGCGGCCAACTCGGCCAACGGCTGCCAAAGCAGCGGGGAGGGGTCCGGCACGCCCGCGGCAGGCCCCCGGAGCACCTGAAGGTTGATCGAGTAACGCGTGACGTGGTGGCGCAGGGAAACAAACGGTTCAGCAGGCAGTTCACCGTGCTGTACAACCGGCAACGTCCAGAGCCCCGCCCACCGTTTCGCCGGCGGCCGCTGCTGCAACAGCACCCGCTGTCCATCGTAAACCCACCAGTAGCGTTCAACCCGCTCCTCGATGACCGGCCGCGGCCGTTTCCGCGGCAGGGACTCCGGATCAACAGCGCGACAGGCGCTGCGCACGGGACAGAGCACGCACGCCGGCTTGCGCGGCTTGCAAACCAACGCTCCCAGCTCCATCAAAGCGTTGTTGACCAGACGAGGCTGGTCACACCCGGCCAACCGCTCCGCGACGTCCCAAAGGATGACGCTACCGGCGGGAGAGTCGATCGGTTCTGTCAGGTTCAGCACGCGGCTGAGCACACGGGCAACGTTCCCGTCAACCACCGGGGCCGGCAGATTGAAGGCAAAGCTCGCAACCGCTCCAGCCGTGTAACGACCGACGCCGGGCAGGGCGCGCAGTGCTTCCACAGACCGTGGAAACTCGCCCCCGTGTGCCTCCACCACTGCCTGGGCGCACCGCTGCAGGTTCTGGGCGCGCCGGTAAAGGCCGAGGCCCTGCCAAACCGTCAACATTTCCTGGCTGGAGGCCGCGGCAAGTGCCCTGACCGTCGGAAAACGGTCCAACCAGCGGTGGTAATAGGGGATCGCCGTGACCACCTGCGTTTGCTGCAGCATGAATTCCGAGACCAGGATTGCATACGGGTCCGCCGTGGCTCGCCATGGCAGCTTCCGTCCCTCCCGACCGTACCATTCCAGCAGCGCGGCACGAAATGCCGTGCTATCAATCCCGACCTGATTCATGTTCTCAAAAGTGCAACCGTACACCGCGGCGCTTACTTTGTCGCAGGCACAAGCATTGCGCCAGACCCTGGAAGAACTCGGCTTCGAGTTTGCCCAACGTCCCTACACCTTGTTCTTCGCCCAAAAATCCAATGTAACCGTCGTCGTTTACGAGAAAGGTCCCAAAGTGGTCGTGCAGGGACGCGGCACCGAAGAGTTTGTGCAGTACACCCTCGAACCCCAGATCCTGGGCCAGGCCCGGTTGGGTTACGAAGAAGTGCTGCAACCAGAGATGTTCGCGCCGCATTTCGGCATTGACGAGAGCGGCAAAGGTGACTTTTTCGGCCCGTTGGTGATCGCCGGTGTGTACGTGGACCGGGAGATTGCCCGGCATTTTCTTCGGGCCGGCGTAACCGACAGTAAGAAGATCGGGTCGGACCGGCGCATCAAGGAACTGGCCGCCGTGATCCGGGATACCCCTGGCGCCACGGCCAACGTCGTCTTGATCGGCCCTGAGCGTTACAATGAGCTCTATGGCCGCTTTGCCAACCTGAATGACCTGCTTGCCTGGGGTCATGCCCGGGTCATTGAGAACCTGCTTTCGGCTCGCCCCGATTGTCCCCGGGCCTTGTCGGACAAGTTCGCCAACGAACGCGTTATTAAAAAAGCTTTATTGGAACGCGGGAAGGCGATCCACGTGGATCAAAGAACCAAAGCCGAGTCGGATGCCGCCGTTGCGGCCGCCTCCATTCTGGCGCGGGAACGGTTCGTCTCCTGGCTGGAAGCTCAAGGCAAAGCCGCCGGAATTCTTTTGCCGAAAGGTGTTTCGGCGCAAGTAAAAGCCGCTGCGCGCCAACTCGTTGAGCGCCAGGGAGCAGAGGCGTTACGGCGGTTTGTTAAGCTGCACTTCCGGACGACTGCGGAAATCCTGGGCTT
>DASWVC010000238.1:0-12853 GCA_036401335.1 Chthoniobacterales bacterium
GATCATAATTGTCATCACTCCCTGCTGGCCGAGGTAAGACAACAGTTCATGCAGCTGCAACCCGAGAAACCTGCCCCCTTCGATGGACTCATTGTAACCGGTCAGGCTGTCGATCACCAAAAGGCGAGTCCCCTGATTTACCACTGCCTCCTTTACCAACTGTGCGAACGCCCCGGGAGAAAGGCCCGCCGGGTTTACCTGGTGAACCGCCACCCGCCCATTCCTGATGAATGGGTCGAGGTCCAATCCAAACGCCTTGGCCTTGGCCAGGTAAAGGGCCCGGTTCTCGTCGAACACAAACAACGAGACGTGCTCGCCCCGACAGGCAGCCGCGTGGGCGTAGTTGATGGCCAGGCTCGATTTTCCCGCTCCAGCCGGACCCATGATCAGGGTGCTCGTGCCCCGGTCAAGGCCGCCTCCCAGCAGAGAATCAATGCCCGAAATGCCGCATGACGTGCTTTCCTGCACGAAATCCAGGCCATTGTCCGTAGATGCTTCAACCCGGGGAAACACCTGAATGCCTCCGGTTTCGATCACGTAATCGTGGTGCCCCCCCATAAAACGGCTGCCCCGTAGCTTCCGGACCGCAAGCTGCAGCCGATCCGGCCCGTAATTTGCCTCCGTCCGCCGGAGTGAAATCACTCCGTGGCACACGCTTTCCAATTGGCGATCCTCAAGGTCATCTACACCGGTCAGGCCGTCCAGACAAAGGGTGGTAGAGTTCCTGGTGGACAAAAACTGCTTCAATCCGAGGACTTGGTGCCGGTAGCGCAACGCGCTTTGGGAAAGCAATCGCAACTCGGAAAGCGAATCGATGACGATGCGCGCCGGCTCAACCCGGCTCACCTCCTCGAAGATGATTCTGGACACGTCCTTCAGTTCCACTTCCGCAGGATAGAACAAGGTGCTAGCCGCCTCCTCGCTGAGGTGTTCCGCAAAACTGGCCAACTCCAGAATGTGCAGGTTGCCAAGCGACCAGCCGTGCGACTGAACCACTTCCAGGAGTTCATCCCGGCTTTCGGAAAGCGTGATGTACAGGCCGGACTTACCCAGTCGATCACCTTCCAGCAGAAATTGGAGCGCCAAGGTGGTTTTGCCGACGCCCGGCTCACCCTGGATCAGGTAAAGCCGGCGCAGCGGCAGGCCACCCTGGAGGATCTGGTCAAGCCCGGGAACACCCGTCGGACACCGCACAGCTTCTAGGTCGTGGTTCATGAAAAGAGTGCGCCAAACCGTCCACCAATCCCCCGGGCGGGCGTTCCAAACGCACCTTTGCATTGGTTGTAAGGCATTCTTGTCTCCAAGTTCGCGTCCGCGCAGGAACCGGGATGGAATAACCTTCAAGGTAGCAGGATCACGCCTGTCCGCCCTACGCCGACTCCGGGCACCAGGCAATGGATCACCGCCAGGCCGCCGATCCCGGAATTCAGCCGCTGCCTACTCCCAGGGCAACCTTCCAAATCGTACAACTGGTATATATTATATAGTTGATACAATTCCTTCCCCACCCGTGTCAGTGCCCCTATACTCTGCGCCATGAACCATCGGATTATCGGCACAACGTTGCCGGTCCTGGAATTTCAGCTGGCACCCGGTGAAAGCGTGATGGCCGTGTCCGGTGAGCTCTCCTGGATGAGTCAATCCATTGTCCTCCAGACCGGCACTCAGATGGCCGGCAGCGGCGGCTTGTTCGGGGTATTCCGGCGGGTGGCCGGAGGCGGCTCACTGTTCATGACGCAGTACACGGCCCAGGGTGCTCCGGGATTGCTCGCCTTTGCCACCCGCGTGCCCGGCCACATTTTGCCGGTCGCGATTACACCGGGGCAAACCTACCTGATTCACCGGCACGGTTTTCTTTGTGGCACACCGGGCATTGAGCTGGCGGTCGGTTTTCAACAATCCCTCGGGGCCGGCATTTTTGGCGGCGATGGCTTTCTCCTTCAACGGATGGCTGGCGCCGGCGAGGCCTGGATCGAGCTGGATGGGGAAGTGGTAAACTACACCCTGGCCGCGGGTGAAACCCTGCGTGTGCACCCGGGCCACGTGGGGATGTTTGATGCGTCGGTCAACTTCGGGATCACCCGCATCCCGGGCATCCGCAACCTCCTCTTCGGAGGCGACGGGATCTTCCTGGCCTCGCTGACAGGTCCTGGCCGCGTCTGGCTGCAATCTTTGCCCCTTGCCAACCTGGCGCATGCCTTGAGCCCGTACCTGCCGAAGATCACCGAGCGGGTGGAGGAAGCCGGTGCCGCCGGAGCCATTGGTGCGGTGTTACGGGGATTGTTCGGTCCAAAATAACGGGCCGATCAGAAGGTGTGGGGGTATCGGGGTGGAAAAACGCAGGGCCCGGGTCGCGCCTTCTCTGGCAGGATCGCGTGTCCCCTCAGCGTTAAGTTAAGCCGGATTGAAATCTCCTGGAGTTGTGTGCCTCAAGTTCTGCAATAACGGGCTGGCTTGCAGTTGGCTCTTAGAGCCCTTTTTCCACCCCGTTAGCTTCTTCCCTCCCTCAATCAGCCTTGCCGATCGTCCCTTCCCGGTACGCTTTTTGCAGAAGGTAAAAAGCTTCTTTCTTTTCACCTTGGTCGGAGATTAGCCCCTTGCGATTGAAATAGTCCTGGAGGCCGGGCATCGGCCGGCGCGGCGAACGAAAATCCATCAGGACCCACGGCGTCATGCCCCGCAACTGGCGAATGCCGTTAAGCATGACCAATTGATGACGGTAAAGGTTGGTTTGATACTCTTCCGACCAGCGTGCATCGGGCCCGCCATGGATGCCGTACTTGGCTTCCCCGCCGAATTCACTGACAATCAGCGGCTTGTCGTAAGCGATCTTCCAGACGGTGTGATCGGCCTCCTCCGGTTTGTGCTCATACCAGCCGATGTACTCATTGAACCCGATCACGTCGAGCGCTTCCCCGAGTGGATCGTCAATGATCTTCGTCATGCCTTCCGTGCGCACCAACAAGGCGGCCGTCACCAGGCGTGACGGATCTTGCTCCCGGGCGCTGGCGGCGAGCGTCTTCAAGAACTGAACACGGGCGGGCGTGACCGGCGTTTCGTTCGCCACCGACCACAGCACGACCGACGCTTTGTCGCGGTCGCGCCGGATCATGGCGTGCAACTGTTCTTCGGCCTTGGCCAGCACCGCGGGATTGTCGAACTCGACGGCCCAATAGACCGGAATTTCCGACCAGACCAGAATGCCCATGCGATCGGCCAGCCGGGTCATGCGCTCGTCGTGGGGGTAGTGCGCGAGCCGGACGTAATTGCCTCCGAGTTCGTGCACCCAGCCAAGCAAGGTGGCCATGTCCTCGTCGTTGTTTGCACGCCCGGTGCGGTACGGCGCCTCTGCATGAACGCAGATTCCCCGCAGAAAAACCGGCGAGCCATTCAGGAGAATCTGGGTGCCGCGCACTTCAATGGTTCTGAAACCCATTTCGTCTTCGAGTTCATCCTGGCCTGCCTGAAGGTGCAGCCGGTAGAGTCGTGGATGTTCTGGCGACCATGCCTCCAAATTGCCAGCCTCAAACTGGAACGTTGCACGCCCATCGGCTTCCACCTTGGCCGTTTCACTCACCTTCAACTCCGGGATGTTGACGGTGGCCTCAGCGTCAGCCGCGGCTCCTTCGACGTGCACCCAGCCCTCAATGGTGGTCTGGCTGCCGCGCTTCAGGTACAGGTGAAAATCGTCGATGAATGCCTCCGGCACTTCGATCAAGGAAACGTCGCGGGTTAGCCCGCCATAATTCCACCAATCCGTTTGCAGCGTCGGGATGCCATCTGCCAGCCGGGTGTTGTCGACGGCCATCACCACGAAATTTGCGCCTTCCTTGAGCACACCCGTCACCTCGCAATCGAACGGGGTAAACCCGCCTTCGTGTTCGCAGACTTTCTGGCCGTTTACCCATACATACGACCGGTAGTTCGCCGCCCCCACGTGAAAGAACACCCGCGTCCCCGGTTTGCGTTGGTACGAAAAATCTTTTTCGTACCACATCGGTCCTTCGTAGAAGAACAGCGATTCACGCTGGGTGTTCCAATCCCGCGGCACCTGCAGGGCCGGCGATTTCTGAAAGTCGTACTCGACCGGTTCACCGCCCGGTTCTTGTTTTCCGTTTTGGAAATAGCCGTCCTTGCGCAGCTTGCCGTGGAAGGTGTAAAGACCGGTCCCGTACGGGTCGGCGATCGTGTGCCAATCGCCGTTAAGGCTCATCGTTTGGCGGCGGTCGGCACACACCAGAAGCGTGGGAGGAGCAACCGAAGGCGTGGGACTGACCTCCTGGCCTTGAACGAAGGACGCTGCCAAGCAGGCCGTGGTAGTAATGAGGGGAGCATGAATACGCATGCGCCAAACGTAAAATAGGGTACTCCCTTTAGCGAGGTTCGACCGTGGTACCGGCCGTGATCCAGAGCAGTTGCGGGTTCCGTGCGCACATGAGATGGGAATGGATGGATTGGGCACAAACGCTGGACACCCTCCTCAGCAATTTTGACCGGGCAGCGCACCGCCGCACGGAACTTGAGTGGGTTGAAGCGGCTTGGCGTGACGGCGGCTGGCTGGTTCCGACCTGGAAAGGGCAGATTCTTTTTTCCCAAACCGGTGACCAATCGCCTTTGACGGTGCGTTCAACGGTCACGAATCTCCCGATTGATGGAGCCATTTTTTTAGGGGTGAGCTCCTCCGCCAAGGCATTTTTCGCCAGGGATTTGTACCCCACCCTGGGCAGCCCGGAGGAAGCTTTGGCCTCGTTGAGGCTCAGCGGACAAGCACGGTTCGCGCCCCTTCGTGCGTCGACCGGGTCTTTAACCGGAGCGGAACGCGGACTCTTGTTTTATGTGCAAGCCTTCCTGAACTGGCACTATGAACAGCGATTTTGTCCTCGGTGCGGGTACCCCACGAAGCCGGAGGAATCGGGCCATGTGATGGGCTGCACGAACCCGGTGTGCAAAACCAAAGTTTTCCCTCGCAGCGACCCGGCCACCATCATGCTGGTGCACCGGGAAGACCATTGTTTGCTGGGCCGCCAACCCAGCTGGCCCGCGGGTGTCTTCTCAACGTTGGCAGGTTTTGTGGAAGCGGGCGAAACCGTGGAAGCGGCCGTGGCTCGGGAAGTGAAAGAGGAAAGCGGAATCGACGTGACCAACCTGCGCTATTTTGGATCGCAACCCTGGCCGTTCCCCCAATCCCTGATGCTCGGCTACCACGCTGAAGCCGTTAACCACGACATTGTCTGCGGATCCGAACTGGCCGAGGTGCGTTGGTTCAGCCGGGAGGAAACGACGGAGCTTTTGGAACGGCTGAGTTCCAGATTCCCCCACCTCGACACCATCGCGCGCCGGCTTATTCGCCATTGGCTGAAGCAATGAACAGCAATGAACATCAGCGAACGCCAATGAACAGCAATGCAGGTTGAGGCCCTTTTGGCCTCTTCCCACCCCGACATCTTCTTCTTCACGGCGCAAGCCAGTGCGCTTCCGGAGGGTGGAAGGCGTAAAGCGCCCGCAGGTGGCCTTCCCGCCGCAATTGCAAAACTTCGAGTTGCGTTACCCGTGTTTCCACGATGCAGAAATTAGGGAACGCTTCACTTTCTGTTGCGTCCGGATGATCGGACGCGCGCGCGTCCGGGATCACCGTCCCCGGCGGCAACTGCCCGGCATAATCAAAGAGGCCCTTCCTGGCTCGCTCAAAACCCTGCCGTCGACCCCCCTCGTCGACGATCACCACCCCCATCCCGTCGAGGCGAACCTGGAGGCGCTGCTCCGCATCGTAAAATAACCAGCTCACGGCCGGATGCTGTGCCAGGTGGCTGAGTTTGGGACTGCGTGCATCCGTGAAAAATCGCGCGGCGGGGCCGGTTTCATCAAACGCCCGCAGCACCACCGTGCGCAATACCGGCCGGCCCGCTGAATCCACCGTTGCAAACGCCGGCCAGTGAAACGGGTGTTTTGAATCCTGCGCGGCGCGCGCGAGTTCATCGCACGCACGCCGCCTCAGCCCTTCTAAAGTCGTCGGTTCCGCCATAACCTCAGGTCTACTACTCCGCATTTCGCGCCAACGGCCCGATCGCTTCCAATATTTCTACGGCTGACTCCACCTCAGGCAGAATTCCGCAAGGCAAGGCGGCCGTAACCGTTACGAGGGGAACATTGACCACTTGGCTGAGGCGAAGGTGCATTGCCACGCTGCAGAGTACATACGCCTTCTCCAGGGGCAGGCGCCAGGCGTGGGCCACAAACTCCACCATTCGTTCCGTGGCCCGGCGGGCGGCCAAAAGTGCACCCTCGGACGATTCTACAAAAATCCAATCCGGCCCCGCTTCCGCTCGTAACCGCGGCGAGCGAAGGAAGGGGGCGTCCAGTCGTTGATGCCGATGGACGTGAAACCGGAGCACGACCCGCCCCGCGCATTCAATGGCATTGATGCAAACTTCACCGTCGCCTTGCGCCGCATGCATGTCGCCGGTGGAAAAAAGCGCTCCGGGGTTGAGCACCGGCAGAAAAAGCCGGGCCCCGCCCGTCAGTTGGCGCACATCGATGTTGCCGCCGAACTCACCCGGCGGACGGGTTCGAAATTCTCCCTCCATGCCTGGAGCGACCCCCATGACGCCGCAAAATGGTTGGACCGGCACCACGGCGGGGTGCAGCGACCGGGTGCTGATGCCGTCGGGAAACTCCCAAATAAAGAGGAATTTCTCTGCAAAACGGTGCGGCAAAAACCCCAGGCCCGGGACGATCCCGGTCCATCCCCACCCCACGGTCCCAATTTCCCGGACCTCAACTTCGAGTACATCGCCGGGTCCGGCACCCTCCACGTAAACCGGCCCGGTCAGCGCATGGATACGGTCGCGGTCCATGAGCGAAAAATCATCGAGGGAATAGCCGGGCTGAACCTGACCGCCGCTGGAATCCAGGCATTCGAATTCCACGGTGTCCCCTGATTGAATGGCAAGCACCGGTGGAAGGTCACGGTTCCACCTGGAGTGAAATCGTTCCGCTGAAAGGGTGTGATTGGCCATAAGCTGAGCTCGACCAGGGCGGACATTAACCAACCATACCGTTTGCCAGAAGTTTTTTCCGGAAAAGGTGAGGCGGTTTTGGGGTGCCGGGCCCCAACCGCCGCAGGACCAACGTCACTGCCGCGCAGCCGTCCATGCCTTTCATACCCCCTTTGCCCCGGCCACCTGCACGTCGGCGACGTTTGCCGATTGGCCTCCCCCCAACATACGGTCGCACGTGAGGCGCAAGGCTTCGGTCAATTGCCACGTCCGGCGCAGGAAAGCCCGCACGACCGAAGCTTCGCCCGTGCGAAAGGCCGCCTCCGGCATCGAGCCAAGCTCCGCGTCAAGGTTGAACGCCTGGGCTGGCACATCATCCGTCTGACCGCGTTCCAGCTGGTCGGCAACCGCGTCGAGCTCGCGAATCACCCGGGTCCGCAGCTCACCCATGGAATCCAGGACTTGGACATTTCGTCCGGCCAGGTGTTCGTGCAACCCCGTGGCCACCCGCAGAAGCCAGTTCAGGTATTCGACCAGAGCCTGGTCCGCCTCTCCAACCAGGTGAAACGGACGAGACGCATCGCCGACGGTGCTGCCGGCCGGTCCCCCAGACCGACCCCTTCGCTCCGGTTCACCCAAGGCGCGCTGCACGGCGGCCCCCGCGTTTGCGTTCTGGATGCCGGCCAGCCGTCGAGCTTCCCGGATCAGCGCCGAATCGATCCGGGCTCCCAGGGCCGGCTCGGTTACCAGTGCGAAATAGCGGGCCGTGGCGCGAACCGCCCGGCCGAGAACCGGAAGAACGCGCCCGCTCTCCCAGGAAGGCAACAGAAAACGGGCGGCCAGGAATGCCAAGGCGCCGCCTATCGCCGTGTCGATCAGGCGGTTGTAAATGACGCCGAGGTCGCCTGGGCGGCTTAAGTTGATCAGCAGGAGGATCAAAGGCGTCACCACCGCCGTGAAAGCTGCATAACTTTTGTTGCGGACGTAATAACTCAGGTAAGCCAGCAGCACCACGAAGCCGAGGTTCCAGGCCACATGCCGGGTAAGCAGCACCAATGCCAGCGCGAAGCCCACCCCGATGACGGTTCCGGCCATCCGGGCAATCGCCCGGGCCACCGTGGTGCCAAAATCCGGCCGCAGAATGATGTAGACCGTCATCGCAATCCAATAGGCATTGCTCGTCGGCAGAAAAAACCCGAGCGCCTGGGCAGTCGCTGTCGCGACACACCAACGGACGGCGTGACGAAACCCGGCCGAGCGTGGATCGAACTTTTCGCGTAACCCTTCCCGGAACCGCCCCCGGGACGGTTGCCCGGCCGGCTGGGTTGCCCCTTCCTCAAACCAGGCGTTGGTCGTGCCGTTGGCAAGTTCCGTGCTTTCCAGAACGGTCTGAAGCAGCTTGGTCAGCAACTGGCTGAGCAGCAACGTTGCAGCCCGTGCCTCGTCCCGGGAAAATTCGTTGATAGGAAAAAACTTCACCCCGTCATTGAGGAAGGCACGCAGCTGCAAATGGGTGGACGAAGCCGCAGCCTGCTGGCGGCGCGCCAGCGACAAACTCAGTTCCCTGAGTTCCTGACCGGCAAGCGAGAGCAGGTCCTTCACATTCACGGCCACGGAACTGGTGTGGTCGGACAAAAGGGGGAAACGGTCCAGCAACTCCGTTAGCGCCGCCAGCGTGGAACTCAGTTGGTCCGCATTTTCCACCAGCAGGAGAAGCCGGGATTCGCGCTGGCTCAACGCCCGGTTTTTCGGCCGGGTTGATTCCCAGACGGAACGCGCCGTCAGTATTTCCTGCGTCAGGCGCTGCAGAACGGTGAGGACGCCAGAGGATGGCTCCGTCGCCGTGCGCAGCCGCGAGTGGACGGTTTCCAGAATTTGACCGGCCGTTTGGTAGCAGGTTGCAAGTGCCTCGCGCAGCGGCTGGTTAGGGCGCAGTTGCCAGAGCGCAAGCGACAAAAGCAACGACCAGCAGCCGCCGATCAGCCACAGCAAAGGCTCGGGAACCGGTAAATCCCCGCGCACAGCCCCCACGTCAACGACAAACACCAGTCCGCAGGAAAAACCGACCATGCTGGTGACCGGACCGAACATCGCCGCGATCCCCGCAAAAAACACTGCCCCGGCGGTTCCCAGGACAGCCGTCCAGACGTGTTCGCGACAAACGGCCGTGGCCGCAACCATGACCGTGATGCCCACGAGCGAACCGACCATCGCGCAAGCCTTTTGGACGTAGGCTCCCCCAAGGTCGGCCAACAAAACGAAATGTGCGCCCAGCCCGGCCAAGACGCCCACGGCAAGGTGGCCCGAAAAAAAACCGAGGCTGATGGGCAACCCAATGGCCAAGGCTGCCCGGATCCCCGACTCCATCGCCGTGCGTCGAAACGCCCGGGGGGTGGGTGGGAACACCAGCCGCCACCAACGTGACACGGCTGCACGGGAAACCAGGGACCGGAACGGAAATTGTAACAATTGTACCAATGCGGACGGCTGCCTTGTCCAACCTTAACGCCAGCCCAATTGATACCGTTGGTACAATTTATACAACCGGTAGCGTTCTCCCAACTTTTCTCTCCGCCTGCCCAATCGATAATACCACTGATAGAATTGCTACAATTCGTACAATTGTTACCATTCCCTTATTCTTCCAGGCCAAACCGTTTCGGAATATCTTTTACCGGCGTTTTGACGTAATCGTGCTTCAGATTGTGCGCCAGAGCTTCCCGCAGTTTCGGCGTGACATGCTTCAAAATGTGGCCGTTGATCTCTGCCGGCGCCGCAAACGACCACCGCAGGGGTTCATGCTTTGTGATGAGCTCGGAAATGGTCTGGCCGATGCGGTGAAACAGGCGCGAGTCGTTCTCGTTCTCCAGGCTTAACCGCTCGGCTGTCCCATTGCCTTGTCCGGCGGTGCCGCCGCTGGGAAAAGCTCCGGCCTGATCGGTTAACTGGTCTCCAAGTTTCTGGTGTGCCTCGTTGAACTCGACCTGTTCCTCCAAGGTCGCGGTGACTCCATGCGGTTGACCCTTCAGAACGCTGTACGCCTTTACGTTTCCGCGGTCCGCCACGATCAAAAAGTTAAGCTGTGGCATAGTCATGGAGATCGCAGCGCAGTGGCCGGCGGCCTTGTGTCACCCTTCTCACGCGGCGGCCCGGTAGGGCGGCGAGTCCCTTCGCCGCCGGGGTATCGGGGTGGCTTCCCCGGCCGGGTCGCGTGTCCCTGCGCGACCTCCGGTAGGGGAGCTTGTCCTCAAGCGCCCACGGGGATGGCGTCTGTCCGGTCGGTCGGCTCACGCGCCGTTTCCAACCGGGCCTTCCGGGAAGCGCCACCCCGACCCCGGCCGGCCTGCCCGGCGGCGAAGGGACTCGCCGCCCTGCCGACCAGGCCGATCCCCGCAGTTATTCATCCCGACCCCCGTTATCTTAGGCCATTACGCCGTGGCCGCTCGTCAACTCCGCTTGGCAAGGGAGCCGTTCGTGCCATTGGTGGTGCCTGATCCATGTGCGGCATTGCAGGCTTTGTGGGCAGCAGCTCACCCGAAACACTGAAGGAAATGACCCGGACCCTGGCCCGTCGCGGACCGGACCAGGAGAGTTTCCGCTTAGACCCGCCCGTTTCCCTCGGGTTTCGGCGCCTTGCCATCCTTGACCTTCAAGGGGGCAGCCAGCCCATGACCACCCCGGACAGGCGTTCCACCATTGTTTTCAATGGAGAAATCTACAACCACCTCGAGCTGCGCCGGGAACTGGAGAACGCCGGCCACCGGTTCAGGTCCGATCACTCCGACACGGAGACCCTTTTGCAGGCCCACCTCGCCTGGGGTTCCGGGATGTTGAACCGTCTCAATGGGATGTTCGCCTTCGTGGTTTATGACCGCGCGGAGAAACGCCTGTTCGGGGCGCGCGACCGGTTTGGCAAAAAGCCGTTTTATTACTGGCACCAGGGCCGCCGTTTTGCTTTTGCGTCGGAACTGACCGCCCTCCTTAAACACCCGGATTCACCCCGCTCACTGTCTCCGCTCGCGCTCCAGAAATACTTTGCCTATGGCTACATCCCCGCTCCGCACAGCGCAATCAACGGCATCGCCAAACTGCCGGCCGGCCACGCCTTCGAGTACGCGATCGACTCCGGAGACCTCAAAGTTTTTCAGTACTGGGATTATGTGCCGGAACCCGCTCCGGTCGATGCCGCGGACGCCGCCGAGGACCTAGTCCAGCGTTTGGAACGAGCGGTCCACCGCCGGTTGCTTGCCGATGTACCGCTGGGGGTGTTCCTGAGCGGCGGCATCGATTCCTCGGCCGTGGCAGCCTTTGCGCAACGAAAAACGCCGTCCCTTCGCACGTTCACGATCGGGTTTGAGGAACCGTCCTTCGACGAGAGCCGGTTTGCTCAGGCCGTTGCCACCCGGCTCGGCAGCGACCACCACGTGCAAACCTGCTCTTTGGAAAAGTCCAGGGCGCTCCTGCCTGAAATTATCAAACGCCTGGACGAACCAATGGGCGATCCTTCCCTGCTTCCAACCTTTCTCCTCTGCCGTTTCGCCCGTGAGCAAGTGACCGTCTGCCTCGCCGGCGATGGCGGGGACGAACTTTTTTGCGGTTATGACCCGTTTAAAGCCCTGCGCCGGGCCCAATGGTATGCCCGGTGGGTGCCTAAACCCGTCCATTTCGGGATCTCCTTGCTGGCCAGCCGTTTCCCCGTTGGCCATCGCAACCTGAGCCTCGATTTCAAAGTCAAACGCACCCTGAAAGGCCTTTCTTTTCCCAGCCGGTTCTGGTTGCCCGTCTGGATGGGACCGCTCGGCCCTCAGGAAATCGGTGAACTGTTTCACCGCAAAGTGGACCCGGAAGAATTGTATGCCGAAGCCATCGCCGCCTGGGAAAGCTGCCGGCACCTTGACCTCATCACGCGTACCCAGCAATTTTTTATCAAGTTGTACTTGCAGGATTCCATCCTGACCAAGCTCGACCGGGCCAGCATGATGAACAGCCTCGAAGCACGCTGTCCGTTTCTCGATCCCGAGGTGGTCGACCTTGCGCGTCGCCTCCCGGCCAACCTGAAGTTCCGCCGGGGCCAAACCAAATGGATCCTCAAACGGGCGCTCCAGCACTTGCTGCCCGCCTCGATCCTGCACCGAAAAAAGAAAGGGTTCGGTGTTCCCATCGGCAAATGGTTTGTGGACGGCTCCATCCCGGGCACCCCCGATGCTTGGCCTCCCGGTACCGCCTCACAAGCCGGTTATTTTGCCAGGAAGCTGCAGGAACACCAAACGCGGCAAGCCGACCATCGGCTCTACCTCTGGAATGCCTTTCTGCTAAACCAGTGGCTGGCCCGTGAAGCCTGACGTTCGCCCCTCGAGGGTTGCGCCGCGCCTTCGGCTCCTGGTGCTCTGCTACGAGTGGCCGCCCGTCGGCGGCGGCGGCGGCCGGGCCGCCCGGGACGTGGCCGAAACCTTGGCCCGGCGCGGCCACCAGCTGTGCATCCAGACCGTCCGCCTGCCAGGGATGTCCCGGCTGGAGCGCCAACCCAACCTGGAACTGCACCGGGCCTGGGGTTTCCGACGGCGCCTGGACCGTTGCACCCCTCCCGAAATGGCCGGGTACCTGGCCGGCAGTTTTCTGCCGGCGTGCCGTCGGCTGCGCGAGTTCCGGCCCGACCTGATCCACGCCCATTTCGCGGTGCCGACCGGACCGCTGGCGTGGGCGGCCTCCCGGCTCAGCGGCGTGCCGTACGTCATCACCACCCAGTTGGGCGATGTGCCCGGCGCGATTCCTGACCAGACAGATCACCTGTTCCGATGGCTCAACCCGTTGATCCGTCCGGTGTGGCACGGAGCGGCTGCGGTGACCACCGTCAGTTC
>DASWVC010000239.1:0-11304 GCA_036401335.1 Chthoniobacterales bacterium
TCACGAAGGGACTCGCCGCCCTACCGGACCGTCGCTTCCCAAGCGCCCCGGATGGCGGTTCGCTTTCCCGCAGTCGTCGAGGGGTCACCGGACCTGCCGTTTTCCTAAGAATTCCCGGACTTGGTCAAGCGCCCGGGCACGATGGCTCAGGCTGTTTTTGATCGTGGACGGCAACTCGCCAAAAGTCCGGTCGTAACCGTTCGGGATAAACATCGAATCGTAGCCAAACCCGCCGGTGCCACGTTCACGGGTGATGACGGTCCCGTCGACCACGCCGGCAAACGTGCCCAGAATTTCCTTCTTTTTTGCAAGCGCCATGACGCAACGGAACCGGGCGGGGAAACGCACTTGATCGAACGCACGCAGTTTTTGTTGGAGCAGGTGCCGGTTGTTGGCGTCGGTGGCACCCGGACCGGCAAACCGCGCCGAATGCACCCCGGGAGCTCCGCCCAAAGCATCCACTTCCAGCCCGGAATCGTCGGCCAGCACCAGCCCTGCAAACAAACCGGAAATGGCCACTGCTTTCAGGACGGCGTTATCTTCGAAGGTCTCGCCGGTTTCCTCCACTTCGGGTGCTTCGGGGAAGCCGGCGACGTCCAGCACTTCCCATTCCGGTTCGAACAGTTGCCGGATTTCCTGAAGCTTGTGCGGGTTTCTCGAGGCCAGGAGCAGGGCAGGCATAGTTTTGCGGTGCGTTGGAGTGACAATGTGTGACAATGGGTAACGTTTGTCCCAACAGGGGAATGCCTCAATGACCGAGCGCCGTAAACAGTATCCATTCAACGAATTCGAGCCCAAATGGCAGCGCCATTGGGACGAACACCGGACCTTTGCCATACCGAATCCGGGAGACCCAGGGTTTGATGCCTCTCGACCCAAGTTCTACGTCCTGGACATGTTTCCTTATCCCAGCGGTGAAGGGTTGCACGTCGGACACGCGGAGGGTTACACGGCCACGGACATCCTGGCCCGCTACAAGCGGATGCGCGGCTTTAACGTGCTTCACCCGATGGGTTGGGATGCGTTTGGCCTGCCGGCAGAACAATTTGCCATCAAGACCGGGCAGCACCCGTCGCTGGCGACCGTCCAAAACCTTAAACGTTTCAAGGCGCAACTGCAGAAAATCGGGCTCAGTTACGATTGGGGCCGCGAGATCAACACCACCGACCCGGGTTATTACCGCTGGACCCAGTGGATTTTCCTTCAGCTTTACGATTCCTGGTTTGATCCGGAACAGAAAAAGGCACGCCCGATTGCTGAACTTAACGACCTTCGCGCACGCAGCCATCCCGACGACACGGCCGATGAGCGCCGCGCGTTTCTGGATCAGCACCGTCTGGCTTACGTGACCGAAGCCCCGGTAAACTGGTGCCCGGAACTCGGTACCGTCCTCGCCAACGAAGAGGTAGTGGACGGAAGAAGCGAGGTAGGAGGCTTTCCGGTTGTGCGGCGGCCGATGCGCCAATGGATGTTGCGGATCACGGCGTACGCCGATCGCTTGGTGGAAGAACTGGACACGCTGGCCTGGCCGGAGTCGATCAAGACCCTGCAACGCAATTGGATCGGCCGCAGCCAAGGAGCTGAGGTCCGTTTCCCCGTGCAAGGCAGTCTGGCCGAGGTGCCGGTTTTCACGACCCGTCCGGACACGTTGTTTGGCGCCACCTACCTCGTGCTCGCCCCCGAGCACCCGTTGGTTGCCAACGTCACGACGGACGCCCAACGTGCGGCCGTGGAACGTTACCTGACCGAGGTGGCCACGAAATCCGACCTGGAACGCACCGACCTGGCTCGGACAAAGACCGGCGTTTTTACCGGCGCGCACGCCATCAACCCTGTTAATAGGCAACCGGTTCCCATTTGGATCGCGGATTACGTTCTCGTCAGCTACGGCACGGGTGCGATCATGGCGGTGCCGGCGCATGACGAACGGGATTTCGAATTTGCCCGAAAGTTCGGGCTGGAAATTCGTGAAGTGGTGGCTGCGCCGAAACCGGTGGAAGGCTGTTTCACGGGTGAAGGCACGGCGATTAATTCTGCTTTTCTGAACGGGCTGTCCACCGAAGAAGCCAAGCGACGCATCATCACTTTCCTCGAGGAACAAGGCTCGGGACGGTCCGCCATCAGCTACAAACTGCGGGACTGGTTATTTTCCCGGCAACGTTATTGGGGCGAGCCGTTTCCCATTGTTTGGCGCAACGGCCATCACGAGGCCTTGCCGGAAACCGACCTGCCGGTGGTGCCGCCGCCGCTGGAGGATTACCGTCCAACCGGCACGATTGAACCGCCGCTGGCAAAAGCCGGAGATTGGATTCGACTTTCGGATGGCACTACCCGCGAGCTCAACACCATGCCGCAGTGGGCCGGGTCGTGCTGGTATTACCTGCGGTACCTCTCGCCCGGGGATTCCCAGCGCTTTGTCGATGCCGCCGCCGAACGTTACTGGATGGGCGGTGAGGGCGGCAGCAGCAGCGGCGTTGACCTGTACGTGGGCGGCACCGAACATGCCGTGCTTCACCTGCTTTACGCCCGGTTCTGGCACAAGGTGCTGTACGACCTTGGGCACGTGTCAACCCGCGAACCGTTTCGGCAATTGGTAAACCAGGGGATGATCCTGGGGTTCGACAACCACAAAATGTCCAAAAGCCGCGGCAACGTCGTTAACCCGGACGACGTCATTGCCGATTATGGCGCCGATTCCTTACGGCTTTACGAAATGTTTTTGGGTCCGTTGGAGGCCACAAAACCTTGGAGCACAAGCGGGGTGGAAGGCGTTTACCGTTTCCTCGCCCGGGTTTGGCGTTTGGCCATGGAGGAAACGCAGGAGGGGCAGTGGCAACTCTCCGCGGCAGTGGCCAGGCGGGAACTCAGCAGCGGGGAACGCAAGGTGATTCACGCCACGATCAAGAAGGTTACCGAAGACCTGGAAGCCCTTGCTTTCAACACCGCCATTGCGCAATTGATGATCTGCGTCAATGAGTTTACCGGGGCACCAGTGAAGCCGGTGGAAGCGTTGCGTACGTTGCTGGTCCTGCTCAACCCCCTGGCGCCGCATTTAAGCGAGGAACTCTGGGCGCGACTTGCCCATGCGTTTCCAACTGATTTTACCGGGCTCGCTTCTGCTCAACCCTGGCCCCGCTACAACCCCGAATACCTGACCGAAGACGAAGTTGAAGTGGTGCTTCAGATAAACGGCAAACTGCGTGACAAAGTTCTTGTCCGCCGAGGGCTCAGCCGGGAAGCGTTGGAATCGCAGGCTTTGGCCATGCCAAAGGTTCAGGCGTACACTGCCGGCAAAACCGTGCGCAAGGTGGTTGTTGTGCCGGACAAGTTGGTCAACGTGGTCGTCGGGTGATTGAAGAACGTAACGGGGTTGGTAGGGTCGGCGGTCCCTCGCCGACCGGGGCATCGGGGTGGAAGCAAAGGCCACAAGCCGACAGGCTGAAAAATGCTATGAATCTTTTTAGAATGAAGATTCCGCCTTCGCGCTCCGGCCTCTATTAAGGCCATTAAATTTTTCACTTTCAGGTCATGAACACACATCTCTGACCGGCACCAGTTCCACGTCGATACCCCGGCACCCCGATACCTTTTTCCTCGTGACTACCGACTACCACCTCCACACCCCGCTGTGCCACCACGCCCAGGGGCACCCTCGCGATTACGTCGAGGTAGCTCGTGCTCGGGGCCTTACTGAAATTGGGTTTGCCGATCATAACCCGATGCCGAAAGCGTTTGACGATTGGCGCATGGACATCGAGGACTTGCCGCGTTACCTCGAAATGGTTGAAGAAGCGCGTGCCTCCGGGTTCCCGGTCCGGGTTGGACTTGAGTGTGATTACCTGCCCGGACTGGAAGGATGGATTGAAAACCTTGCCGGCCGGTTTGCGTGGGATTACCTGATCGGCAGCGTCCATTACCTCGGTCCCGGTTGGGACGTCGATAATCCTCGCAACCTTAATCGGTTCAGCGAAGTGCCCGTAGACGAAATCTGGGATCTTTACTGGGGAAGGTACGTTCGTTGCATCCGCTCCGGTTTGTTCGATTTTGTCGCCCATCCCGATCTGCCAAAGAAGTTCGGGCACCGCCCCACGCACGATCCCCTTCCTGATTATGAAAAGGTGGTCCAAGCTTTGGTTGACCACGACGTCGCATTCGAGCTTAACACCGCCGGGTGGCGCAAGGAGGTGCACGAGCAGTACCCGGCTTTTGCGTTTCTGCAAGCGGCCGCCGAAGCCGGAGCGGCGGTGCTGGTCAATTCGGACGCCCATGCGCCAAACGAAGTGGGAGCCGACTTTCCTTCCGCTTACCAACTGCTGCGGGACGCCGGTTTTAAGAACATGGCCAGGTTCCGAGCCAGGAAACGGTTTTGCGAAATCGTGCCGGGCTGAGCAAAGGCCGCAAATTAAAAAGTCAAAGAATGCCACGAATGGAAATCAGGCCCTCATTCGATTTTGTTATTCCTTCGACTCGTGGCCTTGAGTTTTGACCCTTCCGCAATTTAACTTTTTGATTCTTCATTCGTGGCATTTTTCGGCTCTTTGATTTGTGGCATTCTTTGATTTTTGATTCGTGGCATTCTTCGGCTTGTGGCATCCTTTTTATTCGTCCCATGATCCTGGAGACGCGGTCCCGTTCGGTGTTGTTTCCCCGGCGGCCGTTGGTGATGGGCATCATCAACCTGAACGACGACTCATTGTCGCACGACGGCACCCTTGACGTGGACCGCGCGCTGCGGCACGCCCGTACCCTCGTGGAACAAGGGGCCGACCTCATCGACGTTGGCGGCGAAAGCGCGCGAACCAACCGGCCACCGATCGCCGAAGGGGAGGAAATCCGGCGCGTGTTTCCTTTCGTGGAGCGGTTCAGGGAAGTCCATGGCGGGATGGCGCCAGTTGATGCCGAACAACTGTTCCCGCCGTTGCTCTCCTTGAACACGTGGCGGCCGGCCGTGGGTCATGCGGTGCTGCCGATCGGATGCGACCTGCTGAACGATCTGGGTGCGTTGCCGACGGATGACAACGCCCGCCTGGCGGCTGCACATGGGGTCGCGCTGCTGATCATGCATTCCGTGGGCCTCCCCAAACAGCCGCACACGGACGTGCATTACGCCGACGTGATGCACACCTTGGAAGATTTTTTCGAGGTTAAAATCGCACAAGCCACGGCTGCCGGGTTACGGCGCGAAGCCATCGTGCTTGACCCTGGAATCGACTTCGCCAAACAGAAAAAAGATAACCTCCGCATCCTGCGTGAACTTGACTCTTTGCGTCGTTTTGAACGCCCCATCCTGATGCCGGTCTCGCGCAAGACGGTAATCGGTGAGGTCCTCGGGAAATCGGACGCCAGGGAACGCGACGCCGGCACCGTGGCCTGCGTCGTCGCCGGCATGTTACGAGGAGCGTCGATTTTCCGGGTGCACAACGTACACGCCGTGTCCCAGGCCGTTCGGGTTATCTGGCGGACCATCGAGGGTACGGAGACCGACGCCGGTGGCTCCCGGTAGGGAGCATGGCCTTTAAGCGCCCGGAAAGAACGTGTCGGCGTAACGGGGTGGCAGAACGTGTCGGGCCGCGCCTTCTCCGGTAAGGGTGCTTGTCCCCAAGCGCCCCCGGGCCGTTTCGGCCACCCCGGTAGGGGAGCTTGTCCCAAGCGCCCCCTTCAGCGCCCGGGACGAGCGTGTCCGGGTGATCGGTACCGGCTGGGACGTTTCCCGCGCTTTTCTTCAATCGATCGTACCCACGTAGACTGTATTACCGCCACTCAGGCCGGGAGCGGCGCACGCATCGACGATGGCCCGGGCAAATTCGGCAACCGTTGGCAAGGTGCCGGCAGCTTCGCGGCGCGAATGGATCAGCCCGCGGTTTTGTCGGTCCAGCAGCTTTGGGGTGATGGTGCCATCGATCATGTCTCCGCTCACGACAATAAGCATGATCCCGCGTGCTTCAAAATCCGGCTGAAGGGCCCGCAAGGCCTGTTCCCCAGCTTGTTTGCCTCTGGCGACCGGTTCATAACCTGCATAGACCGGCTTTTTGCCGAAAAAATGAGCAAGGTGGCTCGTCACAAAAATCACGCGGGCACCCCGAGGCAAGGACGGCAATAGCGCCTGCACCATGCTTAACTGGGCATCGCGGTTCAGCCGTAACGAATAATCGGGCGGTTGATCCTTTTCCAACCCACCACTGGCGTTCAGCACCAACAGGTGCAGCATTCCCCATTCCCGTCGCATCGTTTCGGCCAAACGCTGTACGTCAGCTTCAACGGTAAGGTCGGCTTGAACGGCCAACGCACGCCGCCCCAGGCCTTGCAGCGTCTCCACCACCGTTTCGGCCCGTGAACTCTTGCTGCGGTAATTTACGGCTACGTCCGCCCCGGCTGCAGCCAGGAACTCCGCCACTCGGGCTCCGATGCCGCGGGAGGCGCCGGTGACCAGGGCAATCTTTCCGGTTAGAGATCCAGGACCGGCCTGAGGCAGCCACGGTTCCAAATAAAGCGTGCTCGCCGCCTCCGCTGGTTCTTCGTGGCCTTGCTTTTCGTTCATCGAGGATACCGTTTACCAAATTTTGTTCCGATAAGCTTCCGGAAAGGCGGCCGGTTGGAAGCAGCCGTCTTCCTGGCCGGGCGGGTGTGCTCGGAAACGGCGAAGCAGTTGCTCCCCGGGCCCTTGGGGACAAGCACCCCTACCGGGGGCCGCGTCATGCTGCGTCGGCGGCCAAGGGACTCGCCGCCCTGCCGGAACACCCCGATACCCCGGTCGGCGAGGGACCGCCGCCCCTACCTAACCGCCGCACGACCTCGCCACCACCCCCAACCCCCTTACCTTAGTGCCATTGCGCCGACACCACGTTACCCCCTCACCCTCTTCCACCCCGTTGCTTCCAGGCCGGATGTTCGCGGACCTGTTCCAGCGCTTGTCGCAACAGGGTTTTTCCCGGCTCAATCCGATGCCAGGGCGAAGCTCCCGAGGGGTGTGGCAATGGCACCAATTCGAAGTGATGCCCCCAACGTTCGGCGGGGATGATGCGGCCAATGACATCGTTCAGGGGCGGCACGGGCCGTAGAAATTGGCCGATGGCGAGTTTGCCGACGCACAACACCAACTCCGGCCGCAGCAACGCGAATTCGGCGGCCATCCAAGTGGAACAGTTGGCTACCTCCTCCCGGTTTGGCACGCGGTCACCCCCGTGCGGCGCAACCCGTCCCGGGAAACACCGGCAAACCGCCCCCATGTAAACCGTTTCCCGAAAAGTTTCCTCATTTGCGCCTAACACTTGCTGGAACCAGCCGAACATCGTTTTTCCCGCGGTCCAGGCGAAGGGGCGTCGCAACAATGGTTCCTTGATGCCGGGAGCTTGCCCGATCAGCATAACCTTGCTTAGCACCGGGCCGCCGGACACGGGGGTAGACTGCATCTGCGGGCATTTGCGGCAGGTCGCAAGGGCTTGAACGTGTTGATTCAACGATTCTTGCGCGGACATCATAGGAAAAGTTTACAATCGGGTCCTGACCATTCCATTCAGCGTCAGCGGAAGGCCCGCAAAAGCCGTCTCCTGCGTGGGCGGACCCCCGGCAACAACTACTTGCGCGATCTCCAGCCCGCAGCCTAACATGCAAGTTCATCCATGCCAGGAGACGACCCTTTGGAACTTAAAGACATCAAAGCCATCATCGATCTGATGAAAAAAAACGAGCTCGCAGTCTTTAAGCTCGAGAAGGAAGGTTTCAAACTTGAACTGGAAGCCCATCGTCCGGTGGGTTCCATCCCGGTGACCGGAGTTGCTTCGGGTCCGGTTGGTCCGGTGGCCACGACGTCAACGGTGGTAACCTCCATTCCGGCGGTGGTAACGCCTGAGGTTAAGGTGCAGCTGAAGGAAATTGTCTCGCCCATGGTGGGAACCTTCTACCGCGCTCCCTCGCCGGATTCGGCTCCGTACGTGCAAGTGGGACAAGAGGTCACTGAGGAGAGCGTGGTTTGCATCATTGAAGCAATGAAGGTGATGAATGAGATCAAGGCGGAAGTCCGCGGCCTGGTGGTGGAGACCTTGGTGGAAAACGGCACCCCGGTGCAGTTTGGGCAACCTTTGTTTCGCTTGAAGTAGCCTTCCTGTGTTTAACAAAGTTCTTATTGCCAACCGCGGCGAGATTGCCCTTCGCATCATCCGCGCTTGCAAAGAATTGGGCATTGCGACCGTGGCCGTTTATTCAGAGGCCGACATTGATTCGTTGCACGTGCAATTGGCGGACGAAGCCGTTTGCATTGGCCGCCCCCCGAGCTCCGAGAGTTACCTCAAGATCGACCGGATCATCAGCGCGGCGGAAATCACCGACGTCGACGCCATCCATCCCGGGTACGGTTTTCTGGCCGAGAACGCGCATTTCGCAGACGTTTGTGCAAGCTGCAACATCCGCTTCATCGGGCCGTCCGCGGCAGCCATTCGGGCCATGGGCGATAAAAATGCCGCACGCGACCAGGCCATCAAGGCCGGTGTGCCGGTGTCATCCGGCAGCGACGGCGTCGTGCAGTCGGAACAGGAAGCACTGCGAATCGCCAAGAAGATCGGCTACCCGGTGATGATCAAGGCAACGGCCGGAGGCGGCGGCCGCGGCATGCGCCCCGCCCATAACGAAGTCAGCCTCGTCCAGGGGTTTCACGCCGCCGGGGCGGAGGCGGAAAAAGCGTTTGGAAACGGCAGCGTTTACATCGAAAAACTGATCGAACGGCCCCACCACATTGAATTCCAGATCATCGGCGACAGCCATGGCCGGATCATCCATCTCGGAGAACGGGATTGTTCGATCCAGCGGCGTAACCAGAAGATCGTCGAGGAATGCCCGTCGCCGTTGATGACGCCGGAACTGCGGCAAAAAATGGGCCAGGCGTCGATCAAACTGGCTGAGGCTGTCGGGTATGAAAATGCCGGGACCATCGAGTACCTCGTGGATGACGCGGGCAATTACTATTTCATGGAGATGAACACACGCATCCAGGTCGAACACCCGGTCACGGAAGAAGCTTACGGGTGCGACCTCGTCAAAGAGCAGATCCTGATCGCAACCGGCGAAAAACTTTCCGAGCACGTCGCGTCGGCCACGCTGCGGAGCCATGCCATCGAATGCCGCATCAACGCAGAGAACCCGGCCCGGGGCTTTCAGCCGTCGCCCGGGATGATCGACTTGTATTATGCGCCGGGTGGACGCGGCGTGCGGGTTGATTCCCATGCTTACGCCAAATACACAATCCCGTCGCATTACGACTCAATGATCGCAAAACTGATCAGCGTCGGTTCAACCCGCCTGACGGCGATTCGGCGCATGTCCCGGGCTTTAAGTGAATACCTGATTACAGGGGTTCACACCACCATCTCGTTTCAGGCCCAAATCATGCAAAACGGAGATTTTCAACTCGGCAAGTTCGACACCAGCTTCGTGGAACGGATGCTGGCGCCGAGAACGCTCAGCCCGAAGTAAGCCGCCGTTCCCGTGCCGGTATCGATCAGCGGCCTCGTCGCGGCGATGCCTGGTTGCGCCCCAGGCGGTTCTGCCGTTGGATAGCGGGCGATGAACCTTGAATCCCGCTTGCTTTACGCCCTGGTCGACCTCGGTTACGTGAAACCGGCCCGGGCCGTCGACGTGACCCGGCAGTTGATCGACGGCGGCGCGGACCTGATCCAAGTGCGGGCCAAAAATACCCCCAAAACCGAGATCGCAGCCCTGGCCAAAGAGTTGCATGCCGTCACCCACCCAGCCCAGGTGCCCCTTATCTTGAACGATTACCCAGACCTGCTTGCAGAGGTGGCCGCCGAAGGCTGCCACATCGGCCAGGGTGACGGCACGGTCGAATCCGCGCGCCGCGTTGCCGGACGTGCCTGCATCGTCGGTAAGTCCACTCATTCCATCGACCAGGCCATAATTGCCTTCAATGAAGGCGCGGATTACCTCGGGTTCGGCCCGCTCTTTGCCACGCCGACCAAACCGGATGCGAAACCGGTTGGCTTGACGGACGTGAAAACGGTTTACCGCACCGTTGCCCTTCCCATCTACTGCATCGGCGGCATTAAACTGTCGAACCTGCCCGAAGTTCTGGAGGCCGGCGTGGAACGCGCCTGCATCGTCTCCGATCTTCTCCAAGCCCCGGACATCACCGAAAAGACCCGCCGCGTGAAAGCGCTCCTGACCCGCCGGCCACACGGTCAGGCGAAGTAAACACCTGAAACCATCGAAAGCACCCATCCCGCCATGCCCGTTCTGATCGTCGGTTCAATCGCCATTGATGACATTCGCACTCCCACCGAAGCGCACCCTGACTTGCTCGGCGGCTCGGCGTCGTATGCCTCCTTAAGCGCCAGTTATTTCGCCCCGGTCAACCTCGTCGGCATCGTCGGGACCGATTTTCCGCAGCGTTACCTTGAACTATTCGGCGCCCATCAAATCGACCTGCAGGGCGTGGAGGTTGCCGAAGGCAAAACCTTCCGGTGGACCGGCGAATATGAGGCTGACATGAACAAGCGGCAAACCTTGGAGGTCGCCCTCAACGTCTTTGAAACGTTCCGACCAACCCTGCCCTCCGCCTACCTGGACACGCCGATGGTTTTGCTCGGCAACATCAGCCCCGACCTCCAAACCCATGTCCTTGACCAAATGCACGCTCCACAGTTCGTGGTTGCCGACACGATGGACCTCTGGATCATGACGGCCCGGCCTGAACTCATGAACCTCCTGCCCCGTGTCGACCTCCTGGTGCTGAACGACGGCGAGGCCCGGCAGCTAACCGGTGAAGAGAACCTGATTCGGGCCGGCCGCGCCATCCTCGACTGCGGCCCGAAATACGTGGCGATCAAGAAAGGGGAGCACGGCTGCGTGCTGATGTCGCCCGGCGAATTTTTCAGCTGCGGCGCTCACCCGCTTGAGGCCGTGGTGGACCCGACGGGTGCCGGCGATACTTTTGCCGGAGGGCTGGTTGGTTTCCTGGCAGGACAAAAACCCGCCCAGGTCACGTTCGTTGACCTTAAACGCGCGGTCGTGCACGGCAGTTTGATGGCGAGCTTCAGCGTCGAATCGTTCAGCGTCGACGCCATTACCCGGCTTTCACCAAAAGAGATCCAGGCCCGCTACCAATCGTTTGTCGCCATGAGTCACTTTGACGCGTAAACAAGGTCGTGTGCTTCAAAGGGTGGCGAGGACATCCAGCGTCCGGTCAATTTCCTCTTCGGTGTTGTAATGGACAAACCCGAGCCGAACGATGCCGCCGGAATCCGCGAGGTGCAGGCGTTCAATCAGGTCAACGGCATAACAATCTCCGGACCAGAC
>DASWVC010000240.1:0-12736 GCA_036401335.1 Chthoniobacterales bacterium
TCCCTGCCTGTATCCCTGCAGGCAGCCCTTTCAAAACGGGATAGGGGCAGCCGTCTCTGTCTCCAGGATTCCGCCCCTTCGCGTCGGACCCTAGAAGATTTTGATGTAAGCCTTTTCGCGCAGCCCGTCCAGCCACCGTTGCGCGGCCTGCTGCCGCTGCACTTGCTCAAGCTTCCGCTGAATGCCGTCCTTTACTTCTTGCAACGGCATGAAACTGGACGGCTTTTTGGCTTCGCAATAAAGGATGTAGTAAGAATCCCCGATCTGAACAACCTGGCTGACCTGGTTCGGCGCAAGCGCAAACGCGACGTTGGTAAGTTCCTGGTTTAGCGTTTTCTGGTCCACCCATCCCCAGTCGCCGCCGTTCTCCGCCGTCCCGTCCATCGAGTAGGTCTTGGCCAGCGTCGCAAAATCAGCTCCGTCTTTCGCTTTCCGCTGAATCTCATCCGCCATTTGCCTGGTTGACGATCCACCATTCGAATCGGCTGGATCCGCATTCAACACAATCAACCGCAGCTTGATCTGCTCGGGCGTGGCAAACTCATTTTTGTTCGCGTTGTAGTAAGCTTCGATCTTTTGCGGCGATGCCGTGAAGTTGCCTTTCACGTTGCTTTGCCGCATCGCTTGCACAATGATTTTATCTTTCTCGTTGTCGCGAAAGCGGTTAAGCGAATACCCCTGCGCGCTCAGCGTCCTGACAAAAGCCTGGCGGTCCCCTTGGAAATCCTGACGGATGATCTCCTGGACGTGATCTTCCACGACGTAGTCCGGAAGGTGGAAATCCTTCTTCTTGAACTCCTGGAGCACCAACTGCCGGTCAACCAGGTCCCGCAGGGCAGCCAGGCGGGACTCCTTGACCTTATCCACCAATTCCTGGCCGCTGTACTGCTGCCGAAGCGATTGCTCCTGGGAGGACGAGACTTCCTGCACCTGCGAAAAGGTAATCACATCGTTGTTTACGATGGCGGCAATGCCGTCGATGACCTCCGGGCCGGCCCCCTGCATAGGGGTAGCCGCAAATAAACCAGCGAGCACGACGGCGGAACACAACTTCACGGGGTTTGTCATTTTAGGAAATCCCACTCACGATGGACAACAGCTCGCGGAGACTATTTTGCGGTTCCCGTGAAGTCAAGCGCGGAAAACGGTTGCCGATCAGCAGGTAATCTCCCCCGCGGGTGATCATCACTTTCCCGTCCTTTACTTCAACCCGGGTCATCTTCAATCGCGCCGCCGCCAGCCTGATTTCGTTTAGCAATAGCAGGTTCCGAACGGCCACGGGCAGCGGACCGAACCGGTCCCGCCATTCTTTCCCGAGCTTGTCGAGTTGGTCGCGGCTGCCCGCCTGGGCCAGTCGCTTGTACGCCTGGATCCTGAGCTGCGGTTCCGCCACATAATCTGCCGGGATGAACGCCGGCACCAGACCATCTGCGGCCCGGACAAAATCCGCTTCGTTGATCGCCACAAAGTCGCACCGCACCATCGACTCCGACGGGTCCCGGCGCCGTTTCCCCTTCAGCCGGTCGACTGCTTGTTGCAACAGCTGGCAATAAAGGTCAAAACCAACATTTACGATGTGCCCGCTTTGAGCCGTGCCCAGGATGTTGCCGGCACCGCGAATTTCAAGGTCGCGCATGGCAATCTTAAAGCCGGCCCCCAAGCCCGAGTACTGCTTGATCGCATTGATCCGGCGCCGGGCCGAGCCGACGGTCAGCAGCTCACGCGGCAGCAAAAGGAAGGCGTAGGCCTTGTGCTGAGCACGGCCAACCCGGCCCCGCAGCTGGTAAAGATCGGCCAGCCCGAATTGATCGGCCCGATCGATGATGATCGTGTTGGCGTTTGGGATATCCAGTCCGCTCTCGATGATGGTCGTCGAGATCAGCACGTCGGTCGTGCCTCGGACAAAACGCTCCATCACGTCCTCCAACTCGGTCTCATCCATCTGGCCATGCCCGACTTCCACCCGGGCTTTCGGGCAAAGGTGGCGGACCCGCTCCCGCACGCGTTCGATCGAGTGAACGCGGTTGTGCAGAAAGTAAACCTGCCCTTTCCGCCGCAACTCACGCTGGATCGCGTCGCGGATCACCCGTTCGTCGTACCCGCAGATGATGGTTTCCACCGGCAGACGGTTTGGCGGCGGACTCTCGATGACAGACATGTCCTTGGCCCCTACCAAAGAGAGGTAGAGCGTTCGCGGGATCGGCGTCGCCGACAAGGTAAGGACGTCAATAAGCTTGGAACGTTCCTTGAGCCTTTCCTTGTGCCGGACCCCGAACCGCTGCTCCTCGTCGATCACGACCAGCCCCAGGTTCTTGAACTCCACGTTGCCGGAGATGAGCCGATGCGTGCCGATCACGATGTCGATGCCGCCATCGGCCGCTCCCGCCAGCGTTTCCCGCTGCTCCCGGGCCGTGAGAAAGCGGCTGAGCATCCCGATTTTGATGGGATAATCCGACATCCGTTCGCGAAACGTCTGGAAATGCTGCTGGGCCAATACCGTCGTCGGGCACAGCATCGCCACCTGCTTGCCGCTCATCACCGCTTTAAACGCGGCTCGAATCGCCACCTCGGTTTTGCCGAACCCGACATCCCCGCAGATGAGCCGGTCCATGGGCAACTCCGATTCCATGTCGCGCTTGGTGTCCTCAATCGCCCGGAGTTGGTCATCCGTTTCCTTGTACAGGAAAGCTTTCTCAAAATCCGCCTGCCATTTGGTGTCAGGCGGAAAGGCAAACCCGGCCCGCGCGTTTCGCTCGGCCTGCACCGAAAGCAGCTTGGCCGCGTAATCGAACACCGCCGTCTCGGCCGCCTTTTTCGCCTTGGCCCAGCGGGCATCCCCCAAACTACTCAGGGGCGGGTACTTTTTCCCGAGACCCACGTACCGCGAAATCAGGTAAGCCTGTTCCAGGGGCACGTAAAGCCGCGCCCCTTCCGCGAACTCCAGCATGACGACCTCTTGCGGAACGCCTTGTTGGTCAAAGTTCTGCACCCCGAGGTACCTGCCGATTCCGTGTTCCAGGTGGACGACAAAATCGCCTTCGGCCAATTCACTGAAATCAATGGCCGCCCTGCCCCCGCGCAACTTGGCTCGCCGCAACGCCAACCGGCTCGCGCTCGGACTTTGGTAGCGGCCGAAAATCTCGGAATCGGACAGCACCGCAAGGCGGCCTGCAGGGTACGTGAACCCGTGGTCCAGGTTTCCCACGGCAAAACGCATGCCATCGACCTCGACCTCGTTGTCGGACAGCACCTCACGCAGCCGCTCCGCTTCCCCTTCGTTGTGGCAGACGGCCAGCACTTCCCACCGCTCGTCCAGCCAGGCCCGGAGTTGACGCAACGCGACTTCGCGCTTGTGTTCTTCCACCAGGAAATCGCCGGCCTCAAAGCTCTCGAAGCTCGAAGGATAGAACGCCGTTGAATAATCCTCCATTTCCCCGGCCTCCAGGGCACCAGCCGAAATGCGGACGCCGGCTTCTTCCAACCCACCCTCAACGTCCACCACCAGGTCGTCGGGCTTCAGGTAATGCTGCAGCGGGACGGTGCGGCCTTCCGCCGCTTCGCCGGCCAGGATTTCACACCGGTCCAGCACCTGAATGGAGGTTTGCTCATCGAGGTCAAAGGCGCGGATCGATTCAATTTCCTCCCCGAACAGCTCTATCCGCACCGGCACGGCTTGCTGAGCGGAAAAGACGTCCAGGATGCCGCCGCGGATCGCAAACTGGCCGCGGGCGTTCACTTGCGGAACTTTTTCGTACCCCGACGCAAGCAGTTCCGTCACAAGTTGGTCGCGATCAATAATCTCTCCGCGCTTGAGCGTCCGGGTTTGCCGGGTCAGTTCATCCGCGGCCGGCACCTGGTCCTGCAGCGTCCGGCGGGTCAAAACGACCACAAACCTTTTCCCCTCCGCCACCCGCTGCAGCAGTTCCAGGCGTTCCGCGGAGATCTCCGGGTCGGGCACAGCTTCCGCCACCGCCGGCACTTCGAGTTCAGGCAGGAAGAGGGGGTTTGCCTGCCACGTGAGCAACGCGTTGAACACCTCTTCCTGACGACGGGGATCTGGGCAGACTACCCACAACGAGCGCGCGGGCCGCTCCTGGGCCACGCACGCTGCCACAAACCCTTGCGCGGCAAGGCAGACGTGTTCCAACCGGATCGGCTCCCGGTGGTCCAGCCGCGGCCGCAGCGGCTCACCCGCAGCCACGGATTGAACCGTCTGTAAAAGCGCATTCTCCATACGTGACCCGGTGCCGGCGACAAAAGTCGTCTACCCTTCTACGTCGGGCGCCGGTCAGATGGCGCCATGAATAAAAGGCCGGGGTAAGAAGCGTGTTGCGGCGGACAGGTTCTTAAAGAAAGCCAGTCCTCCTGCCAGGAGGCCGAAACCCGCAGGATAAACATTCGTCCTAGCAAGGCGATCACACCGGCAACATAACCGGCTGGAAATAACCAACGACCTGCCCACTTCCAGTCTCTTCATTGATCCAATTGTTACAACTCATACAATCGATACAATTTCCTCTCACTGAAAATTCAGCTCTTTCGTGATCCCGTACCGCTCGATCCGTTTCCGCAACGTTGCCCGCGTCACCCCGAGCAGCTTGGCCGCTTTCACCTGGTTCCCGCGGGTCCGTTTCATCGCGAAAAGCGTAAACTCCCGTTCCAACCACGGCAGCAGCTGCAGGTTGCCGTCGGAATCCGCTGCTTCCAGGAGCATATTCACCGCGGTCTCCAACGTCGGCTTGGCTTCCAGCATCACCCGGGGCGGCGACCCCGCAAACTCCACGTCGTTGTCCGTGTTTGCGTCGCTGAGCGGGATGTCTTTGGGCAGGAGGACGTCACTGGTCGCCAGCACGCAGGCACGCTGAATCGTGTTTTCAAGCTGGCGCACGTTTCCCGGCCAAGGATGATCCTCCAGCACCTTGATCGCCTCGGACGAAAGGGTGAGCTGCGGCAGGTGCTTCTGCGTGGCGATCTTTTTGAGGAAGTATTCCGCCAGCAACCGCACGTCCTCACGGCGCTGACGAAGCGGCGGCAGGTGAATGCGAACCACGTTCAGACGGTAAAACAAATCTTCCCGAAATTGCTTTTTCGCGACCTCTTGTTCCAACGTCTTGTTTGTCGCGGCGATGATCCGAACGTCGGTCTTAATCGTGGCGTTGCCGCCGACCCGTGAAAACTCGCCTTCCTGCAACACCCGCAGGATCTTGCTCTGCACCGGCAGCGGCATCTCACCGATCTCGTCGAGGAACAACGTTCCGCCGTTGCTCTGCTCAAAGCGCCCGATGCGTTGCGACGACGCGCCCGTGAACGCCCCTTTCTCGTGGCCGAACAATTCGCTTTCCAGCAGGTTTTCGGGAATGGCCGCGCAGTTGATGGCGATAAACGCCTGGGTGCTGCGATTGCTGTAATGGTGAATTGCGCGGGCGACCAACTCCTTGCCGGATCCGCTCTCACCCGTGATCATCACCGGCGCATCGCTGTGCGAAACCCGCCCGATCATCTTGAAAACCTGTTGCATCGGCGGCGACTGGCCCACCAGGCTGTCCTGGTACTGCTCCACCGTCAGTTGGGGCTTGAAAGCCGTCGCTGACCGCATCTCCGCCTGAGCCGTTAGCGCCGCATCCACCACCGGCTTAAGGTTAAACGGCAGCGACTCTTTCCGCAGGTAATCGAAGGCGCCCAATTTCATCGACTCGATGACGGATTGAGTCGTCCCGAAGGCGCTCATCAAAATGACGAGGGCGTTGTAATCGCGCTGCCGGACCCGCGCCAGCAGTTCGAGCCCGCTGAAAGGCACCAAATGGGTTTCGGAGACGAGAAGGTCCGGGTTTTCGCTGATGTAAATCTTGTAGGCCTCGTCCGCGCTGGTCGCCGTGAGCACCCGGGTCGTTGGCGTCTCAAGCTGGTTCTGGGCCCATTCCAGGAAATCGATTTCCGGATCAACTAACAAAATGGTCTGCATCAATCGTTCAACAAATTTGCCTGGGACAATGAGGTCGGCTTTATGCCCCGCACCCATTCGCATACCTGGGTTCGCCCGGAGCAGCCTTGCTTCCCGATGTCCCCTCCATGCATGCCGACAGGCTTAGATTTCCCTGAGTAAGACGGCAAGATCACCCATGCGACTCGGGGTCGCAAGCGTTATATTAGGCAGAACGAGTAGGAATCGACAGGGCGTTGAGACTGCCCGGTGTCGTTTTCTGACCGACTTTCCCCGCTCAGGTGCCTCCGAATCGTCGCTGACGTTTGGTGTAATCCAGCAGGGCCTCACGCAAATCTTCCCGGTTAAAATCCGGCCAGAATTTTTGTAACGTGTAAAATTCGGTGTAGCGGACCTGCCACAGCAGGAAATCCGACACCCGCATCTCTCCCGAGGTCCGGATCAAAAGGTCCGGGTCGGGCCAGTTCGAGGTGTACAGGTACCGTTGGAAAACTTCGGGCTCCAGGGACTCCTTTTTCAGCCGGCCGCTCTCGACGTCGGCCACCACCCGTTTCACCGCGTCTGTGATCTCCGCCCGCCCGCTGTAGTTGATGGCCAGAATCAGGGTGAGCTGCGTGTTTCGCGCCGTGTCCTGGATGGTGTGCTCCAACTGTTCCCGGCACTCCTCGGGAAGCTCCCAAAGCCGCCCGATGGCTTGCAGGCGGATGCTGCGTTTCTGCATGTACCGGGTGTACTCTTTCAGGAAGCGCCGGAGCAGGCCCATCAACGTGTTGACCTCTTCCTTGGGGCGCTGCCAGTTGTCCATCGAGAAAGCGTACAACGTCAGGTACTCGACACCGAGCTCAAGGCACCCTTCAACGCACTCACGGACGGCTTTCGCCCCCTCCAGGTGCCCGCGGCTCCGCGGCCATCCTTTCGACTTCGCCCAGCGACCGTTCCCATCCATGATGACGGCGACATGCTTCGGCACCAGGGATGGCGAAGCCTCCGTCGAGGCGGTTTTGGATGGCGAAGTAAACAACATCAGTGGGCGCAGCCGGCGGAAGCTCAATTCGAGCCAGCAGCCGGTCGGTCGGCAACTTTACACCAGGATTGTCTGGGCGCGACTCTGACCGACGCCGACCAGCAGAAGCTTTGCCTCCGTCAACTCGGCCAGACGGTGCAGGTAGGCCTGCGCGGCCCGCGGAAGGTCGGTGAAGCTCCTGGCTTCCGTGGTGGGCATCTGCCAACCCGGCATTTCCGTGTAAACGGGTTCGCACCGGCACAGATCTTCCACGCCCGCGGGCGGGTAGGTCAATCGACGGCCCTCGCACCGGTAGGCCACGCAAACCTTGATCGGGTCAACGGTGTCCAAACCATCCAGGTTGGTTACGGCGATTTCGTCGATGCCGTTCAGCATCGCCGCGTAACGGGTAGCCACGGCGTCAAACCATCCGCACCGCCGTTCCCGGCCGGTCACGGCGCCGAACTCGCGTCCGAGGCCGTGCAGCAGGTCTGCCAGCATCGGTTCTTCCGTCGGAAAAGGCCCCTCGCCCACCCGGGTGGTGTACGCTTTGACCGCACCGACCACACGGTCAATCCGGTTGGGCGGCACCCCCGCACCGGTGCACGCTCCTCCGGCGGTGGTGTTGGACGACGTGACGTAGGGGTAGGTGCCGTGGTCGATGTCCAGGAACGTTCCCTGGGCGCCTTCGAAAAGGATTTCTTTGCCGGCCGCCATGGCGCGGTGCACCGCCAGAACCGTGTTGGTGATGAAGGGATGAAGCCGCTCGCCAACCTCCAGGTAAGTCTCAATCACCTTCCGGGCGTTCACCGGCTTGATCCCGTAGGCCCGCAACAGCCAATTTACGTCCCGCAACCGGGCCTTGATTTTTCGTTCGAAAAGCTCCGGCTTATTCAGGTCCATGAGACGCAGGCCCACCCTCGCGATCTTGTCGCCGTACGCCGGACCGATCCCGCGTCTGGTCGTCCCGATCCGGTCTTTGCCTTTGGCCGTTTCGCGGTGCTCATCAAAAACCTTGTGGTAAGGGAAAACCACGTGGGCCGACTCGCTGATGAGCAGGTTTTTCGAATTGACCTTGACCCCCTGCGCGGTGAGCTCCGAGATCTCTTCCCAGAGCGACACCGGGTCGATGACGACGCCGTTTCCGATGATGCAGAGTTTGCCTTTGCGCAGAATGCCTGAAGGAATCAGACGGAGAATGTATTTTCGGTCGCCCACCACGACCGTGTGACCGGCATTGTTGCCGCCCTGGCTCCGCACCACCACGTCGACGTTTTCCGTCAGGTAGTCGATGACCTTGCCTTTGCCTTCGTCTCCCCACTGGGCACCAACTAATACCGTGTTCGCCATAGAGTTGAGGGAAGCTGGGGCGTTCCCCCCACCTCTGCTGGGCCCGGGGGGACGGAGCCGGGAAGCTAGGGCTTTGCCTCCTTTGGCGCAAGGAGGAAGTTCCTTTGCGACGGTCAACAAAGCATTTGCGTCGACGCATCTGGCGCCTGTATGGTGCCAAATGCCGCTCATGCACAAAGCTGATCCCATGCTTCAGCCGCCTTCGCCGGACGCCATCCAAGCCGGGTTGCCTGCCGAAAGCTATGTGCGGTTGCGCACGTTCCTGGGCACCACCGACCAGCAACTGGCCGAACACCTCAGCATTCCGATGCGAACCTTGCAGCGAAGATTGGCCAGCAACCGGTTCAGCTCCGAGGAATCGGATCGTTTAACGCGTTTGGTGCGCATCTTCAAAGAAGCGGCCGGCACCCTGGGCGACGTTGATTCGGCCCGGGAATGGATGCTGACGCCCAATCCGTCGCTCGATTTTAAGACCCCGCTGGAACTTACCGCCACCGACACCGGTTGTGTTGAGGTGGAAAGGCTCCTGATCCGCATTGAATACGGCGTCTTTTAGGCCGCGCCGGCGATGCAGCACATTTACGCCTGGCGCCTTGCCAGCCAGAAACACCGCGACACCGCCCTCCTCGGGACGGGCAGCGCCATCGCCGGCGGGCGATGGAATCCGGTTGGCACAAAGGTTGTCTACTGTGCTTCTTCGCTCGCGTTGGCGGTTCTGGAAGTCCGCGTGCACATGCCGGTGGCTACCCATCAACCAACCCAACCTTTCGTGGGCATTGAACTTGGGATTGCGGAGAATGCCATCGAGGCGCCCCTTGAAAGCCAGCTTCCACCACACTGGAGGGTCGCACCAAAGCTCAGCACCGAAAACACCCCCGCCCGCCGTTTCGGCCAACGCTGGATTGACGAAGCCCGCTCCGTTGCCCTGCGCCTCCCGAGCGCCGTCATTCCCACCGAATGGATTTACCTCTTGAACCCTGCCCACCCCGGGTTTAGCACCGCCGTGGAGCGCAAACGCGAGATCGCCGTCGTGTTCGATCCCCGCCTCTGGACCTGAGCAAATGCCACAGGTCAAAGGATCCTGGAATGCCGCAAATCAAGGAACGTTAGGAACTGAAGAATGAAAGAAGCCCAAGTCCCGGCCCGCGCTGCAGGATTCCTGGCATTCTTTGATTTGTGGCACTCCCTCAGTCCGCCACCGTGAGCGTAGCCACCACCGGCCGATGATCGCTGGCCCGATTCCAATCCGCTGAGCGGAACAGGTAGCTTTTCGCCCGGTCAATCGACGGGAACAGCGCCCGGTTCACAAAAATATAATCAATCCGGGCGTAGGTGTCCGAAAATTTCCGGTAATACGTCCAGCGATCGCCGTCCTGGTCGGCCAGCCACAGGTCCAGCAAGCCGGTCGGATTTTCGCGGATGCCGGCAACCTCACGGATGGCAGGCTCGTCTTTTGTGTCGTTCAGATCACCGTAGACGAGCAGCAGCGTGTCCGGCGCTTGCTGCAGCAAACCGTCGATGTGCTCGCGCAGTTTTTGCGCCTCCGCCCGGCGCACCAGTTCTTCGCCTTCCGGGATCGGCAGCTTCGACTTCAGGTGCGCGCCTACCAGTCGGATGCGGGTGCGCGGGGTTATTTCCACCGTCACGTCCAGGATGCCGCGCCGCATCGGTTCCCGGTGATCGGGCAGAATCACTTCCGCATCGGCCTCGGAATGGCGTTCTAAAATCGGAAACTTGCTCAGGAACGCCAGGTGCCGGTCGGGATCGGCACCTTGGACGTACTCAGCCGCCGGGTATTCTAATCCGGCAGCGGCGAGCCGCTGCCGGAAATCGTCGAACTGATCCGGCGGCCCCATCTCGGCAACGCCCAGCAGGTCCGGGTGAATCGTTTGGATGATGCGGATCAACGGGGCGATTTCCGCCTCCGGCTTGCCTGCATGCACCACATGGCCGTGCTCGCGGCGATCCAACACCAGATAATTCTCTACGTTGTAGTGGGCGAACGTGACGACTTGTTCCCCGCGCACCGGCTGAAGTCCGGCAACAACCAGGATGAAAAAGGCCGGCACGAGGCAGGAAAACGAGAACCGGATAAACAAATTCATAACTAAACTAAAAATAGTTATATTATACGTTTTGCCAAGTCAAGGGTAAACGATCCGAAAGGGGGTTCCCGTAGGGGAGCTTGTCCCCAAGCGCCCCCGGGATTGCGGCCCGCCCCGATCCCCGCGCTTTTCCGCCCCAAAAGCTTTTGCCTTCGTGCCATTGCGCCGGCACGCTGACACCTTTCCCATGGGCGCTTGGGGACAAGCACCCCTACCAGAGCCGTCACGCTTCCCCAACCCCCACCCCTAAAACGAAAAAAGGCCCGGCAATCGCTTGCCGGGCCTCAAGTGCACTTAAAATATTCGATTAGGCTACCTGCGAGGGACCGCCTTGCACCGTTTGTTGGGCCGGAGGCACCGGGTTTACCGGTTGCGCACCCGCTACGGGCTGCACCTGCGGAACAGGCGACGGTTGCGGCTGTTGCTGTGGTTGGGCAGCGGCGATCGGTTGCACCGGATGGGTGCTAGCACGCACATCGTGGCTTGCCGATTGCAGTTCCCGGTCAAATTCTTCGCGAGCTTTGCGAAACTCATTCATGCTTTGGCCAAGGCTGCGTGCCAATTCGGGCAGCTTTTTGGCCCCGAACAAAACCAGGACGATGATTAGAATCAACATCCACTCCGACGGCCCTGGCGTCCCAAATGCGAGCAAGCTCATAAACTACAATTCTACGTTACCGTCCCGGATTTGCATCTCAATTCCGCGGCTCGGTTCATTTATTATTTTAGTGAGTTAAGCCGGGAAAGCAGGTCCGCTTTGGACGTCAGCCCGACCACTTGATCCCGCAACTCGCCCCCTTTAAAGAAAAGCAGCGTCGGGATGTTCCGGATGTTAAACCGTTGGGAAAGCTCCTGGTTATTGTCCACATCAACCTTGGCCACCCGCACGTTGCCCCCTTGCTCGGTGGCAATCTCGTCCAGCATCGGCGCAATCATGCGGCAAGGACCGCACCACGTTGCCCAGAAGTCAACGACCACCGGCACACCGGCATCGCGAACGGATTGATCAAAGTTCGATTCGTCAAGTTGGAGGACAGATGAAGAAGCCATACGAAACAGGTTGTTGCTCCAGCAGAATCCAGCTGGTCAATGTTCAAAGGATCAGCTGAACGCGATGAGTAACTGAATTATAAGCGATACGACCGAAAACGCCAGCAGCAATCCGGCCAGGGGCGCCACCCACGGGTCCTGGCGATTTCCTTCTACCTGGGCCATCAAACGTTGCCTTGTGCTCGGCCCGGGCGACCCGGCCCCTCCCGCTGCCGGCACGCCCGCCGGCCCCGAGGCGGCGTTCCGCCTGGGCACTTCGATGCGCGCGATGCCCCGTTTGGGTTCAGCCATCCACGTTTCATTGCCGGCTGCCCAACCGTTTGTCAACCCTTGCTCACGCCATGCCGCCCCTCGCCCAGGCTTCCACTTCCACCTTGCCCTCGGCCCGGTTTAAATCCAGCTTCGCCCTCACCGCATGAAAGTCCTTGTCACGGGCGGCGCAGGGTTTATCGGGTCTCACCTCGTCGAGGCCCTCCTCGCGCGCAGCCATGAAGTGGCCATCATTGACGATTTCAATGACTTCTACAATCCCGCCACGAAGCAGCAAAACGTCGCTGGGGTGCGCAACCGGGCCCACGTCTACTCCCGGGACATCTGCGACGAGGCCGGGGTGCGGGCGGTCTTTGCGGATTTCGCGCCCGAGACGGTCATCCACCTCGCAGCGCGTGCCGGGGTCCGCCCGTCGGTGGTTCACCCGGAATGGTACCTCAAAACCAACATCTTCGGCACTTACAACCTGCTGGCGGCCGCGCGCGACCAGGGCACAGTGCGGTTCATCTTCGCCTCGAGCTCGTCGGTGTACGGCGCCAGCCGCGAGGTCCCGTTCCGCGAAGATCAGGCCCTCGTCCAAACCTTTAGTCCCTACGCCAGCACCAAGCTTGCCGGCGAACACCTTTGCTCAAACTATGCTCACCTTTATGGCCTGAAGGTGGCCTGCCTGCGGTTTTTCACCGTGTACGGCCCGCGGCAGCGGCCTGACCTTTCCATCCATAAATTCACCCGGCTCATTGCGCAGGGCAAACCGATCGAGGTGTACGGTGACGGGAGTGCGCGCCGCGATTTCACGTACGTCGAAGACATCGTCCAGGGAGTAATTGCCGCCCTCGATTATGACGCGACCGGCTTCGAAGTGTTTAACCTCGGCGAAAACGCGACCATCGACCTGCTCTCTGTCATCCGCCTGATTGAAGAAGCCTTCGAAAAAAAAGCCGAAATCCAGTTCCTGCCGCCCATGCCGGGGGACATGCCGCAAACCTACGCCGACATCAGCAAGGCCCGCGCGCTGCT
>DASWVC010000241.1:0-6648 GCA_036401335.1 Chthoniobacterales bacterium
ATTGCGCTCAACAGTTACCGCTGTGCAGCCGGCAAAGGAGTAGTCTGGAAAGGGCGTCGCTACCAGGTCACGGCCGAAAACGCCGGGCATGTTTAGGTTTTTAAAACAATCCTTTGACATGTTAGGACAGGGTCCGTTAGCATGCCCGCCGGCCGGACGTTCGGCTTAAAAACTGATTGGCTTATGGCCCCAAAGTTCGGGAATTACCTGTTTCGAAACCTCCAAGATCAGCCTGCCGGGGACGCGGGGAGCACCCCGGAGCCGCAGCCTCTGAAAGTTCCGGACCTGGCGGACTGCGTCATTGCCTTGCGTGAAGCTGATTTTGTCTTGAACGAAGGGCTGATCCCGGCGCTGGCCTGGGATCGCCATCCCGGGCGGACGGTGGAAGTGCACCTACGGGATACTTGCGGTTTAACGGAAGGCCGGGTAACCATCCAAGCGGGCGTCCTGCGAAGGATAACCGGTGATCTGGTTCCGGCAAACATTCCCGATGAGCTTCCGCTGCCGCTTTCCCTCCGGAGCGTCGTCATGCAAATCCAGCCCTACCTGGAATCGTCGAGTGGCGGCATCCCACGCCCGCCCGGTCAGGATTTTGACACACCGATCGCCCAGGTTGCCCGCGAGGATGAAGGTTTTTTCAAGCTTGAGCCCTCCAACGAACCGGCTTCAGGCAAGACGCCAATGGGCGCAACCGATGCTCCGTGGCCAACGGTGCCGTTGATCCGCGAAAAATCGGAGGTTGCGTCCGAGTCGCCGGGTACGGTTGTTCATGTGCCCAGGCCGGGGTTGAAACCGCCGGAATCACAGCCGGTTGTGCTGCCTCAGCCGTCCAGCCACCCGGACCCATTTGGCAGCCTACCCGTGGTCGGACCGCCTGCGCGGCCCGCAGGTCCGGCGCTTGCCCGGACCATAACGGGTACGCCGGCGGCTCCGCCCGAACCGGGCGAATCCGGCAAGAAGGCAGGGTCGGGGCCGGGCGTCTCGGTTCCGGCTGACCCGGCGGGCAAACCCGCACGGCGGGTCGCGTTTGAGCGTTTGCAAGAAGTTTTCATGACGGAAGACCTCCTGGACGTCGGGCAAGTTCTTCGGTTGATCGAAACCTTCCCAAGAGTCGCTGGAGCCTTGGCCGTGACGGACGACGGCCAGGTGCATGGAGAAATGGCTGAAAGGCTGGGGCGACGAACCAACCTGACCCAGCCGTCTGCGCTCTTGAAGGCCGCCGGCGAATTTGCCCAGTGCCTTGGGCTCGGCCAAGCGCAGGGACTTACCCTGTTAGGAGACCAACCGGTTAGCCTGATCGGGAACGATCGCCTCTGCTTGATCGTCTTTCACGAAAGCCGGAACCTGCCTCCCGGCATGAAAGACAGGTTGGCCATGGTGGCTGCGGCGTTGCGTGACTTGTTGGTGGTTGATCCCGGTGCAGCGTCGGGGCCAGGAGCAGCCACGGGTCCAGCCAAGCGGGCAGCTTGGGCGTAAACCAAACAAACCGGTCGCGTGCAGTCGACCTCCCCCATGGCCCGAAGTCAGTGCAGGTTCTCTCTCAACGCCCAGAACAGTTTGAGGCATTTTGACGAATGCGCGGGAAAATCTTCCTTGGTCAGCGTCACATCCAAAATGTCACTGTATCCGGGATGGGGGCCTACTTCCTCCGAGTCGAGGCTTTGAAAGCCCATGCTCCAATGCTCAAATTCGCGGTTTTCCTGATGCCCTTGCAAGAGGGTGATCAACCCGCGGTGCCTTGAATCAATCGCAATCTTCGCGTGCAGGGTACGAACGGCCTGTTCCGGCCCTTCAATCAGCTGCATGAAATTTCCGTTTTTGTACAGCAACATGCCTGTCACCCCGAGTTTCGCGTTGTTACAGCGACTGATGTCCAGAAGCTTCAGCAACTCGCCCTTGGAGAACAAGTTCACGGCAGAACTGACGTACACCAAAAAGAACATTATTGAAATTACAAAAAATGCTCTGCGTTCGCAACTACCTTCGATCAATATTGTTCAATCGGTGCATTTACCGTTGATGCCGGCCAGCGCAGCCCTGCCGTTTACGGGCAACGCCCAATGAGAGACGGGTCATTACCCCTTCTTGCCCAACGGGGTAAAGGCTGCCGAATCGTAATAAGTGCGAAATTTCGCGACCTTGCCGCCCTCCTTTTCGATCACGCTCACGCCTTTGTATTGCACGGGCTCACCGCTGTTGAGCTTACCCTGGGAGGTCCATTCCAACACGATGTCCTGGTCCGTTTCCGAGGTGTGGAAAAATCTGGACCGGATTTCTTCAAAAACGTGAAGGTACTGCTCCCAGAACTGCTGAGCGCCTGACCGGCCTTCCAGGGGCTCGCTCATTGCCAGATTGGTGAGGCTGCAGTCGTCTGAAAAGAGCTCAACTAAGGATTGAACGTCATGCGTCTCCTCAACCTTTTGGAGCGCAGCCATAAAAGTTTGTGCGTTAAGGTCATTCATGATTTCCGGCCATCTTCTCCTACAATACGATGGATGCTGCGTTCCAGACTCGCTTGTTGCCCTTCACCGGCAAGGGCGCGGATTGACGATCGCACAATGGATTTGTGGGTGCCCGGACCGGTAAACCCACAGCGTTTTTTCATTGCCCTGACGGGTTTCCTCGTCGCACTGCTTTCGACCACGACCGCTCGGGAAACTCAATCCCTCTGGTTGCCACCGGTTTACCTGCGCCATGTGCCGGTAAAAGAGGATTGTCAGCAAACGCGTCACCGCATCGGAGCGACCCTTCAACCCAATCTTTTTTACCCGCATGGGGTGATCTTTTTCTGTCCGGAACGGGCTCGTGCCATCGATGCGGCAAATCCCGGTGCCTCGCTGTTTTTCCTCGTTCACGAGTATGGGCACCTGGCGTTGAACACTCGCGATGAAGCCGCCGCAGATGACTGGGCGGCGGGCCAACTTCAGAACGTGCCGCGCGGACCCGCGGTGCTCCGGGCGGTGGTCCGGCATTTCCTGCGGGCTGGAAGGTCCTTTGACCCGCATTACGGATCCAACCTGGAACGGGCGCGGCGGGTTGCGGTCTACGGAGGCTGGCCTCGGGCACAATGGCCGCCGGAGTTGCTCCGCTACGCCGAAAACCGCGCGCAAACGGAGCGCAAAGGGACGACGGTGCGGCTGCTTCTGCCTGCCGGTTACCTGAATGAGGCGGAGTTGCTGCTCTCCGTCGACGAGCGGCCCGTCGGTTTTCTCTCGACTGATCCCCCCAGCGGCCGGTTGATTTGCCCGGCGTTAGGTGCCGGCCGGCATGTGCTGACGGCAACGGACGTTTGGCTGTACCACCACGACCGTTCGGGCACAAAAAAGTCGGAAATTGCGCGCCGGCTGTCCGCTTCCTGCATCATCAATCCAACGACGTTCACAGGGCAGCTGGAGCTGATTTTGCGGAACGACGAGAGCGGGCTCGAACTTGCCGCTGATCTGGACCCGCCGTGAGCAAGTCAAGGGTGCATAGGGGTTAACTTGAGCCGGATTGGGACCTGCAAGTGCCTATACCAGTGGCCAGAAGTCTTTTCCGAAATGGGGCCGGTCGACAAGCTGAAGAAAGGGTGCGGGCAAACCCGGTCCGGTCGGGGAGCTTCTCCTCAAGCGCCCATGGCGACGTCGCCCAGCGCGGTCGGCCAAGGAGGGCCGACCCTCCCGGAGTTCGCGTGCGGGCGCGCGACCCCACCAGCCCACCCGGGTTCCTTTCGGAACCGCCTTTTGACAAACGGGATAAGCCGCCTTGGGATCTCCAAGCGCGGCAGGAGGGCGCTTGAGGACAAGCTCTCCTACCGGAGAAGGCGCGACCCGGGCTGAGGAGGGCTGGCGGCCCCGCCGGCGAAAACGGGAAACGGAACAGTCAGAGCTTACGGGAGGGGGCGCAAGTTCTATCCGGCCGCTCACCTACGGTCTATGCTTTCCCGCGCCGCCCCGGGTTTTTCACGCGGCGAGAACCCCCCGGGAGAGTTGCCGCACCTTTTCGACCTCACGCGGGATAATTTCCAGGGCTTGGCTGACTTCCGCCTCGGTATTGAAGCGGCCTAGCGAAAAACGCAGACTGCCGCGGGCGCGTTCAGCGCTAAAGCCCATGGCGTTCAGCACATGGGACGGTTCCAAGGCCCCGGAAGTGCAGGCTGAACCGGCTGAACAGCTGATACCCCGCTGATCCAGCACAAGCAGCATTGTCTCGGCGTCGATGCCTTCAATGGCCAGGCTGAGCGTGTTCGGCAACCGATGCTTCCGGTGACCGTTCACCGCAACGCCGGAAACCTTCTGCAGCCCGGCTTCCAGCCGGTCGCGCAGGCGGCGGACCCGGTTGGTTGCCTCCTTTGCGTGATCAACGGTCAACGCTGCCGCCGCTCCCAAGGCCACGATCGAGGCGGTGTTCTCGGTGCCGCCCCGACGCTTGAATTCCTGCCCGCCGCCGACGAGAAAAGGAGCGAAACGCACCCGCCGGTTGACGTAAAGCGCGCCGATGCCCTTAGGGGCGTGCAACTTATGTCCAGAAAGCGATAGAAATTGGACCGGCAGCTGGGAAAGGTTGATGGGCACCTTCCCAATCGCCTGAACCGCGTCGGTGTGAAACAACGTTCGCTTTGCCCGGCAGATTTCCGCAATTTCTTCAATCGGAAACAGCACCCCGGTTTCGTTGTTGGCCCACATCAACGAAACGAGCGCAGTGTCTGGCCGAATAGCCCGTTCGACGTTCTGTGGATCGAGAAGACCGTCCTCATCGACGTCGAGAAACGTCACTTCATAACCGCGCCGGGCGAGCACGTCGGCATGTTTCATGATGGCACTATGCTCGACCTTGCTGGTCACCAAATGCTTCCGGTCAGGGTCTGCGGTAAGGGCCGCGGCGATGGCGCTGTTGTCTGACTCGGTGCCGCAACTCGTAAAGATGATCTCCGACGGTTCACAACCGAGCAGGTCGGACACTTGGGTGCGCGCGTGACTCACTGCATGGGCTGCCGTTCTGCCCAGTCGGTAAACACTCGAGGGATTGCCGTATTCCTCCTTGAGAAAGGGCAACATGGCCTCGAAAACCTGAGGGTCGACCCTCGTCGTGGCGTTGTTGTCGAAGTAAATCATCGTAGCACCCTTCGGCCATGGGCCTGACTATTTGCCAACGGTTCCCACCGGATCAACTGTCGGATTCACCTCTTCGTGCCTGCCCACAAAAACCTCACGGTATTTAAGGTACAAGTTCCGCGCGTAAAGCGGCACCGGTAAAAGGCTCTGCAGCACACCCACAGAATCGCGTTTGTAGATTGCAAAGTAGCTCAACAGCAACAAGCTTCCCAGTAAACTCGCCTCCCAGAAACCAAACGGGATAATGCTTTTCTGGGCCTTCTCCGACGCTATCCATTGGAGGACAAACCGAAGCCCGAAAATCACACTTCCGCTGAGTCCCACGATTTTCCAGGGATGCAGTTGGATAAAGCCAACAATGCCGGCGCACCAGTTCATCGAGAGGCTATCGCACCAATGGAGGAGGGCTGCAAGGTGCGGGCCGAGAAAGCAAAACGGGCTTTTTGTCCCCTAGTTTAAGAAGGCAAGGCAACGGGGGAGAAAGCCCAATCTAGTGATCCACAGGAGAAAAAACCGGTGGGTTAGTGGGCCGAAGCGTGGGATCGACCCGTTGGTCGCCACCGTCGTCGTCGCGGTGGTGGGGATCAAAAAAAAGGTCGAAGGCAATAAACAAAGCTTTGGAATGCCGCGCAAACCAAATGTTAAAAAAGGGTATGGGAATCACCGTAAGGGCCAAGGTCCACTCGATTGGTAACTTGACCCAGAAGTCGAGGATAAGGTAGACAAGCACCCCCAGCAGTGAGGCGATGCCGTAGTTGATGGCGAAAATGGAAAGCAGAAAGTACCCGGGTTCACGATCAAACGGGTAACCACAGGCTGGGCAGCCGTCGAGCGGCATGAACCAATCTTGCAAGCTCCGCACCTGAGACCAGGGGACAAAGAGGGGTCGTTGCCCGCAGGTGGGGCACCGCCAGCGTAGGGCGTTCCGCATCATCCAGAGAAACCGGCTCCAGGAATACTCGGGCGGTTGAGGGGAACGGTGGGCTGCCTCACCCATAAAGGAAGGTACGCCTGAGGTTGTGCCTTGCAAGCTTGAGCTGGGAGGTTATTGCGAAAGGCGGTTTACTCTACTTAAGCGATAGACTATAGCTGCGCCTGCGCTACCATCCCGGTTCCTATGCCGCACCACTCCATTCATTCTCCCGAGACGGACGCAATCCTTCCGAAATCAGGCAGAACGCCGTGGCTCACGGGTCCCATCCGGCGGTGGTTCGCCGTGTTCCTGCTGTTGGCGGCGGCACCCTTTGGTGCCGGTTCCCGTGCGCACGCTGCCGGTCCCGGCAACCCTGCTGTCCTGCGAATCGGCTACCAAAAGTTCAACACCCTAAACCTTCTAAAAGCCAAAGGTGCCCTCGACGACCGGCTGCGGCGCGAGGGCGTCCGCGTTGAGTGGCTGCAATTCGGGAGCGGCCCTCTCCTTTTCGAGGCTTTTAACGCCAACAGCCTTGATTTCGGTCATGCTGCCGATGCCCCCACGGCCTTTGCCCAAGCCGCAGGCATCCCCTTTGTTTATGTGGCCGCCGAACCGGCCTACCCTCGCGGGTTAGCCCTGCTC
>DASWVC010000242.1:0-2042 GCA_036401335.1 Chthoniobacterales bacterium
AACTGCCGTCTTTTTGAGGTAAAGCATGCATGTTACGGCGGCACCGCCGCGCTGCAGGCAGCCATCAACTTGATTGCCTCAGGTGCTTCACCAGGCGCAAAGGCTTTGGTGATCGCGACAGACCTGGCCAAGGCCGCAATCAAAGGAAGTTATGTTGAACCGTCGCAAGGGATCGGAGCCGTCGCCTTGCTGGTGAGTGATCGCCCGGAGGTCCTAGAGATCGATTTTGGGGCAAACGGCTATTACGCCTACGAGGTAATGGATTCCTGCCGGCCAACGCCGGAAATCGAAACGGGTGATTCCGACCTGTCACTGGTTGCTTACCTGGACTGCCTGGAACAGAGCTTCAACGCTTATGCCAACCGGGTGGACGGGGCAGATTTCGTCGACACCTTTTCCTACCTGGTGTTCCACACGCCGTTCCCGGGCATGGTCAAAGGGGCACACCGGATGATGATGCGAAAACTGAAAGGCGCATTGCCGAAGGATTCCGAGGTTGACTTCAACCGTCGGGTCGCGCCGTCCCTGGCGTATTGCATGGAGGTGGGGAACATTTATTCGGCTACCTTGTACCTTGCACTTTGCGGTTTGATCGATTCGTCGCCGCTCGAGATTCCGCAACGCGTGGGCCTTTATTCGTACGGCTCAGGATGTTGTTCCGAATTTTTCAGCGGCATCATCGGTCCCCAGGCAAAGACCAAACTGGGCAGACTGCAAAAGCAGAAATCCCTTGAGTCGCGGTATGAACTGTCCTTGCAAGAGTACGATGCGTTACTTGACCTGAACCTGGAGTGGGGCTTTGGATTGAAAGATAAGGAGGTAGACCGTGCGGCCTTCGCCTCGACCTACGATCGCGCGATGTCGGGCCGCGAGCTTCTGGTGTTGAAACGGATCGCCAACTACCATCGGGAGTACGAATGGAGCTAGCACCGGATGAGTTTGAAACGCTCGTTCTCCGGCCGGCTCCGCGCCAGCTCGTGGTAACGATTTCACGCCCGCACCGCCGGAACAGCATCAATTCGACGTTGATCCGGGAACTTGGCGCCGCCCTGGATCTGGCCGAAAAATCGCCAGATTGCCGCACGGTGGTTCTGGAAGGGGCCCCCGGTGTGTTTTGCACCGGCATGGACTTCGAGGAGGTGGCGGCGCATGCGGGTGCACAAGCGGCCGAGACCATCCGCCTTTCCGAGTACCTGGCCCTGCTTAAACGGTTCACGTTGTCACCGAAGGTGATTGTTTCCCGGCTTGACGGAAAAGTGATCGCGGGCGGTATCGGCCTGGTCGCGGCCAGCGACCTCGTCCTGTCGACCGAGCGCTCCGAGTTCAGTCTTTCGGAGGCGCTCTGGGGGTTGTTGCCGTGCTGTGTGCTTCCGTTCCTGATACGCCGGACGGGTTTTCAGAAAGCTTATTTCATGACCCTGACGACCCGAACGCTGTCTGCGGCTGAAGCGAACGCGATCCACCTGGTCGACGAGTTGACCAACAACCTTGAAGAATCGCTGCGCAAATTAACCCTCCGGCTTAACCTTCTGGAAGAGCGGACCATTGCCGACATGAAGCGCTATTTTCACGAACTCAACGGGATCAGGCCGGAAACAGAGAAGGCGGCGATCACCGAAATATCCCGCCTCGCTGGCCAGGAACTGGTGCAGCGCAACATCAACAATTACGTTACGCGGGGCACGTTTCCCTGGGAACGGAGCCAGTAGGCGCGCTACGGCAATGGGTGAGGTGGTGACACTTCGATGGGTCGATGGGACCATTGCGCTGATTACGTTGGAGGATCGCGCCACCAAAAACCGGTTTTCGGCGGCGCTGCTGGACGGCTTGGAACGTGCCTTTTTCCAGGCGGAGACTAACCCGGACACGCGCGTGGTGATGATCACCGGTTACGAGAACTACTTCTGTTGCGGTGGGACAAAAGAAGAGTTGCTGCTCCTGGCGTCCGGGCAGGCACGCTTCACCGATTTTTCCTTTTACGACCGGCTGTTGCGCTGTGAATGTCCCGTGGTGGCCGCCATGCAGGGGCACGCGATCGGCGG
>DASWVC010000243.1:0-3489 GCA_036401335.1 Chthoniobacterales bacterium
GGCGGTTGGCTAGAGCGTCCGCTTCGCCCCGTGGTATGGAATCCCGCGCCCACGCGGGTAAATGGGGTCAGCGACTCCCGGATCTAAGGTGGACCACCCCTCCATCCGAGCCCTCCGGGTTCGGCGGTGATGCGAAAGGAACGCGCTTCAGGCGGGGACCACGGCAAAGGTGCCGGTGGGCTCCAGGCTGTCGCGCGACGCGCAAAAGCGGTAGCCCCTGGCCCTCAGTGCGCCGTCGTCTTCCGGGTGGTGCAGGACGGTGAGTTCGGCCTGGTCCGCTTCAAGCCACCCGGTGAGGGCAACGGGATGGCCGTCCCACATGGACAGCTCGTGCCAACGCACCAACGGAGCCAACACCGCGGGTTATTTCGCGAGCGTGTCGGGGTGACAATCGGCGACCGCAGCGGGAGTGGGGTGCGGGCGCTGGCAACCAGGGCAGGCCCAAACGAAGGCGGAAGGAAGGCACGGGTTGAGGCCCATCGGGAAAACCAGGAGGGGTGTCTTTGCCTGCGCAGTAGCACCTGAAACGGCTCACTAAGGCAGTTCCGGTCCCACGGCGGCGGCCAGCACCTTATCCGGCTGCACGGGCTTGCCCAACGCACCAGCGGCCCTTCCTTTGGCGGGGTTGGTCGAAGACGGCATCGTTCCTTTTAACGGCGTGCAGGCTCGGAGGCCAGCCCCAAAGCGCGTCCTTCTTTCTCGCCTTACGTCTCGTCTCGAAGGGTCGGCTCTACGGGATGGCCGTCGGGGAGGACCACCGCGTAGAGAGAGACGGCTCGCCCGCGTTCCGAGAAAGTGACCCGCCAAAATCGGGTTGGCGTGGTTTCAAACGCCACGTCCACGACGTCCAAATCCCTGATCTGGTAAAAACGCCGTGCCCAATCCAGGGCCTCCTGAGTGGCAGTGATTTGGTCCACGGTGGCGGGCACGGGCTCCGTGCCGGGTACCGCAAAAACGAGCACGTGACGAGCGGCGTCGCGGAAGGCAAACAGATCGACGGCTCGGGTTGGGGTAACGGCCAGGAAAGCCATCAGGCCAGCCAGAAGCAGGGGAGGTAACCGAATCATGGTGCGCTCAAACCTGGCCCACACGGTTGAACTTGCAACGCTTCGGAGGCGTGAGCATAACCACGGCCAGCCATGACGAAGACCGAATTGCAGGTGGCCCTCGCCGAAGCCACCCCGACCGACAAGAAGACAGCCGGAGCGTTGCTCACCGCGTTGAGGATGATTGCTTACAAAGCCGTCAAGAAGGAAGGCGAGTTTGCCCTTCCGGGTTTTGGCAAACTGGTCAAACAGAAACGCGCCGCCCGCACGGGCTTCAACCCGCGCACGCGCCAGAAAGTGAAAGTGGCCGCCAAGACGGTGGTGAAGTTCCGCGTCGCCAAGGGGGCGAAGGACGCGATCCTTGGGGCAAAAGTGCTGCCGGACGCCGGGCCGCAGAAGGGAAAGCCCACCCCGTCGGCTTCCCGTGCGCGAGGCAACGCCGGCGCACCCCGTCCGGCTTCCACGAACGCCAAACGCTTGGCCACCCGCCCGCCAGTGCAAGCGGCGAACCGGGATCAAGCGCCTCCGGTGCGACGCATCACCCCAGCGAAGGTTTCGCCCGCCCGTACGCCGGTGAAGGCACCGCGGCGAGGCAAAGGTGGTTGAATGCTGCGCAAGGTCGTTTCCGGAGGCCAGACGGGCGCGGATCGTGCGGGCTTGGACTTTGCCCTGGAGGTGGGTCTGGAGAACGGCGGCTACGTCCCAAAGGGGCGCAAAGCCGAAGACGGGCGGATTGACGACCGGTACCACCTGACGGAGATGACCAGCGCCTCCTACCCGGTGCGCACCCAACGCAACGTGGAGGCAAGCGACGGCACGGTGATTCTGACGCTCAAGCCGGAGTTGGAGGGCGGCAGCGCGCTGACCGCACGGTGCGCCCGGGAGCTTTCCCGGCCTTGGCTGCACCTGCACCGCACCGGCAAACCGGACGGCCTGGACTCCGTCCTGGAAACCGCCGTGCAACTCGCAGCCTTTCTGGATTCCCACGGCATTGGCGTGCTCAACGTGGCGGGGTCGCGTGAGAGCAAGGAACCGGGGATTTACCACTTCACGCTGGCGGTGCTCCGGGAGTATTGGCAGGGCCGTTACGCCCGGCGACCGGAAACGGCCGCCTAACCGTCCCGGGCGTCCCGGGCCGCGCTGGCGATGCAGTGGGCTCCGGCTTGCTCGCCGGGATGGAAGAACCAAACGAGCACTTTCTCGCCCGGTTGCGGGGCCGACTCCGTGTTCAAGACGGCCTGGAACTGGCACGACTCACCTTGGGCCGGCCGGTCCAGCGGGACGGCGACCCGGCACGCTTCCGCCACCACGTTCAACCGCTCGAAGCCCGCATCCGGGCACACGGTGTTCAATTCGATTTCCTGGATTCCATTCGGACGTTCGAAAGCACCTACCACGACGGCTTCACCGACCTGCATGTTCTTGAATCCTCCTTTGAACCGTTGGACCCGCCTTTCCCCGCTTCTATTCGGGTGAATTTGCGGATCGAGGCCGAAACGATCACGCCAAGCCGCTTTCTGACACTGCCTTCAAGGCTTGCCGCCCGGCGCCGATCCGGGGTAGCCATGGCAGAGCAACAGGGCCGGGCCGGGCAGAGGGCGCGTGAACTCGCCCGGAAACGTCACCTCGCGCAGCTCAAGTACGCCCCGGTGTTCGCGCTCTGCCTGGTGGGTGCGGCCAGCTTTCCGTTCTGGGCCGGTAAACCGGGCGGGGTGCTGTTTTTACTTCCCGCCCTGCTGCTGATGCGCTTCGCCTTTGGCTGGCTCAAGGGGCGTTTGGCCCAGCGTCGGGCGGAGGTCAAGCGTGCGGTGCGTGGGGCGAAGGGCGAAGAGCAGGTGGCGAACCTCTTGGAGCAACTCGGGGAGGGGTACGCCGTGTTTCATGACCTTCCGTCGCCTTACGGCAACATTGACCATTTGGTGCTGAGCCGCACCCAAGGCCTGTTCCTGCTCGAAACCAAAGCGCACGGCGGACGGGTGCAGCGCGTGGGCAGTGCCCTCCTGGTCAACGGCAAGCCGCCGGAAAAAGACTTTGTGGCCCAAGTGCACCGGAACCGGGCGTGGTTGCGCGACGCGCTGCAGCAACGGCTGGGCGTCGGGGTGGCCGTGCACGGCCTGTTGGTCTTCGCCCACGCGTTCGTCGAGAACGTCGGGTCCGTGCAGGGCGTACAGGTGCTGCCCAGTCGGTTTTTGTTGGGCACGCTGCAGAAAGCGAAGGGAGGAACGCCTCCGTTGCTTTGGGAAAAACGGCAGGTGCTGGCGGAGCTGTGCTCGGGTGAGCCCTCGCCGTTGACCCCGGGCGAAGGGGAAGCCTTCGGCATCGACACCCTGGCGCAAGCACCCGAGCCCGGACCGACTGGCTTACCCCCATCACCCACCGCCGCGCACACCTTTCAGAGACTGCGCACTCGACCGGCTCCAAACACTTAGGGACCTTCCGTCCG
>DASWVC010000244.1:0-24538 GCA_036401335.1 Chthoniobacterales bacterium
CCATTTGGCCAGCACCACCCGTTGCTGATTGCCGCCGGAGAGTTGTTGGACAGGCCGGTCCGCGGTGTTGGTCTTGACCCGCAACTCCTGGAAGATCCAACGGTCGATGGTCTGGGCTCGGCGCGCGCCGTCGATGAGTCCGAGCCGTCCCGTCAAACGGTCCAACACCGAAACGACCGTGTTGTCCGCGATGGTTTGCGGCATCACCAGACCCAAAGAAAGGCGGTCTTCAGACACGTAGGCGATCTTTTGGCGGATGGCGTCGCGGTTGGTGCGCAGTTGGACAGGTTTGCCGTTGACCCGGATTTCGCCGGCGTCCGAAGGGTTCATGCCGAAGAGCGACAGGGCGAGCTCGGTGCGGCCCGAGCCCAAGCGCCCCGTCAGGCCCAGGATTTCCCCGGGCCGCAGGTCGAAATCGACCCCGGCGTATTGCCCTTCGCAGGTCAGGCCGCGCACCTCCAGCACCGGGGCCTCGCCACCCGAGAACGGCGGTTTAAAGCTGTTTTCGAAAACCTGGCCGGTGATGAGTTCCCCCAGGCGACGCCGGTCCAGGTCGCGGACCCGGTAAGTGCCGAGGTTGCGCCCGTCCCGCAGGACGGTGACGCGCTCAGCGATCGTCATCACCTCGTCCAGTCGGTGGCTGACGAGCACGGTGGCGATGCCCTGGCGTTTGAGTTCGTGAATGGTGGCCAGCAGCGCGGCGACTTCCTGGTGGGTCAGGGAAGCCGTCGGCTCATCCATGACGATCAGCCGCGCTTGTTCCCCCGCCAGCGCCCGGCAGATCGCCACCAGTTGGCGCGTGGCAATGGGCAGCGTCCCGACCAGCGCGTCAAGCGGCAGGGTAATCTTAAGCCGTTCCATGGCCGCTTGCGCCTGCTTGCGCATCGCGTGGCGGTCCGCCAGTCGAACGGGCGTTTTGACCTGATGGCCGAACGCGATGTTCTCCGCCACGGACAGGTTGGGAAAAAGCGACAAGTCCTGGTAAATGATCTGCACCCCGAACCGTTGCGAGGCGGCCGGGGACAAATGGGAATGCGCCTTCCCCTCCAAGACAATCTGGCCTTCATCGGGCGCGTGAACCCCAGAGAGAATTTTGATCAAGGTGCTCTTGCCGCAGCCGTTCTCGCCCGCCAGGCAATGGATTTCGGCGGCATGAATCGAGAAACTGACGTCGGAGAGTGCCCGGACCCCGCCGAAACGCTTGCTGATGCCGCGCATTTCAATGAAAGGCGTTTCGCTTTCCGACGTGGGGAGCACGCCGGTCTCCGGTCGTTGCGGGCTGTTCGGTGCGTCGGTCATAACGTTGCCCGAGGAGGGCTCGGTTCTCCCTCGGAAACGCGCTGCATGCCAGCCCCATTCACAACCCCAGTGCGGCCAACTCCGCGACCGTATCCTTGTTGATGGGCTGAAGTTTGATGACCCGAATCACCCTCTTTTGCGGATCGACCGTGGCCTTGCCCAAACCGGGGAAATCCATCCCGTCGACGATGGGGGTGCCCGCATTCACCAACTTCGCCAGGTTAACAATGGCTTTCCCCGCTTCCACGGGATTCCAAATGTAGCTCTCGCGAATGATCCCTTCCATCACGTATTTACGGGCTTGGGAGGGCGAACAGGTGCCGATCACGGCGATCTGATCCTTTTTACCTGCTTCCTTCACCGCCTGGGCGGCGCCGACCACGCCCGAACTTCCATAGATCAGTGCCCCCTTCAACTTCGGGTGAGCCAGAATCAAGTCGTGGACGACGCGTTTGGTTTCGTCGAGGCTTTCTCCCGTACCGAAGCGATCGGCCGCCAGCTTCATTTTTGGGTAATGCTCTTTCTGGTACGCAATCGCGTAATCCGCCCAGGCGTTGTGCAGCGGAACGGTCAAGCCCCCCACGACGACCATGTACTCGCCTTCCTCACCCATGTACTTGGCGAGGTTTTGCATGTACAACTCCCCAAATTGCTTGTTGTCGATCATCTCGATGTCCCAGGTGTTGCCTTGTTGGTCGGGAGACTCGTGGGTGATGACCGGAATGCCTGCAGCCTGGGCACGTTGGAACATCGGCTCGAGCGCTTTGGCATCATTGGGGACCACCGCGATGACCTTCACTTTTTTAGCCACCAGATCTTCCACCAACCGCACCTGTTGGGCGGGGTCAGCGGTGGTGGGACCAACCATGTAAGCATTGAGTCCGGTGTCTTTGGCCGCCTCTTTGATGCCTTTCTCCATGGCCGTAAACCAAGGAATGCCGGCGATCTTCACGACAACGGGCACGTCGTTGCCGGCCGCGTGGCCGGGAATGGCAACAAAGGACGCCAGGGATAGCAAAGAAACGGAGGCAAGGTGCCTGAAAAAGGCTTTGGTCATAAATAGGTTTGATCTGAAGGGTTCGGGGGCGGCGTTGGTTGCGGGGTCCCGTGCCGGTTGATAAAGGTAAAAGCCAGGTTAGGAGGTAGGGGCTTGCGGCATTGCCAACGGGGTACGGAAGGTTAGAAAAGGGGAAAACGCTTTACGCATCTGGTGAGGTAGGTTAGTCTGTAAGTTTGGCGTGCACGGGGTGCCGCAGGTACCTTCCGGGAGTTAACTTTGCGCACAACCTGTGCGGCTTGCTGTCCTGCACCTTCATTTCCTTGGTTAGCGCACCAAACATGGAGGGTGGAACGGTGGCAGATCAAACCTTTCCATCCGAAAAAACTTTACAGTCGTAAAGTAAGGTTGGGTGATCCGGTGAGCCAACGGATGCACCGGTGCGGGTTGACGTTCCCGGCCTTCGCCCATTGCCCGCGTGACGTTGCCTCCGGAACGGTGCCACGTCGTTTGGCAGCAGGGGTACCGCCTCGATCAAATGGGCGTTTCCTCCAAACGTCGAACCCGTTAAGGCGTTTTTCGGGGCGGAGGCGTTTGGTCGGGGCGTCGGCAGAAATCCCTCCGGGGCGTTTTCGTTGGGAAACGTGGCGGGCGAGGTTATAATGGGTTTAAGAGAAAATTATGTCGAACCTTAAGGAGGTCGCGGAACTTGCCGGGGTTTCCATTGCCACGGCCTCGTTGGCGCTGAGGGGCGGTGGGAACCTTCGGGAATCGACGCGCAAACGGGTGATTACCTGCGCCAAGCGCCTTAGCTACACCCCAAATCAAATCGGACGGACCTTGAACACGGGCAAGGCGCACGCGATTGCGCTGCTCATGATGACGTCGGCTTCATCGGCTGATATCGTGCGGGGAACCGCGCTGTTTTACCACTTGGTGAGGGGCGCGCTCGCCGTTGTGGATGAAGCGAAGTATGCGCTGCGGCTCGACGTGAAAAGCCATGAGGACCCGGACCTGATGCAATATTTTGATCAGGTTGTGGGCGGCCACTCCCTCGATGGGATCGTCATTGCCCCCCAGTTCGTTCGCAATTACGCGTTTATCCACACCCTGGAGCAAAATGGGTTTCCTTACGTGTTGATGCGTCCCGCCTCGTTTGGCCGGGATGTGAATTACGTGGATTTACAAAGTGATTATGGAGGTCAACTCGTGGCGGAACTGTTTGCAAAGCAAGGCCGGCGCCGCGTGGCGATGATCAACGGGCCGGCTCAACACGTCGATGCGATCGAGAGGGAGAAGGGGTTCATGGAGGGATTGGCAGGAGCAGGCCTCGACCGACTGACCAAAAGGTACGGCGATTTCACGATTCCCAGCGGCATTTCGGCGATGAAAGACATCCTCCAAGAGTTTACGCCCGATGCGGTTTTTTGCGCTAACGACTACATGGCGGCAGGAGCCATGAAGGTTTTGGCCCAAGCCAAACTTCGGGTTCCGGAGGACGTCGCGATGGTGGGCTATGACAACACCGACATTTGCATTGGCCTCACGCCCGCCTTGACGACGGTCGATTACCGCGCGGAAGAAGTGGGAAGGTGCCTTGCGGGGGAATTGCTGGCGCTGATTGAAGGAAAAGTGAGTTCGGTGCAAAAAGCCATCCGGCCTTTCTTGGTGGAGAGGGAATCGCACGGGCCGAACGGAAAGCCGGGCCCTTAAGGTTTTCTTCTAACAGCACCGGGCGCCCATCCCGAAAGGTAAGGCGTCAGGGCAATGGCACTAAGGTGAGGGCGTTTGGGCCGTAAAGGCCACCCGGCAGGGGGGCGAACCCCCCCTCCGCCCTGCCGCTCGATCCGGTGCCTCTTTACCGTCCAAAGTTCGTTATCTTAGTGCCATGGTGCCGTCGGTCCCTCGTCGGCCAAAACGGGAAACGGCCTGAGGTGGACCCTCAGGGTACGGTCGGACGGCAAAACCAACATCGCCCGTTCCGGTCACCGGGTCACTCGGACGAAGGCGGGCCTGGGCCAGAGGTCGAGCCGACAGGCAAAAGAAAATCCCTGCCGCGAAACGCGACCGCTCGGACGTTTTCAGAGGACGCAAGGGATGATTACGGGCCAAAAAGGTAAAACGTTTCACTTTTTACATCAGCGCAGGAATGTCGGGCTGATTCGCCAAAAAGCCCATCGGTTACGGCAGAATTACATAAAATAAGGTTTGCATTCCACAAATACCTAGGTACACCTTTCGTTAAGTTAAACGTTTCACTTACGAAAGTTTGAAGGCACACACGTAAGGGCAACGGCCCCGCTGACCGGGGTGAATCGGTCTGGCCACGACGCTTTGTAAACCCCCCTTATGAATGAAACCGTGCTGTTGAACACGCCGAAGCCGGCTGGGCCCTTTCCCGGTCGGGGCGATCAGGATGCTTGGGCCCGCCAGGCAGCGCTTTCCGGCCGGCCGGGCGGGACGCAGCAAGCCCCGAAGCCTTTCCCGCCCCTGGCCGTGCAGTTGCGCGCGCGCTTGTCCAGTCTGACGGCTTTGGAAGGGCGCGTGTTATCCACCTTGATCCACCGGTGCGCCATCGATGAGGACACCCTGCTCAAATGCGCGGCCGGGGACGCGGGCGTGTCAGAGGCCCTGATCGTTAAAATCGCGAAGAAGCTCGGCTTTGAAGGTTTCCGGCAGTTGCGGGCGGCGTTGGCCGAAGACCGTCGCGTGACCCGGATGGACCTGCACGAGGAGCTCTGCGTCGGTGAGGGCGCTTGCGGGCGGCTCCGAAAGATCTTGGGAGCCTCCGTCCGGGCGTTGGAGCAAAGTTTTGCCCGCCTGTCGCCCGAAGCCCTGGATCGGGCGGCCGATTGCCTGCACACGGCCCGCCAACGCGACTTTTATGGTGTGGGCAGTTCCGCCCAAGTGGCTTGGGAGACCGCCCGCCGGTTCCTGCGCATCGGGGTGCGGGTTTCGGTCTTTGACGACGGCCAGTTGATGCACATGTCGGCTGCGCTGCTGCGGCGTGGGGATGTTGCGGTGGCCTTTTCGCATTCTGGCCAGACGGCGGTGGTGGTGGAGGCCGCGCGCCAGGCACGCCAAAACGGGGCCGTTCTCATCGCGTTCACCAACCGGTCAGACTCGCCGTTGGGCCGGGAGGCAGACGTCCCGCTTTGCACCAATTTCGACGGCTCGCCCTGCGCGGGGGAGAGTGCGGCGTCGCGTGTGGTGCAACTCAATCTTCTGGAAGCGCTTTTCGGCGCCGTGGCCCAGAAGGATTGTGCCGCCGCCGAAGCAAACCTGGGCCGCACCGCCGCCGCCACGCGAGGCTGGAGCGGTTTCCGGGTGGTGGCGACGACGATGGATGCGTCCGCTTGAAACGAGGGAAGACTTAAGCGCCTGAAACGCCAAGGAGGAGAACGGGCGGTGCATGGATCGCACGGTGCAGCCCGACCGCTCAACTTCAAGAGTTATCCAGAGGATGAACTTTAGGTTAGGAACTCCGTTTGCTGCGGCCGCCTAACCCGCCCGTGACGATGGGCGCCGGACGTTCTCAAGAAGGACAACGCCGAGACGTTTACAGGTGAGGAGATGGCTTGCGTTGGCGGGAAGGTTCTGCGGATTTCCCGGCGTCTGGTAGTCCTGACTTTACGATTGTAAAGTTATTGTTCGGGGATCGCGTTGACTCAAGGACGAACCTGCTGCTGTTATTCAATCTAACCCCACCCTTCGCAAAGTCGGCGAAAACAGGAGTGTAAGAACGGCGCGAGAATGGCCCGTGGTGCCCACAAGGGAGCCATGGTTGTCCCGCCTGCAAAAAACCATGCCAAGGAAAGTCAAAGGAAACAGGCCCCAGAAACCACCGTGCTTTCAAGGCGGATGGCTGGCAAACCGACGGCAGAAACACCCCTCCTGCGTACACAAAGGGGGAAAGTCAGGCATGGATTTCGCGGGCGCCACGGCCGTCGAAAATGACCAGGGCAGCGAACGCGCTAACAAGTAAGGTGACCATGGCCAAAGAAAATAGTTTCGACGTGAGGGCGCTGGGCCGGCGCGCCTGCCAGGATCTGGAATCGGTCTTCGCCAAGGTGGAACCATCGGCGTTGGAAACGCTCGCTCAAGAGCTCCTGGCCGCCCAGTGCATCGTCTGTTACGGCGTAGGTCGCGAAGGGCTCATGATGGAGGCTATCGCCATGCGGTTGATGCACGCGGGTTTCAAGTCCTTTGTGGTCGGTGAGATGGTGACGCCGCCCGTGGGACCGGGGGACGTCTTTCTCGTCAGTGCCGGGCCGGGGCACTTTCCCACGGTGGAGACGCTCTTGAAAGTGGCTCGGGAAGCAGGTGGGCGCACGGTGGTCATCACCGCGCGGCCCGAGCGGGCGGAGCAGATGCCTGTAGACGCTTTGATTCACCTGCCCGCGCAAACCATGGCGGACGTAACGGCCGGCATCAGCGTGCTAACGATGGGAACCCATTATGAGGTTTCCTTGTTGTTGTTTGGCGACCTGTTGGTGGTGCGCCTTTTGGAACTCACTCACCAGAAACGCGAAGATATGTACACGCGCTACACCAACATGAAATGAATGCGTTGAGGAGGGACTGATTGCACCATGAAATACGCCACGCGACTGAATTCCTTTACGGCCCGGCCCGAACTTTACTGGAAGAATGGCTCGTCCAAACCGACCACCCTGGAGCTGATCGAACGGGCCAGCCGGGTGGAAGGCCTCGCCGCGATCGATTTAAATTATCCTGACCACTTCGCCAAGGTCGCGCCGCGTGAGGTGCTGTCGTACGCCCAAGACCACAACCTCATGGTTAACGGTTTTGCGATGCGCTACTACAGTGAACCGGAATTCAAGCTGGGCGCTTTTACCCACCCAGACCCGACCGTCCGCCGCAAGGCCCTCGACCTCACCAAACGGGCGGTGGACCTTTTGGGGGAAACGGGCGGGGACCTGCTCACGTTGTGGCTCGGACAAGACGGGTGGGATTACCCGTTTCAAGTGGATTATCAGGCCATTTGGGACTGGGAAGTTCAAGGCATCCGGGAAGTCGCCGAACACCATCCGGGCATCTCGATCAGCATCGAATACAAGCCGAGCGACCCAAGGGCGTTCAGCCTGCTTGGTGACCTTGGGTCGACCCTTTTGGCCATCAAAGCCGTGGACCGGCCAAACCTCGGGGTTACCCTGGATTTCGCGCACGTCCTTTACGCCGGTGAACTGCCCGCGTTCGTCGCGGCCCTCGCCCAACACCAGAGCCGGTTACTGGGCATTCACCTTAATGACGGCTACGGCCGGCGCGACGACGGGTTGATGGTCGGCGCGGTGAGCCTGACCCAAACCCTGGAGCTGCTTTACCAGGTCATTCGCACAGGCTTCGACGGCATCATCTACTTTGACACTTTCCCCGATGCCGTCGGGTTGGACCCCGCACGGGAATGCCAGAACAACATCGACATGGTGAACCGCCTTCGTGAGGTCGCCCAGCGTTTGGTCGACCAGACGGACCTGCTTAAGGCCATCGAGCGCCAGGATGCGGTGGCCAGCCAGGCCATCGTGCGGCAAACCCTGTTTGGATCTTTTGCAGGGACACCTCCTGCCTCCGCCCAGGGCGCCCGCCGGCCTTCCTCCGAAATTCCCCACTAACCCCAATTCCCAAGAACCATTCCCATGAGAGTTAAGCAATTGTTCCCCGCACTGTTGTTGATGGCCACCATCGCCCGACCCGTTTTTGCCCAGGATCTCAAGCCCTTGGATCCTGACCGGGATCCTGACCGCATCGATTGGTCGCAGTTGCAGGAAAAACTGGGGCCGTTGCCGAAGATCAGCAAGCAGCCCGTGAGGATCGGCGGCGTCGAAAAGACGATGATCAACGAGTACTGGCGCCAGTTGGCGGACGGCTACAAAATTCCCGATAAAGCTTTGGAAGGAGACCTTAAAGTGACGGTTGACGTCCAAGCCGCCCAGGACGAGCACGATCAGCTGGGGCAACTGGCAATCGCCGAAAGCATGGTCACCAAAGGGTACCACGCCCTGCTGGCCTCGCCCATCACCGACGCGAACCTCCAGCCCGGCATTGAATCTGCCGAGGCGGCCAATATTCCGGTGATTGACGTGGACGACGCGGTCGTCCCGCAGGCAAAGCATTTCGTCGGCAATGTGCAGAATGACAACGGGGTGCGCGCCGCCCGCTGGTTTATCAAGAATCATCCGGACGGCGGCAAGGTGGCAGTCGTTGAAGGCATTGCCGGGTCTTACGCGGCAGCCAATCGCACCGCCGGCTTCGTGAAAACCATCACCACCGAATCCAACAAGTTCAAAGTGGCGGCGAGCGTGCCCGGCAACTGGGACCGCCAACTGTCCTACGACGTTGCTTCCAACACCCTTCAACGCATCCCCGATCTCGTCGGGTTTTACTGCAACAACGACGGCATGGCGTTGGGCGTGGTGGAGGCGGTGAAGGCCGCCGGCAAACTCAAGCAGGTCGCGGTGATCGGCACGGACGGCATCAGTGACGCCTACAAGTCCATTCAGGCGGGGGAACTGACCGCGACGGTGGATTCGTTTCCGGTCCTTACCGGCCAGGTGGCCAGGGAAGTGGCGTTGAGGTTAGTGGCGGGACAAAAGGTTCCGCGGGTGATCGCCACTCCGCAGGCGTTGGTGACCAAAGAAAATTATGAACGCTACAAGGCCGATCCCGAGAAGGCAAAGCTGGCCTTGATCGAGGACGCCAAAACCGAAGTCGCCAAGTGACGAAGGCGCCAGGTTAACCATGACGAGTATCCCCGCGGCCAGCGGCCCTTGCGTGGCACGATGCCGCGCGGGCGGGTGCCCAGCGCGGCAGAATGAACGCGCTTGGCGAAAGCTCTGTGAACCCCAAGAAAGCCTTTCACCCTTTTGAACTGTTAACCAAGGCCCACCCATGAATAGCGCTACCTCACCCGCAGCCGCCCTGCCGGCGCCTGCGCGCAGGCGATTCCATTTTAGCCTTCAGGAGCTCGGAACCCTCATCGGCCTGATCCTGATTGGGGCGGTGTTTTCGTTTCTCACGCCCATCTTCCTCACCGAACCGAACCTGATCAACATTCTACAGCAATCCACTATCAACGCATGCATTGCGCTCGGCATGACGCTGGTGATCATCTCGGGAGGAATTGACCTTTCCGTGGGATCGGTGGCGGCCTTCTCGGCCGTGATTTCCACGTCCATGATGGTGCACGGGGTGCCGGTGCCCGTGGCTGTGGTGGTCGGGTTGGGCATTGGCGCCGTCTGTGGCGCGGCCAATGGGTCGTTGATCACGCTCGGGGGCCTTCAGCCGTTCATTGTGACGCTTGGCACCTTGAGCTTGTTTCGGGCCCTGGCGCTCATTTACACCGGCGGCAATCCTATCTTTGGCGTGCCTTCGGCGTTTCGGGCGGTGCTTAGGGCGCGAGTGTTTATGCTCCCGAGTCCAGTGGTGATCGTGTTCGTCTGCGCCGTCATCGCGTGGGTCTTGCTGCGTAAAACTCCCCTCGGCGAATACCTTCTTGCGGTAGGTGGAAACGAAGAAGCGGCCCGGGTCTGCGGCGTGCCCATCCGACAAACCAAGGTGACAGCGTACGCCATCAACGGGTTCCTCGCGGCCCTGGCCGCGATGATCCTTGTGGGGCGCCTTGGGGCAGCCGAACCCGTGCTGGGAAACCTGTGGGAACTCGACGCCATTGCGGCGGCGGCGATCGGGGGAGCTTCGCTGTCGGGCGGCAAGGGAAGCATCGTGGGCACGCTCATCGGGTCACTGATTTTGGGCGAGCTGCGCAACGGGCTGACCCTTTTGAATGTTCAGGCGTTCTACCAACTCCTGGCCACGGGCATCATCATCATCGTAGCGATGTTCGTCGACCGGTTTGCGCGCGGAAAATCTTAACCGCCCATGAAGGACGCCAACCCCAACACAACCATGCGGACCCGCTGCGGCCGCGACTCGCACGTCGGCTTCCTGGGGGAGAGGTCGGCGCAGCAAGAGCGACACCTTGCACGAAATTCGGAAGCGGCGGCGTATCATGCGGCGGTGGCTTTGCCTTTCGACGCCCTGAAACGGGCGGTGGGCCAGCTGGGTGCCGTGCTGTTGCTCGAGAACGGCAAAGGAGGACCGGATCAAGCGTTGGTGGTGCTGGCCGGCGTGGCGTTAGAAACATCCGAAGCGTTGGGCCGGTTGCGTGCGGTCACGCCGCCCCGCGTGCAAGAGGGGGTGCACCGGAGGTTGGTGCGGGCGGCGGAGTTGATCCATGATTGCAACAAGTCGCTCCGCAAACGGCTCATGAACCCGGTGTGGAAAACGGAGGGAGCCGAGGGGGCCCTTGCGGGTTTGTGGAAAGCGCGTCACGCGCTCCTGACGGCCTCCGGTGAGCGTGGCGGACTTCCCTTTCTCGCCTTCGATCAAGCGTGCGGTTGTTCTCGGCGCGCGGAACGCCGGAAAGCCTATGACTAAAAACGGATCCACGCCCCTCTATTCCATTTGGGTCGTCGAATACGCTTACGCACCCGATGTCCCCGCCCATCGCGTCATTTATGGCGCCAACGGGGCCGTCAGGATCCCGTACGCTTACGCCGTCATTAAAGGCAATGGGCACGTCATCATGGTGGACGTCGGCTACAACCACCGGGACTACGGGAAAGCCCTGGCTGATCAAAACGGGGTGTTAGGTTGGCACAGCCCGACGGAAGCCTTGGCCGAAGTCGGCTTAACGCCGGAGGACGTCGACACCGTGTTCATCACCCACGCCCATTTCGACCACATCGGCAACTTGGAAGCGTTCCCGAATGCGCGGGTGTTCCTGCAGGAGCGCGAGGTCGCCAGAAGCTTGTGGGCCCTGTCGCAGCCTCCTCGGATGGCCTTTGTGGCGACGGCGATCGATCCGGGAGATATTTTGAAGTGCGTAGAACGCGCACGCGCGGGGAAGCTTGTCCTGATCGACGGCGAGTTTTCTAACGTCCTTCCCGGCATCGACCTGCGCGTGGCCTACGACACGCACACCCCCGCGTCGATGTGGGTGGTCGTGCGCAACGACGGGAAAGAAAGCTCCGACGATGCCTGGGTCTTGGCCGGCGATCTCGTTTACGTGTACGGCAACATCGAGGGGGAGGGAACGGCGGCAGGGAGGCAAACGATGTACCGGCCCGTGGGGGTGGCGATGGGAAGTCAAACCAACCTCGTGCTGGCGACGGAAGAAATGATGAAGGCGGTGGCGTACGAAACACGGCGTGTGGTTCCCGTCCACGAAGACCACCTGATCAAGGCGTTTCCCTCGCGCACCAAAAGGGACGGGCTGCGGGTTAGTGAGGTCTGTTTGGCATATGGGGAGAAGTCGTGGGTGGCCTGAGCCGCGTGGGCAAATGGGACTTTTTGAACAGGGGGGGATGAAGACCCCGAAAGCTGCTTGCAAAACATAACCAACAACTCCTCAAAAAAATATGTTACTAGAGAACAAAGTGGCCGTGATTTCAGGCGCCGCGACGCCTAAAGGGATTGGGCTTGCGACGGCGCAGTTGTTTGCGGAGCACGGCGCCTCGGTGGCCCTTCTGGATTTGGAACGTCAGTCGCCGGACAAGGCCGCCAAAGCGATCGGAGAAAAGCACAATGGGTACGTGTGCGACGTCACGCAGAAAGAACAATGCGAAGCCGTCGCCCAGCAGATCATTGGCGACTTCGGGGCCGTCGACGTCCTGATCAACAACGCGGGCATCACCCAACCGCTGCGAATCATGGCCATCCAGCCTCAAAACTACGACGCCGTTCTGGATGTGAACCTTCGCGGCATGCTGTACCTGTCCCAAGCCTTTATCCCTCACTTCCTCAGCCGCGGGTCGGGCTCGATCGCCTCCACGTCGTCGGTGTCCGCCATCACCGGGGGCGGCTTCTTCGGCGGTCCCCATTACTCAGCCGCAAAAGCGGGGATGCTTGGACTGACCAAGGACATGGCCCGCGAATTGGGACCCAAAGGCATTCGCGTCAACGCGGTGGCACCCGGGATGGTGGACACGGACATTCGGGGAGACAAGATGAGCCAGGAAATCTTCAACAAGATCTTGGGCACGATCCCGATGGGACGCATCGCGAGTCCGAGGGAAATCGCGAGCGTGTTTTTGTTTTTGGCCTCGGACCTGTCCTCGTTCGTGACCGGCGCAACCATCGACGTCAACGGCGGGATGTTTATCCACTAGAGGGGGTCTCCAGAGCCTGAACCGGCTCAACGAAGTTCCTTAATTGAACGAAAGGGTTTTGCGTGAGCGAATACTTGCTGGAACTGGAAGACGTATCGAAGAGTTTCCCGGGGGTGAAAGCCCTCGACGGGGTGGGCCTTCGGGTGAAGGCGGGCGAGGCCCATTCGTTGGTAGGCGAAAACGGCGCGGGCAAAAGCACGCTGCTGAAGATCCTTTCAGGCGTTTACCAGGCGGACGGCGGCACGGTTCGCATCGACGGGAAGGAGACGGCGATTCACACGCCCAAAGCCGCCCAGGCTGCGGGCATTGCCATGATCCATCAGGAGCTTCAACAAATCCCGGAGCTGGATGTGACGCAGAACCTGTTTCTGGGAAGCCCTCGGGTTCGCTTTGGCGTGTTCAAGGACGCCGACTCCATGCGGCGCCGTGCCGCCGAAGTCCTTGCGAAGCTTGACCCGGGCATCAACGTTCGCGCCCGGCTTAGGGACTTGAGCGTTGCCCGCCGCCAATTGGTCGAGATTGGCCGGGCCCTTCATCAAGAAGCCCGCATCATCGCCATGGATGAGCCAACCTCGAGCCTGACTCCGCAAGAGTTCGACCGCCTGGCCGAGATCATCGGCGACCTTCGCGGCCGCGGGGTGGCGATCATCTACGTTTCCCACAAACTGGATGAAATCCGGCGGGTTTGCCAGCGGGCGACGGTCTTGCGCGACGGCAAACTGATCGGGGCGGTCGACCTCGCGGACGTAACCGACGAACGGCTTTTGCAAATGATGGTGGGCCGGCCGCTTCAAGCCCACCCGCACATCAACCATTCCCGTCCAGAAATCGCCTTGCGCGTGCAGGGCGTGTCCTGGGGCAAGATGGTCCGCAACGTTTCCTTCGAGCTTCGCCGAGGCGAGGTCTTGGGGGTGGCCGGACTGGTGGGTGCCGGCCGCACCGAACTCATGCGGGTGATCGCCGGGCTGGAAAAGCCTTCGAGCGGAACGATGGAGGTCGGCGGTGAAGCGGTGCAGTTCACCTCCCGGCGGCATGCGATTCGCAAAGGGATCGGGCTTGTGCCAGAAGAACGCAAACGCGAGGGCATTGTGCCGCAGCGTCCCGTGTACGTAAACGTGGGGTTACCCCGGCTGGGTAAGCACGCCCGTGGGGGCCTTATCCAGTTCGACCCCCTGCGCCGCGAAGTCAAAACGCTCACCGAACAGGTGCACCTTCGGCCCCCGGACATCCGCCGCGAAATCCGGCTGTTCAGCGGGGGCAACCAGCAAAAGGCAATCATCTGCCGCTGGCTCTACGCGAACGCCAGCATTTTGCTTTTCGATGAACCCACCCGTGGGGTGGATGTGGGCGCAAAACAGGAGATCTACGAGTTGATGGAAAAACTGGCCGAAACAGGCAATGCCGTCGTGGTCGTCTCCTCGGAGTTGGACGAAATCCTGCGGGTCAGCGATCGGGTGCTGGTGATGCGCGCGGGCGACTCGCCCACGCTGCTCAACCGCGAAGAACTTTCCGAGGAACGGATCATGCAACACGCCGTGCCCACCGGCCAGCGACCCTGAAGGGTTGGTTTTTTACTGGCGGCGAGCGTGCCCCTTTCCATTCCGATGTTACGCACACCCGTATGACGCTCAGAAATCCTCTTGCTGACCACGTGCCGTTGCGCGCCCCGGACGGGGGCAATCCGGCGGGTACTTTGTCACCGGTTGCAGTGCTCGGGAGCCTGCACCTGGACATTCTGGTGCACGCCCCCGACCGGCCGAAAAAGGGCGAAACGCTGCCCGGAAGTGCCTGGGGCTACAAGGCGGGCGGCAAAGGAGGAAACCAGGCGGTTGCCGCCGCACAGTTTGGTGCTCGGGCTTCAATGGTCGGTCGCGTGGGCAACGATGATTTCGGCGGACGGCTCCTCAACCACCTGAAGAACGCCGGGGTGGACGCGGAACACGTCCGTACCGACCCCGAAGCAGCCTCCGGGATGAGCGTGGCCATCATCGACGCGGAAGGCGACTACGGGGCCGTCATCGTCTCCGGCGCAAACCTTTTGCTGTCCAGCCAAGACCTGGAGGATGCGCGGGAGGTCATTCGCGATGCCCAGATTCTCGTGCTCCAGAACGAGGTTCTTGAACTCACCAACGTCGCGGCGGCGCAACTGGCCAGAGGGTACGGTGTTCGCGTGATTTTAAACGCGGCGCCGGCCCGGCCGCTTGGTCCGGCCTTGGCTGCCAATGTCGACGTTCTAGTGGTTAACGCCGTGGAAGCGGAAATGATTTGTGGCATCGCGGTAACAAGCCTGCCCGCGGCAACCGAAGCGGCCGCGCTCCTTTCCAAACAAGTCGCGACCGTGGTTGTTACCGCCGGCGGCTTGGGTCTGGCGGTGGCCGAACGCGGGAGTACCCCGTACGCGGAAGCCGCCCATCCGGTGAATTTGGTCGACACCCACGGCGCGGGCGACGCTTTTATCGGCGCGCTGGCCGCCCGCTGGGCCGGTGGCGTGCCGGTGACGGAAGCCGTCCGCTTCGCCAATGCCGCGGCCGCGCTTTTTGTGAGCACGCCAACCGACCAGAAGAAAACCGTGACGTCAGCGCAAGTGACCCGGTTCTTGTCCGAGCGCGGTCAACCATCTTCCTAAGCGCCAGCACCACTATGAGGCGCTGGGCTGGGTTGTCCGTCGAGGGGCAGCTAACCCCTCCGTGGTCAGGCCACACATTTGGAAGGAAGCGGGAGTAGGGGTTGATTTTGGGCAATCATTTTCGTCGCGGGAGGGCAGCCGGTCGGGCCGAAGCGCTCCTAGCCCCGGCGAGGTACTGCATCAGAGAGACAAACAGCCAATCAACAAACCATCGCATGCTTAAAAATATACCTTCGGTCATCAGCCCTGACCTCCTCTGGCTTCTCGCTTCCATGGGGCACGGCGACGATCTGGTCCTCGTCGATCGTAATTTCCCCGCCGTTCAGGTTGCCAAACGGACCTCGACGGGTCGGCTTATTGAACTGCCTGGCCTCAACATCCCGCAGGCCACGCGCGCCATTCTCTCCCTCATGCCGCTGGATGACTTCGTCGAGGAACCCGTCGTTCGGATGAGGATTGTGGACGAACCGGATCGGATCCTCGAGATTCAGAACGAAGTAATCGAGGTCGCCCGTGAGATGGAGGGTCGTGAGGTGAAAATGGGCGCCCTTGAGCGTTTTGCCTTCTATGAGGCCGCCGGCAAGGGCGCCGCAGTGGTGCGCACCTCCGAATTTCGTCCCTACGGGTGTTTCCTTTTTAAGATGGGAGTCATCTTTGACCGTTGAGCCCGCCTTAAACCGCGGCCAACCTCCCGACCTCCGACAGGACCGCGTTTCGCTCGTCATCGGATGTGCGGGCGTCGGTATAGTAGGCGGCGACGATAATCGGCGCACGCCCAGGGGGCCAGAGGACGGCGATGTCGTTGGTTTCGTTGTTGGGGCCGGTACCCGTCTTGTCCCCGACCCGCCAGCCTTTCGGCACGCCGGCCCGCAACCGCTTGCCTCCGGTTTGGTTGGCGACAAGCCATGCGCTCAGTTGCTTGCGCGACGCGGTGGAGAGCGCCGTCCCGAGGACGGTCGTGCGTAGCAGTTCGACCATGGCGACCGGGGAGGTGGTGTCGCGCGGGTCGCCCGGCTTAACCTCGTTCAGCTCCGTTTCGCGACGGTCGAGCCGCGTGACTCGGTCCCCGAGCGATCGCACGTAGGCGGTGAGCTGCGCCGGCCCGCCAAAGCTGTTGAGGAGCAGGTTTCCCGCGGTGTTATCGCTCAGGGTCATCGCCGCTTCGCAGATTTGGCCCACCGTCAGGCCGGCGCCGCCGACGTGCTTTTCAGTGGTCGGGGAATAAGGGACCAGGTCATCCCGCGTGTAAACGATGCGGCGGCTGAGGCTTTCCTCGTTCCGGTCGACCCGCGCCAGGACGAACGCGGCCGCGAGAAACTTGAACGTGCTGCACAGGGCAAAGCGTTCGTCGCCGCGGTGAGCGCTTAGCTTGTTGCTCGCGGCATCGAGAACCGCGACCCCAAGTCGGCCGCCATGCCTCCGTTCGAGGCCGGCAACCCCGGCTTGCAACGTTTCGTCCCCTTCATCGGCAGCGGCCCGCAAACCCAACAGGGCCAGCCCCGCAACCAGCGAGCGGGTCAACAGCTCTCGGCGTGAAATCATGGTCATTCTCACCTCAGGATAGGTGCACGAAGCGGACCCTGGCTGTTTTATGCCGTTTGTCAAAAGTTCGTCCAAAAGGAGTCAAGCGGCGCGTCGGCTACGTCCGGCAGGGCCGGCGGTCCCTCGCCGGCCACGGGGTGCGGCGGGCCATCTTTCCGGGGCGCTCGAAGACAAGCGCCGCTGCCGGAGTCGCGTGCGGACCCGCTACCCGACCGGGGATGCCACCCCAATACCCCGGCGGAGAAGGGACTCGCCGCCCTACCGAGCCCTTTTTCCGCCCTCAAGCTGTCCCCATTTCGGAAAGGATTTGTGACGGAATGACGGCAGCCTCACCGGCGTGACCCCGTGATTACACCCGTTGGCCGGACCGCAGACCCAACGGCGGCAGCCGTTGGGCCAATCAACCCGCTGGCAAGCGATTGCTTCAAGGCACTTCAGAGTTTAGTTAGACACGTCTGACCCCCCTGATCCGCGGAAGAACCTATGGCTACGTATCCGTACAAAGATCCTCAACGATCGATCCCGCAGCGTGTCTCCGATTTGCTGGGACGCATGACCTTAGCGGAAAAAATCGGCCAGATGTGTGCTCATTGGCTGATCTTGTCGCCTGACGGCAACCATCGGATCCGTACCGACGCCTTCGCCCAGCGTGCGACCACGGACGACCTGAAAGCAATGCTCAGGCGGGGAGTGGGACAGATCACCCGCCCGCTTGGCACACATCCGGTTGATCCCAGGGAGGGGGTGCGGGCGCTTAACACCCTGCAGAAGTTTCTCGTCGAAGAAACCCGCCTGGGCATCCCGGCCCTGGCGCATGAGGAATGCCTGACCGGACTGATGGTCAAAGGGGCCACGCTGTTCCCCTCCGCGCTGAACTATGGCGCGACCTGGAACCCGGAGCTCATTGAAGCGGTCGGCCGGGAAATTGGCAAGGAGGCCAGACAAATCGGATGCCATCAGGGATTGGCGCCCGTTTTGGACGTCTCGCGCGATGTTCGGTGGGGACGCACCGAAGAAACCATGGGAGAAGACCCATACCTGGTAGGGGTACTGGCCACCCGGTATGTCAAAGGCCTCCAGGGAGAGAGCCGTGACCTGCTGGCCACGCTCAAGCATTATGTGGCGCATTCCTTTAGCGAAGGCGCCCGCAATCATGCGCCGGTGCACCTTGGTTTCAAGGAGCTCAACGACATCTTTATGCTCCCGTTCGAGATGGCGGTGAAGCAGGCCAACGCTGGCTCTGTCATGCCAGCCTACCACGACATCGACAATGAACCTTGTCATGCGTCCCACTTCCTTTTAACCGAAGTGCTCCGTAAGCAGTGGGGCTTTGATGGGTTGGTGGTCGCCGATTATGCCGGCATCAACTTGCTCCATGCCCACCACGGCGTGGCCAGAGATAAAGCGGAAGCCGCCGCCCTGGCGTTCAATGCGGGGCTCGACGTGGAGCTGCCGGGGTTCGAATGCGCTGAGCACCTGCCGCAGGCCGTCGAACGCAGCCAGATCAGCGAAGAAAAAATCGATGAAATCGTGGCGCGGGTTCTAGCCGAGAAATTCCGTCTTGGCTTGTTTGAACATCCTTACACCGACGAGGATCAGGTGCATCTGCAATCCGACCAGGCGGTCGGTCTGGCCAGGGAGGTGGCGCTGCAATCGATCGTTTTATTGGAGAACCGAGGGATTTTGCCTCTGGACGTCTCGGGCAATCCAAAAGTGGCGGTGATTGGCCCGACGGCAGACGATCAATTGGCGATGTTTAGCGGCTACAGTTTTCCGGTCCACTTGATTATTGCCAATTTGCAGGAAGAGCGCGTTCAGTACGCAAGAACGCCGCTGCAGGTCCTGAGCGAACGGTTCGGCCGCAACAAGGTACGGTACGCCAAAGGCTGCGAGATCCTCACCGGACGCAACCCGGACGCGCCGGTGTTTCCGGGCGATGTCGATCCGGATGCCGCCACCAGCCTGAAGCGTAGGTCGCCCATCAGCCGGGATACCTCACAAATCCCGGATGCGGTCGCCTGTGCGCGCGAGTCGGACATTGCCGTTGTCTTCGTGGGAGACCTGGCCGGCTTGTTCCAGACGGGGACGGTGAGCGAAGGCTCAGACACGGACAGCTTGCAATTGCCCGGGGTGCAGGAAGAACTCGTCAGGCAAGTCGTCGCAACCGGCACACCGACCATCATCGTAATGACTTCCGGCCGGCCCTACGTCCTCGGCGGCTTGGAAGAGCAGGCTGCGGCGGTCCTGATGGCTTTCCAGCCTGGACAGGAGGGAGCCGAGGCCATTGCCGATCTGCTGACAGGCAAAGCGAACCCGAGTGGTCGCCTGGTGGTATCGGTGCCGAAATCCGTCGGCGCGGTGCCCTATTACTACAACCATAAGCTCAAGAGCGGCGGCACGCCCATCGCCTATCATTTCGGCAGCAAATACTGCTTCGGCTATGGCCTCGGCTATAGCCGGTTTGAATACCGCGACCTGAAAATCCCGCAGGATCGCGTCGGTATCGATGGGGGGACCATTAACCTTTCCGTGGAACTGGAGAACCGCGGTGACCGAGAAGGCTGCGAAGTGGTCCAGGTTTACGTTCGCGACACATTTGCGTCACTGGTTCGTCCCGTGAAGGAGCTGAAGGCCTTCAAGCGGGTGACGTTGCACCCCAAACAAAAGGCAGTGGTCCGTTTTGGCATTCCGGTCGACCTGCTGAATTTCACTGACAGGAACAACCAACGCGTTGTTGAAGCAGGCGAGTTTGAGGTCATGGTTGGCGCCTCCAGCAGCGACATCAGACTGAAGGCCAAAGTCGAAGTCGTTGGCCAAGACCGAGTGCTCGGCCGACACTGGCGGATGGAAAGCCAGGCGGTGCTGGAACCAGCCTGAAACGGCTGCCGCGCTGCGAGTCCGGCCTAACCTGCCCTTCGCAAGTTATCCAGGGAGGCGGCGCAGCTCCATCAGCACTTCCTGCATTTCCGCATTCTGCGGTGCGTCACCGAACAGAATGCTTTTTAGTTTGGCTTGCAGGAGCTTCAGGTCCCGCAAACCCGGATGAAACGCTGTCTCAAGGGCCAAGACGGGAGCGTCGCCAAATCCTGTGCAGGAACTGTCGGGACCCGCGCCGGGCAGCATGCGCAGAAGCAAAGCCAGGACCTCGGCCCAGAGGTTCAAAGGCACCGGCCCGTGACCCTGCTCTGCGCTGGTCCCCTGCGCCCGAACGCCACGTGAACCGAGGGATTGCAACCAGCGCGGCTCCCGCCCGAGGAGGCGCTCGAGCCGGGCGGGAAGGGGCACCGAAGCGTTGTGATCGGCCGCCACACGCACGGCCAGGCTCAACAATTCATCCACCACCACGGCCAGGGGCATGTCCGAACCTGCCCATAAGATCTCCGTGCCCAGGATGACGAGCGCGTACAAATCGTAAGGGGAGCTAAGTCCGGGCAGCACTTCGTAGGGTGAATCGGGCAGGGGAAGACCGGCTGCCTGCTCCAAGGCCGTCCGTTCCGGAGTGCTCAAAGCCTGCGGAACCGTCCGGATTCTCACCAGCCCGGCGGAAAGCTCCTTTGGCCGATCCGGGTGGCCGTAGAGGGTCACGCAGGTGCCGTGGGGAGCCAGAGTCAGATGCACCAGGTCACCGGGCGTTACGGCCAATGGGTCGGTCGTTGCCAGGGTCAAATCGACTTGGGTGCGGCCGTGGTCCACGGATGTTAACTCCCGAACCCGCGCCGTGCCGGTAGCCTGGTGGTAAACCGTTGCGCTGCGTGGCTGGTAAATCGAAGCGGAGAGCAGGGTCGGAGTCACAAAATACGGGTGGTCCGTCTGCCCCAGCGGCACGCGCCAGGCAGCCGCGGGTTCCGCAAAGTCGACGTGGGCGGCCCAGAACCCGGGGAGACCAGTGGCAGTCTCATTGAGGTGCACTCGGAAACTTGCAGGTGTGAGGTGCAGAAAGGGCCCTTGTTGCCTGGTGGTCCAGCGCTCGACTTGTTCGATCATCTGGGCAAACAGGTTGAGTTTCAAAAATAACGTTTCCAGCACCCGCGCTTCCCCGCCGGCGCGCGCCTGCAGGAAAAATGATTCCCCATGAACCACCTCTTCTTCATCCTGAAGCCGAGCGTAGGTTGGCGGCAAACGCGCCAGCACTTCTTCCGGCAGACGTGCGCTGTCCCAAGCTTTCCCGGAAAGCAGGCCGGCGTATTCGGACAAGGACAAAGGCGCGAGGGGCCGAAGCAGGAGCGGGCCGCCGGCAACGTTGAAAACCTGCCCGGACTCCAGGCGGTGCACCCCTGCACCAACGGCAGCGTCCTCGAAGCTATACAGGGGTTCGCCGGGGCTGGCGGTGCCGGCCCAGAAGAAGCGGTGCAGCGAATCCCGGTAGGTTGGTTGACCGGCGGCCTGCAAAAAGGCGTCATCCGTGCAAAGGACCAACTCCCGGCTGGTTGCCGGCTCCTGCAGAGGTTTGGCGGTGCGGCTTGCAACGTCAACGACCAGCGGCGCAGCCGGGTGGTCTTCCCAGCCGGTGTAGAAGATCCGGTCCGGGTTGAGCTCACGCAGCTGGCGTGATTGTTCCTGCCAGAGCTCATCCATTGCGTGGTTGGTCGACCGGGAAAGGCCTGGGTGCAGCGCGCCCCTGAGGCGCGCCGGATCTTGCGCCCAAACCTCCACCCACTGACGCGCGAGGCCTGCCCCATCCCGCAGGCACCCGAGGTAAACCGAGGCTTGCAACGTCTGCCGAAGCAGAATGAAGGGAGGGCGGCCGTTCCGGTCCTGAATGACCAGCCCAAAGCTGACCGATGCGCCCTCCGCGTCCGGCCGGAGGGGAGCCGTAAGAACCTCAACGGGAAGAGGGCTCGAGCGGGCGATGTCCATGCGCGCGATCGTATCACGCAGCCATCCGGTCGTCATCCGCATCCCGTTGCACAGGCATCACGTCTTGGGACTCGGTGACAAACACCGGGAGCTCCGGCCTGACCACGCCCTGGACCCTTTTGCGGACGCGACCGCTCGCCCGTCGAGAATCTACTCGCAAATTTGCGTATGGTCGGTACGATTCGTGGGAGTGTGTGCACCGAGCCGAAGGGTTGGCGGGATGATTGACCTGATGTGAAAAAACCAGCGCCGAAACGAGCGCCGCGAAAAGAGGTTTCCGTCATGGCCTGGATTGAGGATGATCAGGGGGCGGTGCTTTTCGTTCAACAAACGGCGGGGCAACGCTTTTGGACCCTTCCGGGAGGCAAGGTGAAGGCGCGTGAAGCCATGCGTGATGCCCTTATCCGCGAAGTGCGGGAGGAAACCAGCCTCAAGGTAGAATCCCTGGAAATGTTGCACCTGATGGACCGCCCGGAACGCGGGGCCGTGATGGTGCTCTACCGCGCGACCGCGCGTGCGAATAAAGCCCCGAAATTGCCGAAAAGCGAGATTGCCGCGATCCGGTACGTGACCAAATTGCCGAAGAAAGTTACCCCTTCAGCCGGATTTTTCTGGAAGTTGATGCGGGAAGTGGCCCCGTCTGAAACGCCTTTGGAGGCAGGCTAAGCAGGCACTGAACCGGCCAGGCCGGCCCGCAAAGGAATGGACAGAACATGCACGACGTAGTCGTGGTAGGTGCCGGCCACAACGGTTTGATCTGCGCCTGTTACCTGGCGCGGCTCGGGCTCAAGGTCTGCGTTGTGGAACGGCGGGGAGTGGTCGGGGGGGCAGTTTGTACGGAGGAAATTGTGCCTGGGTACCGGTTTGACGTGGGTTCCTCGGTTCACATCATGTTCCGGAGTACGCCGATCATGGAGGAACTCGAGCTTGCGCGTTTCGGGCTTGCCTACGTGGAAATGGATCCCTGGGCTTTCTACCCCATCCCAGGTTCCGACCGATCCATTAGCTTTTACCGGGACGTTGGCCGGACGTGCGACAGCATTGCCGCGGTGAGCCCGTCGGATGCGTCGGCGTACAAAGAGTTTGTGAAAACCTGGGGCGAACTGAACGAAGGGGTGTGGGACGTGTTTCTCAAGCCGCCCTCGTTCGGAGCGATCGTGGGCACGATCGCCAAACGCAACCTGTTCCGGCCGCAGAGCCGCAAGGTGTGGAGTTCGATGGACATCACCCGAGCCCTGCTGGGAAGCTACGGCCACCTGATTCAGAGTACCTTTACCTCCGAGGAGGTGCGCGCGGCCCTGACTTGGCTAGCCGCGCAATCAGGGCCGCCCCCGGAAGAACTCGGCACCGGCGACCTTGTCGGCTGGCAGGCAATGATCCATAAACACGGCGCTTGGCGCGCCAAAGGCGGCTCGGGCGCCTTGACCCAGGCCCTAGCCAGAGCTCTGGAAGCGTCCGGAGGGCAGGTTGTGCTCGATGCCCCGGTGGAGAGGATCACGAAAAACGGGGAAAGCTGGGAGGTTCAGACGCCTGCAGGTGTTTACCGGGGAAAAGCGGTCGTTGCCGCTTGCCACGTGGTGACGGCACTCCGGGATCTTCTGGATCCGAAGGTCGCCGGGGAAAAGCTCCGACGCCGCGTCAATACCATTCAGATCGGCAATGGCTTCGGCATGACCGTGCGTCATGCCGTTTCGGCACTTCCCGCATACCCCGGCCAGCCCCGGAACGCGCAGGGGATCGGTCCGGCCCACTCCGCCATGCAGTTACTTTGCCCCAACCGCGAGTACCTCGGCGCGGCTTACCGCGACTACGCCGCAGGTAGACCGCCTGAGCATCCGGCGGTGCTCGCCATGACGTTCTCCGCCCTCGATCCCACGCTCGCTCCGCCGGGCAAGCACGTCCTCTTCGCCTGGGCGCAATACCACCCGTATGAATTGCGCAACGGCGAGCAGTGGGACGCCATCGCCGAACGTGAAGCCGACAAAATCTACGATCAGGTTTGCCGGTACGCTCCCAACATGCGCGACGCGCTCCTCGATCGTTTTATCCAGACCCCGCTTGCCATCGAACAGCGGCTGGGGCTGCTGCGGGCCAACGTTATGCACGTGGAAATGAGCATCAACCAGATGTTCTCTTTCCGGCCGTTGCCTGAGCTGAGCCAGTACCGGACTCCCTTTGACAAGTTTTACCTGACCGGAGCGAGCACCCATCCGGGCGGCGGGGTTTTCGGCGCCAGCGGCCGCAACGCGGCGCAAGTTGTCGCAAAAGATTTCGGCCACCGAACCCTGCGATAAACCTTTTTCACCGCAGCGGAAGGAACATCAGCGGTGTGAAAATCGCGGCAGATCCGGCCCGCGGGAAGCTTTGCCGGCAAGCGAAGGAGTCGGCGCGGCCAGGCAGACCGTCAGCTTCTTCCAATTGCGCGCTTCCAGCTCTTGAAGGTACAGCGACGCGAGTTCAAGACGCGGCATAAGTACACCCGGTTCCGGACCGACCAGGTCCGGTGGGCCATCGGGGGAGAGGGACGGCTCTGGCCGGCAACCGTCGAGCGGCAGCATCGCCACGCCGACGATGCTGATCGCCAAGAAGCTCACCAGCAACAAAAAAGAAAAGTTCCAGGTGTCCATGTTCTCCCGCCAGGGCCAAGCCTTTGCTGATCACAGTACGTCGCAAACCAGGAAAGGGGCCTTGGCGACGTTCAATCTTAGCAACGTTCAATCGCTGACGCAGGAGTTTTCATCGGGGCGCGGTTGAATCCGCTCACCAGCGGTCCAGGACCCGTCCCAGCGCCCGGGTTGAGCGTGCAAAAAGCACTTGCGCGGTGAAATTGGTCGACCTATATACGTCGCTCTCGCCGGTTTACCCGCGCTGGGGTTTTACCGGTGGCTCCCGTCGACGGGTAGGTACCGAAGTGGCCAAACGGGGTAGACTGTAAATCTACTGGCTTACGCCTTCGCTGGTTCGAATCCAGCCCTGCCCATTGCTTGCCAAAACAGCATGTCATGAGACACGAGATCCGAGACGTGGCGC
>DASWVC010000245.1:0-7207 GCA_036401335.1 Chthoniobacterales bacterium
GGACGCATCCTGATCCGCGGTGAATCCGGACACGACATCATCCCGGAACTGTATCCCCTTGACCATGAGCCGGTGATCGACAAGCCGGGAAAGGGCGCCTTTTTTGCCACCGATCTGCACGCGATCCTGCAGAACCGCGGCATCCAGCACCTGATCGTGACCGGAGTCACCACGGAAGTTTGTGTGAACACCACGGTGCGTGAGGCCAACGATCGCGGGTACGATTGCCTCGTCCCGGCAGACTGCGTGGGGTCTTACTTTCCTGCCTTTCAGGAAGCAGGCCTCGAGATGATCAAAGCGCAGGGCGGCATTTTCGGCTGGGTATCGGATTCCGCGCGGATCTTCGCTGCCCTTCAACCGACCGCTTCTCAGCCCGCCGGAACCCCGATTTGAATAAAGGAAAGAACCCGTGAACAACCCAAAGCCCGCCCTGTGGACCCCCGGAGATTGGAACGCCTTCTTCGGTTTCGGAACCAATATACTCGTGAACCTCCTCGTCCTGAGCGGGTTGCTGCGTTTTGTATTGAAGATGCCTGATGCCCTGGTTTTCGGCCGCATCCTGCCCGCGACTGGAATGATGCTGTTTCTCAGCACCGTGTACTATGCGTTTCTGGCATACCGTCTCGCGAAACGCACCGGTCGGACGGACGTTTGCGCGCTGCCCTCGGGCATCAGCGTGCCCCACATGTTTGTCGTTACGTTCGTGATCATGCTCCCAATCGCCACCAGGACCGGCGATCCGGTAAAAGGCTGGGAAGCAGGGTTGAGGTGGGTCTTCATTCAAAGCTTTGTGCTCATGGTTGGCGGGTTCTTGGCTCCGGTGATCCGCCGGATTACGCCGCGGGCGGCCCTGCTCGGCACGCTGGCCGGGGTGTCGATCGCCTTTATCTCGATGCGGCCGGCCCTGGAAATGTTCATGACCCCGGTGATTGGCATACCTTGCCTGGCCATCATCCTGGCAAGTTGGTTTGGCGGCGTCCGGTACTTTCGCGGCATTCCCGCAGGACTGGTGGCCATGCTCGTCGGTTCGGTCATCGCCTGGGGTTCAACCGCCCTTGGTCTTGGGTACGGCGGGATGAGCCTGGAAAGCTTATCCCATTCATTCGCGAATTTTGGCTTTTCCTTTCCTGTGCCTGCGGTAGGGCATGTGTTTTCCGGATTCCAATTTCTCGGCGTCATCCTTGTGACCGCAATCCCGTTCGGCATCTATGACCTGGTTGAGGCGATGGACAACGTCGAGAGTGCGGCCGTCGCGGGTGACAGTTTTCCCACCACCCGGGTGTTGACGGCGGACGGCGTCGTCAGCCTGATCGGATGCCTCATGGGCAACCCGTTCATCAATGCGGTGTACATCGGCCACCCGGGTTGGAAAGCGATGGGAGGAAGGATCGGCTATTCCGCCGCAACGGGCGTCATGGTGATTTTACTTTCCTGGCTTGGCATCATTTCGCTGGTGGTCACCCTGGTACCGGTCGTGGCCATCTCGCCGATCCTTCTCTACATCGGAATGTTGATCGGAGCGCAAGCGTTCCAGGAAAACCCCAAAAGTCACGCTCCGGCCATCATCCTGGCGCTAACTCCGCACCTGGCGGCCTGGGGCAAGCTGCAGATCGACAACTCCCTGGGTGCGGCCGGCACGAGCGCGGCCGCGGTCGGCTTTGACAAACTGGGTCAGACGGGCGTGCTCTACCATGGGCTGGAAGTCCTGGGCGGCGGCGCGATTCTCGCCGGCCTCATCCTGGGAGCCATCGCGGTATTCATGATTGACCGGCGCTTCATGATGGCCGGCGCCTTTGCATTGGCCGGTGCCATCCTGACCTTCTTCGGCTTCATGCACGGCGAGAAAATCGGGATCGGACAAACTCCCGTGGTAGCCGTTAGTTACCTGATGGTAGCCGTGATCATGGTGGCCGTCGCAAAGTTTGCCCGGGTGGCGCCAAAGCCGGCGGAGGAGCCCGAACATGGCGTGGGCCTGGCCGGACTGGCAGGTGCAGAATAAACGCCCCCTTGCCTGTTAACCCATCCGATTCTTTTTTGTGGGTTAGTCCGGGTTACGGGTTCAAGGCAACCCCGCTCACGCCGATTTTTTAGAGCGGGCCGGCAACCGTATGGAAGGCCTCCGCGGCTGGAACCGGGTTGGCAAGCGCTGCCGAGCCGTGTGCGCCGCACCCCATCGTTGGGGGTGGCGCCAAGCCTGCTGGTGGCGCTTGGCTTCAGGCGCCGGGTTCCCCCGTTTGGCAAAGGAACATTCCTGATGTAGCCTCGTCTGTCGAATGCGTGCGGACCGTCGTTGGAAAAGTGCGGCTTGGCCGCCGGTTGTCCCGGGCGGCACGCCCTTTTATGCCACTGATTTTTAGAATCTTCCTCCTGTTCGCCGCAGCGCTGGTTTTGTTTTGCAGCGACCTTCTCGTAAGCAGCACGTTTTTCTCCAACCGCATGGCGGTGCTCGCGGCGAAGTCGCTCGAAAACCCCGATGCGAACGTGACCGGACTCCTGGCGAGCTACCAGCTTTATCGTGCCGGGGAAATACTGGCAGTGGTGGCGTGGCTTGTTCTCGCTTACTTCCTGATTCGACCGGAGGTGCGAACCAGGTGGCGAAAATTCCGCAGCAAAGATCGCTCGTGGCGCCTGTTGCCGATTTCTGTAGTGCTGGTCTTGCCCTGCCTCTTCCTGACCGGTTGCATTCGGCCCTACGACGTTCCCGAATTCATGGAGATCGCCCCGAACGAGACTGCCTTCACCATTCCGTTGGATGAACAAAACCTGGGAGGCCAGGCGCGGTTCAGCAGCATCGAATACATTGAATCGCGCAAGGTGCCGACCAAACGGGTGCTGATTCCTCACCGCTGGATTCAGACCGGCTATTACCCGTGGGACGGGCATTACGTTCAGACCTTAAAATTGGTCACTGTTTCGCGCACGCCGGTGGTTCGCGAGTGGACGTCTTCGGAGAAGTCGGGCACGGATCCGCGAAACCAGGTCATCTACGTCGAGTCAAAAGACAGCGCCAACCTTTCTGTAGGTGTGTCCGTGGTCGGCCGGGTAACCGAAGAGGGAGCCGCCCGATTCCTGTATTATTACCCGAACGGCTCCTTGGCCATGGTTATCGACGGCGAAGCCCGCGCACGGGTGCAACAAGCCGTGGCGCGAGTCTGCGCGAAGTATGCGCTTGATGACCTTCGCAACCACAAGCAGGAAATAACGGATGCTTCCCTCAACGATCTCGTCGATTTTTATGGCAAGCGCGGGGTCGAGATCAGTGCGCTTTCCCTGGTCGGCGGTTTGAACTACGAGAACACCGAAATCCAGCGATCGATTGATCAGACGATTATTGCCCAGCAGCAACGGGTGGTCCGGCAGGCGGAATTTGAAGCCCAGGCAAAAGAAAATGAGCGTTTGCTGCTGGCCGCAGACGCCAAAGCTAAAGTGGCGCAACGCGAGGCTGAAGGTCAGGCGGAAGCCATCCGAACCGTGAATGCGGCACTCGCTAACGCGAGCCCCGTCTTCATTCAGCTTCGGGCCCTGGACGTCCAACGCGACCTCATCGGTCGCTGGAACGGCGCTTACCCGAACGTTTTCCTGGGCGGCTCGGGCTCGGGTGGGCCTGCCATGCTTCTCCAGGTGCCAACCACACCCGCGAGTTTACCCGCACCCGTTGGGCCACCTACGGCAGCGGCTCCAACAGAACCCGCACGGTGAAATGCCTGCAGGCGGTGTTTCGATCGCAACACTTCCGGTAACCGCTTTCCTGCGCGAGCGGGGACTCATCCTCGATCGAAAAATTCATCGGCAGCCAAATCATGCTCCCGTTTCGGGTCAGTGCAGCACCCACCGGAAGACGGGGCGCTTGGCCTACCCGTGGCATGGCCAGGAGTAAGGAATTCGAACCAAGCGTTGCGTTTCATCGGCTCCTCCACCGGCACGAGCAGGTCCAGGGCACTGACCCAAGTGGTCGAGATGCCCAGGAACTGCACCGTGCCGGTTTGCTCCTGTACCTGAAGGAAGATGACGGGGCAGGCGGCCATCCGGGTGCGTCTGGGAGATCGCAGCCGATCCAGGGATCGCCACACGTCGACTACTCACGCGTGGGATAACCTCATGACTGGAACCCTACAGCGCTCTAGCAATTCGCCTTTCCCTTTTGGACCCCAAGGGGAGCAGCTGAATTGCCCTTGAGCTTGCACCGATCACAAAAGACCGGTGCAAACTAGAACCCTGGTCCCTTCTGCAGCCGCGCCCAACCGCTCTTTAAAGCTTCCCTGGCTTGCCCAGATCCCCGCGCCGGATCTCCCCTTCGCGGACGACCTCAACGTCTTCCTTTTTAACGCTGTCGGTAACGACCCGCGTTTCAACCTCAGCAGTCTTCGACACGCGCACTGCGCCCGTGACGTGGGCTTCTTTGGACACCACGGCTTCGTCGGCGTGCAGCACCACTTCGACGGTTTTATCTGCGAACGCGTCGGACGCATTGCCCTGGCGGACTTCACTGGCGGGCACGCGTTCAATGACGACGTCCTCGCGCCGGAGTTCAACCGGCACGTTGACCTGCTCGGTATGCACGACCTTGCGCACGTGAACCTGGCCAGATTCCACCTCACGCTTTCCGACTCTTAACCGTTCCTCGTGCAGGATGATGTTAATCTCCTCCGCCCCCCGGTCGTAAGCCGCCAGGGCCGCTGCTTTGCCATGCTCCCACTCAACGCTTTGGCGGTTCCGAAGGCCGGCATAATCTTGGGCCAGCTTAGGCTCGAGTTCTTCACGCTTCAAATCCACGCCGTGCTTGCGCGCTCCTTCATAGCCGGTCCGGTAGGCGGCTTGGTAGCTCGCGTAGCCTTGCCCGGGTTGAACGAACGGCTGCTTCTCGTGGTGTTCCTGCCAGTAGGCATCGTGGGCAGCCGGGTCCACAGCCTTGGCCAGGGCTGCGCTCGCGGCACCGGCCACCGTAGGAGTAGTTGCCTGAGCAGGAATGGCGTCAGGGCGTGAGCCCGCGCCGGGGTTGGTCTGTTGATTGGGATTCTTCATGCGTTTGTTTCGGTTGGTGGTTCGACTAGTCTGGATCCATGCATCGTGGTGATGCGGTAAACGTTTGGCCTGCGGCTTTTACACCCTGCCCACGGCGGTTATGCCACTGCCATCGCGCGGAGTGGCTGCCCGGCCGCCCAGGGCCGCCGCCAGCGCTCCCAACAGCAGAGCCAGCGACGAGGCCAGGCCTGCTTTGGCCGCGCCTTGACGCGCCGCATCGGCTGTTTCCATCGCCTTGGCTTTTGCCTGATCAGCCGCTTGCTGGGCCTGATCGGCGGTTTGCTGGGCCTTAGGCCCTTGCCCTTGGAGGTTGGACAAGTCTACCCCGTTGTCCTGCAACTTCTGCTTGGCCGTATCCATCAGGCCAGGACCCGCCTGGGCGGCGCCTTGGCCCGCGGCCGACACCACCGAGGAGACCAGGCTGCCCGCCCCGCCGATGATCGTGCCCAGGCCGCTGGTCAGCAGGTAAAAGCCCAGCAAGGTCGTCAGCCCGAAGGTGACCAACCCGTGGAGCATGGAGTCCTGGCGGTGCGGAAATCCGGCCAGCCGGCCCGCCACGTAGCCGCCCGTGAACAGGGAGATCAACACGCTCAGCAGGGTATAGAGCGTCGCGCCGATGCCCCAGCTGCCGGCCGAATGGTTGTCGTAGGGATTGAAAGCGCTGGCGCCCAAGCCCAGGCCCAGCAGGCTGAAGGCCAGTTGGGCGACGAGCGCCATCACGACGCCCGCCAGGATCGCGCCCCAGGAGATGCGCTTCACGGCCGCCATCGGCGCGGGCACAGCCGTGGTGCCCTGCAAGTGCCGGCCCCCTTCAGCCAAGGGTGCCTCAGCACTAAAGGTGGTGGATTCAGTCCTCACAGGAGTGGTTTCGGCCGGCACGACGGTGCGGCGAAGGTTGTCATTGGTAGCCATAAGAAGAAAAAGGTAAACGGTATTGGTTGTGAACGAGCGGCGGGCGGCTGGTTAGCGGCGCGTACGGTCGCTGTCGCGCTTTACTTCGGTCTTGCCGTCGCGAACGACTTCAACGTCCTCTTTGCGGACGGTCTCGCTGACGTTCTGGGTATCCACATCAGCAGTCTTGTGCACGCGAACCGCTCCGGTCACGTGGGCCTCTTTGGACACGACCGCTTCCTCGCGGGTCAAGGGCACATCAATGGTTTCTTCCTTGAAGCCTGAGGTGGCGTTGCCGGCACGGACCTGGTCGGCCCCGACGCGTTCAACGACGACGTCCTCGCGGCGAACGTCCACGGGTTGAGTGACGGTCTCCTGGCGAACAACCTTGCGCAGGCGCACCGATCCGGCGTCCACGGTGCGCTTGCCAACCTTGACCTGTTCCTCGCTGAGGGGCACCTCAACGTTATCTCCCGTTCTACCCTCGCGCACTGCACCCTCGGTCGTGGTCCGGGCAGCCGTTGTCGCCGTGCTGCTTCCGCCGTAGTAGCGATAGATTTCGGCTTCCTGGTCGCCGCTGATTTCCGCATCCGCATCGACGGCCGGTGCGTCCTTGATCAGGGCCAGCGGGTAAGGCACCTGGATGGTGCGCGTCGACTCGTCGACCTGTGCCTTGTCGGCAGGCACAACGTGGTTCGAGACAAAGAGCCAGCCGGTTTTAACGCCGAGGAACTCCAGGGCGCCGGTCTGTTCGTTGTTCCACATGCTGTTGAGCGTGCCGATGTTCTCGTGGCTTTGATCAACGACGGCGTAGTCGAAGAGATCGTGCGTGGCGGCAGGGGCGATGGTACTGAGCAGTTTCATAAGATGGGTGTGTTGTAGTTGGGACCGAAGCTGAAAAACGAACCTGTGCCGAACCAGACTCCCCTGGAACGGGCCCGGCCAATACTTCGTTGTTCACCTCATCATAGTTTTAGACTATGGAGCAGAAACTTGCCGGTGCCGGTATTGACCAGGTGCTTGGAGCGGGCAGTCCAACCTTGCTAAAAGCCATTTACCGAGTCTATTCCCCGTGCATTGCCTTGGGGAGAGGCGTGGACGAGTTTACACCTGCCCACGTCACAGCTAGAGGTCGGAACCGCTTCTGCACGCCATGGAACTACGACATCTCCGCTACTTCGTTGCGGTGGCTGAGGAGATGAGTGTCACCAAAGCAGCCACGCAGCTCCACCTTGCCCAGCCCTCGCTTACCCGGCAGATCAAGAACTTGGAAGAGGAGTTGCACGTTTCTCTC
>DASWVC010000246.1:0-4534 GCA_036401335.1 Chthoniobacterales bacterium
CTCCGGCATCTGGCAATCCATGAGCACGAGTTCATGGGGGGTGCGCTCCAGGGCGGCCAGCGCTTCACGGCCATTGGCTACCACCTCTGCGGCGTACCCCAGTTTGCGGAGTTGCGAGAGCACCACGCGCTGGTTGACGAGGTTATCTTCGGCCACGAGCACCCGCCGCAGCGGCCGGTCCTCGACCGGCGCTGCCTGCGGAGCAGTGGGCCCGGCGGACGGCGGCGGGGGCGCCGCCGCCGCCATGACCTCGATCAGGCCTTCAAGCAGTGTGGAATAACGCACCGGCTTGGAACGGCACGCGGCGACGCCGGCCGTTTGCAAAGATTGCGCCGAAGGCGCCTTGCCAAACGGCGTCAGCAGCACCAGGTGGGCGGCCGCAAGCCCCGGTTCAGCTTTGATGGCGCGGGCCAGCGTTAAGCCGTCCAGGTCCGGAAGTTGCAGATCGATCAGGGCCAAGGCATAAGGGTCGCCTTCAGCCGCGGCATGACGCAACTCCGTGAGTGCGCTTTCGCCCGTGCCGGCACTGCGGGCGCGTACCCGCCAGGCCACGAGTTGACGGCAGAGGAAGTCACGCGCGTTTTCACTCGACTTCACGACCAGCACGCGCGCCTGAACCAGCCGGTGATTGGCGTCCACCTCGGGCCGGGCGTGAACCTGTTTGATCAAGAGCGTCGTAAACCAGAACAATGATCCCTTGCCGGGCGTACTTTCCAGGCCGATGCGGCCGCCCATGCGATCGACCAGTTCCCGGCAGATCGCTAGCCCGAGGCCGGTGCCGCCGTATCGGCGCGTGGTTGAACCGTCGGCCTGCACGAAGGGCTGGAACAACCGTGCCTGGACTTCCGACGGGATGCCGATCCCGCTGTCGCGAATTTCGAAACGCACCTGCACCTCTTCGGCCGTCTCCCATTCCGCCGTGATGCGGATGCAGACCCCGCCGGTGTGGGTGAACTTGACGGCGTTGCCGATGAGGTTCGTCAGAACCTGACGCAACCGGCCCGGGTCGCCCCGAAGGCGCGTCGGCACCCCCGGCTCGACCAGGCCAGCAAGCTCGATGCGCTTAGTCTGTGCCGTTTCGGCCAGCGCTCCAAGGGTTTCCTCGAGCACCGCCTGCAAGTCAAAGTCAAGATCCTCGAACACGATCTTGCCGGCTTCAAGCTTCGAGAAATCAAGGATGTCGTTGATGACGACCAGCAGCGCTTCGCCGCTCGAGCGGATGGTCTCAGCGAACTCCTGTTGCTCCGGCGTCAATGACGTTTCGAGCAACATCGCAGTCATTCCGATGACCCCGTTCATCGGCGTGCGGATCTCGTGACTCATGTTGGCCAGGAACTGCGATTTGGAGCGCGACGCTTCGAGCGCGGCGTCACGGGCAAGGGCGAGCTGCGCCTCCGTCCGCTTGCGCTCGGTGATGTCGCGGAATGCCCAGATCCTTCCATAGTACCCGCCTTCACGGCTCAGCACGGGCGCCGAGTAACGGTCAATGATTCTGCCGTCCACGAGTTCCACCTCGTCGTGGCTGATTTCGTTGGGGTGGGTGTACAGGTGCACCACTTTTTCGACAAAACGCTTCGGGTCTTTGACCTGATCGACGACGTGCCGCAATCGTCTCGTGTCATCAATTTCATCAGCAAATTCCTGGGGGATTCGCCACAGGTCGATCATGCGTTGGTTTTGCAGGATCATTCCGGCTTTGTGATCGACCACCAGGATTCCATCCTGGGCCGAATTAACCTGGGCTTCGAAAAAGGCGGTTTGCCAGCGCAGTTTCTCCTCGGCCTGTTTGCGTGCCGTGACGTCGCGAAGCGCCCAGATCCTTCCGTAAGGTTTCCCGTCGTGGCCCAGGACGGGAGCCGAGTCCCGGTCAATGATTCTGCCGTCCAGGAGCTCCACCTCGTCGTGACCGATTTCGTTGGGATGGGCGGTAAGGTGGACGATTTTATCAAAGAAAGGCTTGGGGTCTCTGATCTGGGCAACGACGTGTTGCAATTGCCGGACGTCATCAGGTTCGTCCGCAAATTCCCGCGGAATTTGAAACAGGTCGATCATGCGTTGGTTTTGCAGGATTTTCCTCCCTTCGGTGTCAACGACCAGGACGGCGTCCTGTGCGGAGTTAACCTGGGCCTCGAAAAAAGCGGTTTTCCAGAGCAGTTGTTCTTCAGCTTGCTTGCAGGCGGTGAGCTCGAGTTGGTCCGGCGGATCCGCCTGCGGCACGTCGAGTTCCTCCATGGAGCTCAACGCACGCGACCTTTCCTTGCAGTTGCCACCGGGGGGTTCAGCAGGTTCCACGTGGCGGCGAAGTTTCAGATCCGGCCTCATGCTGGACACCATGAACTCCACCTGGCCAGCCGCGTTGCGCACGCCTTTCGTGGAAACAACCACCTCAATCAAACAACCGGCTTTTGTTCGTCGGACCGCTTCGTAGGTGGCAATGCACCCGCCCGAGGCCTGCGTGAGCATTCTGCCCTCCTCTGCCCACCTGTCCGCAGGCACCATCATCTCATTGATGAGCTGGCCCACGGCTTCATCAGCGGTGTAGCCGAAGGCGCGGTGCGCAGCCGGGTTCCAGTAGGTAACCCGGCCCTCCGGCGTCGTGGCGACGATGGCCTCCGTCAGTTCGCTCAGGAGCAGATTGTAAAAGTCGGGCAACACTTCCAGCCCGTTCCGGATCGGACCTCTATGGGGCTCTACGAATCAACGGTCAAAAGCGACCGCACTTAAACCGTCGCGGTTCATTGCCTGAGCACGTCGCGCAGTGCGCTTACCACCAGCGGCACGTTGAGCGTCGTGCCGTCCCGGCCGTAGCAGAGCCACGGACCCGGCGGCACCGCTTCTTTCCTGACGAATTTCCAGTCAACCACGTCCAAACCGTTCAACCCCAGGTAGTCGCGGACGGATGGACTCAGGTCGATGCCGGCGCCGCCGTTCCGGTTGGGCCGGGGCCGTTCCTGGCCGAACACGTATTGCCAATGGTCCGTTGCAAAAGGCCCAACGTCTTCCCACTGCGCGTAACAGCTTATGCCCGCGGCGTTGCGAACGGCGATCCAGGCGCCCTGGCAAACGCTGTCGGCCCCCGGTCGCAACGGTTCCCTCACCGACCATGGCACCAGTTGGTTCAGCGGCGGCCGGTTCGGGTCGTCCACCCGGTCATTGAACGGCAGCGCCACGTAGAACGGGTTGCGCCTCGGCAAAAACCTGGCCGGAAACATTCCCACGCGCTCCTTTGGGTCATCGACCCCGCCGAATGTCTGCCGCCAGACCGGATCCCACGCACTCGCTTTATTAGATACCGGATTGCGCAGGCTTGCGGGTTCACCCACCCAGAAAACCGTGGCCACCACCTGTTCCCGCCACGGACCGTATCCTCCCTGCGCTCCCTCAGGCGAACCACGTGGCCGGGCTGTGGTCAGGTAAAACGGCATTTGCCACAGCCGTTGGATCAGACGGTTCTCGGCGGATCGCAGCGCCGCCTCCGGTTCCATGTCCGCCGCGCCTGCTTCCTGCAAGCACAGCGCAAGAGCGGGGAGCAGGTAACGGAGTATCGGGGTGACGGGGTATCGGGGTCGGTAGGGTCGGCGGTCCCGCGCCGACCGGGGTATCGGGTGGTGTCCCCGGTAGGGGAGCTTGTCCTCAAGCGCCCCTTTTAGCGCTCCGGTCATCCGCACGGCCATGAAATGACGGACCATTCGAGACGCAAACACGCGTGAACAGATCACCGTGAGTGCAAAAAATACTTTTTTGCAGATTCTCATGGCCAGTAAGCCGTCTCCTTCGGACCGGGTCCTCACCCCCTTCTACCCCGTTGCCCCCATAGTCCGTTGCCCCGACACCCTCTCCCGGGCGCTTGGGGACAAGCTCCCCTACCGGAGCGGCGCGCCCCTCTCCACGCCGTCACGCCGATACCTTCTTCTACTCCGACACCCGCTTCCCCGCTGCCGCCAGTCCCCGGTGCGCCGGCGACGGGGCCGGCTGAGGTTCATTAGGCACCGCGGGGTCTGTACCTTCCACCGACAGCTTCAGCACCAGCCGCGTTGTGCCGTGCTTGGCCGTCCAACGGTTAAAGAGCCGTTTCACCCACGGTTCCTGCGCCAGTTTGGTTTCGTCGGGCGGCGCCAGGATGCCGTCGACTTCGATCACCTGGGACGCCGGGGAAAGCTCGACCGTGTGATTTGTCGAACGCCGGATCGTGCCGCCGTGCCGTGATTTCCGGGTCGGCGCGGCGTTTTCCACCCCGAGAGCGGTTTCCACGTTGCCGTTCGGCAGCAGCACCGTGTTGATGGTCAAACCCAGTTCGCTGGCTCCCCGTTCAGTTTGAACGTCCAGCAGCGAGACCCGCTCGTTGTTGCCCGGTTCCAGCGACCGCACCGTTTGCGGGTCGCCCGCGGGAACGATCTTGGGATCGGCCAGCGCAATCCTTAACCCGGCCCGTTCCGACATGCGCGATTTGCTGGGCTCAAGCCAGACCTCCGCTTTCACGGTGTGCGGATTGAAATCCTTGCTGTGGACCGTTGCTTCCAGGTCGTCGAGGTCG
>DASWVC010000247.1:0-4035 GCA_036401335.1 Chthoniobacterales bacterium
AAAAAACAAAAAAAGCGCCTCAAAGATCGAGGCGCTTTTTCCGTCGGGAGGGAATCTCGTTGCCGGTTTTCCTCTACGTGTTCACTGGCGCCACGGCAGTCGGATCGACATTAACCCGGCGACCCACCCGGTCAAACCGGACCTTGCCATCCACCAAGGCGTAGATGGTGTAATCCCGACCCAGCCCTACGTTCTTGCCCGGTACAAATTTCGTGCCGCGCTGGCGAATGATGATGTTGCCCGCTACGACGGCTTCGCTGCCAAACTTTTTCACCCCTAAACGCTTGCTGACGCTGTCGCGTCCGTTCTTAACGCTGCCTTGACCTTTCTTATGAGCCATATGTGATGAGCCAGGGTTCCTAGACGGTTAAGCCTCGATCGCCTCAATTCTTACCCGGGTAAGCCGGCGCCGGTGGCCCACCGTCCGATGGTAGCCCTTCCGCCGCCGAAATTTGTAGGCGATGACCTTCTTATCTTTGAATTGTTCCAACACCTCGCCGGTGACTTTAACCGCGCCCAGGTGCGCGCCGGTTTTCACGTCAGCCCCGTCCGCATGCATCACGACGTCGTCGAAAGTTACCTTGGAACCCGCTTCCCCCGCGAGCTTTTCCACCTCAATAACTTCTCCGGGGCTGACCCGGTACTGTTTACTCCCCGTTCGAATGATTGCGTACGCCATGGTGCTGGGTGCTTAAAAAAGAGGGTGAAATTGCCACGACCCGTGCCCGGTGACAAATCTTTTTTGAACGGCACAACCCTGGCCGGGGAGGGGAAGGGGAGAGGCCCGGTCAGTATTCACGGCCTAAAAGGTAATCGGCGAGCCCCATGAGGTGTTCAGCACGCGAGCCGAAAGGTTGGAGCGCGGCGCGCGCCTCGGCGGTCAGGCGCCTGGCCAGCTGGCGGGACCGCTCCAGGCCGACCAGGGAAGGGTAGGTGGCCTTTTCCGCCACGAGGTCTTTTCCCGCGCTTTTGCCAAGTTTTTCAGAGGTTTGCGTCACATCCAGAATGTCATCAATCACCTGAAAGGCCAGACCGAGCGCCAAACCGAAGTTGGACAGGTTTTCAAGCTGTCCAGGCGTGGCGTCGGCGCTCATGGCCCCGAGCCGGATGGACGCAGACAGGAGGGCGGCGGTCTTTGATTGGTGAATGAAACGTAGCTGCGCAAGGGAAACTTTCCTGCCTTCGCTTTCAAGGTCGATCACCTGCCCGGCGATCAAGCGTTGGCTTCCGCTGGCCACGGCCAGCTCACGGATCACGTCCCGGAGTGAATACCGCGGCCAGCCCGGAACCTGGCTGGCCAGTTCGAACGCGAAGGTGAGGAGGGCGTCACCGGCCAGGACCGCAATGCCTTCCCCAAACACTTTGTGCGAGGTCGGCATGCCCCGCCGGAAATCATCGTTGTCCATGCACGGCAGGTCGTCGTGGATCAAAGAATACGTGTGGATGCACTCGACCGAGCAGGCGAGCGGCAACGCCGTTTCCATCTTTCCCCCGCAGCACTCGGCGGCCGCCAGGCAGAGAATGGGACGAAGCCGTTTGCCACCGGCGAATACGCTGTAGCGCATGGCTTTATGGATGGTCTTAGGTTTAACGGTGGCTTTGGGCAGGTAACGCTCGAGCGCGGCGTCTACCATCTGCTGCCGGGTCCGAAGGTAATCTTTCATGGGCGGTAAGGCCTGTCAGGCGGCTGCTGGCGCAACAATTAAAAATGCGGTGGGCCGGCCAAGCTTGCATCCAAGGTTAACCGGGCACGTTGCGGCGGACTTCTTCCAACCAGGGGCCTGCCTCGGAATCGCTTGGCGCCCGCCAGTCGCTTCGCGGGCTGAGCGAGCCGCCAGAGCCGACCTTGGGCCCGTTCGGAACGCAGGAACGCTTGAATTGGCTCGTTTTGAAAAAGCGATAAAGGAAAACTTCGAGCCACTTTTTGATCGTTGCAAGGTCGTATGCCCGCCGTTTTTCCATGGGCAACTGTTCAGGCCAGATGCCCCGGGCCTTGTCTGCCCACGCGTGGTGACTCAGAAAGGCCACCTTGCTGGGCCGGAAGCCATACCGGGTGACATAGTAAAGGTTAAAGTCCTGCAGTTCGTAGGGCCCAACTTTTTCTTCGGTGCTTTGTCCCGGTCCTTCCTGTGCGGTGTTCTCGTACGGCACGAGTTCAGGAGAAATTTCCGTATCCAGAATGGCTTGCAGGACTCGATTCGCCTGCTGGTCGAATTGCGCGGAGCCGATGACCCAGCGAATCAGGTGTTGAATCAAGGTTTTCGGCACCGACGCATTTACGTTGTAATGGGACATGTGATCGCCCACTCCGTAGGTTGACCAGCCGAGCGCCAGTTCGCTCAGGTCCCCGGTGCCGAGCACCATCCCCTCGTTGAAATTGGCCAGCCGGAAAAGGTGTGAAGTGCGCTCGCCGGCCTGGACGTTCTCGAACGTCACATCGTACACCCGCTCGCCCGCGCTGAAAGGGTGGCCCAAGTCCTGCAGCATTTGCCGGCAGCTCGGCCGGATGTCGAGCTCGCGGGCAGTGACGCCCAAGGCCTGCATCAGGGCGTGCGCGTTTTTAAGCGTCGAGCCGCTCGTGGCGAACCCCGGCATGGTGTAGGCCAGGATGCGTTCACGGGGCAGGTTGAGCCGGTCCATGGTTTTTGCGGCTACAATGAGCGCGTGGGTTGAATCCAGCCCCCCGGAGACGCCGATGACGATGCGTTTGATCCCGGTGCTCTGCAGGCGTTTCATCAAGCCGTGGACCTGAATGTTGTAGGCCTCGAAACAGCGTTCGTCGCGTTCCGACCGGTTGCTGGGAACGTAAGGAAAACGCTCGACCTCGCGCCGGAGCGGAATGGACCCTGACGGGACCTGGAATTCGAACGGGATCCGGCGGATGGCGCGGACGCGTTCCCGATGGTCGGCCACCGCGTCGTTAAAGCTGGTGACCCGCATCCTTTCCTGGGCGAGGCGTTCCAGGTCCAGGTCCGCCATCACTACCTGTTCCTCAGAAAAAAAACGTTCACCCTCGGCCAGCCGTTCGTTGTTTTCATAGATGATGGCGTGTCCGTCCCATGCCATGTCGGTGGTGGATTCACCCGGCCCGGCCGCTGAATAAAGGTAGGCAGCAATGCACCGGCCGGACTGGGACGCGCAAAGGTCTCGCCGGTAGTCGGCCTTGCCGATCGTGATGTTGCTCGCCGACAGGTTCGTCAGCACGGTGGCCCCGGCCAGGGCGGCATACGTGCTGGGGGGAATGGGCGTCCACAGGTCCTCGCAGATTTCGACGTGAACCGAGAAATCCTTGTAATTTGCGGCGTCAAAGATCAGGTCGCTGCCGAACGGCACCATCTGGCCGAGAAACCGAACTTCCCGGCTGACCGCGTGGCGACCGGAACTGAATTGGCGCTTCTCATAAAATTCGCGGTAATTCGGAAGAAAACTTTTTGGCACGATCCCGAGCAGTTGCCCCCGGTAGATCACCAGCGCACAATTGAAAAGCTTGCCTTCAAACCGCAGCGGGGCCCCGGCCAGCAGGATGGGCGAAAGGTCAAGGCTTTGCTGAATCAGGTCCGCCAGCGCCGCCTGTGTGGCATCGAGCAAGGCATCCTGATGAAAGAGGTCTTCGTTGGAATAGGCGGAGATCCCCAGTTCCGGGAACAAAGCCACCGCGGCGTGCATCTCTGCGGCACGCCGGGCCAGGCCCAACGTGCGGGTTGCGTTGAACACCGGATCGGCCACCCGCACCTGAGGCGTGCACACGGCCGCACGGATAAACCCGTGAGCATAAATGGAGTGGAACGGGCGCCGCTCGTGATCAGGGGAGGAGGTCATGGACAGTTGGACGCTTTACTGCCATTTACGGGTCACCGTCAACCCGGGCGCGCACCGTCCTTCCTTTGCCTGGATCAGGGTAAACGTGCTTTGGGCGGAGATCCCTCGCCAAGTGGCAGCCGAGGTGCTACAAAACCACCTCACCTTTGTCAACGATGCTCCGCTTGCCGTCCTCTGTTATGCGCCGCCCACTTCTACCTTCGGCAGCCTTGATGA
>DASWVC010000248.1:0-2571 GCA_036401335.1 Chthoniobacterales bacterium
GCAGCAGGGGTTGCGGCAGCGCCAAGCGAAGGGGCGACGCTTACCGCCGGGGCAGCGGCGCTTGCCTCGGGAGCAACGCTGGCCGAGGCAGCCGCGCCCGCCGCCGGTTCAGCGCCCGCGGTCGCGGCAGGCGTCGCACCCGGGGTTGGGCCGGACAGGGCCAGCGGGGTAGTGCCGGCCGAAGCGGAGGGGCCGGCCACCGGGGGTGTGCTGGCCATCGGCGACGGCAACGCCGCTGCCGAACGGGCTTCACCTTCCAGCAGGCCTTCGCGACGCGTCGTGCCCTGACGAGCCGTCAGAACCGTCAGGAGCAGCGTGATCAGGAAAAAAATGCCACCCAGGTAAACGGTCGCTTTCGTCAGCACCGAAGACGTTTGGGCCCCGAAGATGTTTTCGGTCATTCCCGACCCGAACGCGGCCCCCAAACCCTCGCTCTTGGGCCGTTGCATCAATACGACCAGCGTCAGCAACAGGCAGACAATCACGAGGATTGCCAAAAGGAGCGGAATGAGAATCGACAGCAGCATCAGGCGCGGAATATGGGCAGGGATCATCCACAAGTCAAAGCTTGCCCATAACGTGCCCCCGCTGAAGCCCGCTTCCCAAGGTGCAGCAAACCGGCCCGCGGCAATGCCGGCCTTTCGGCGGGCCTCACCTCCCCGATGCACGTTTCCTCGAACGGGCATGACCCGATTAGGTGAAGCATCAGGCGCCAGACTGCTCGCTGGTGAACCGGAAACATGCTTGGGTAGGACTGGTATGTTGGGCCGCTTATTTCTTTTTGCCTTTGGTGCATCGGCGCTCGCCGGCGAACCGTTGCAATACCCGGAAACCCGTAAGGGCGACGTCGTGGATGATTACCATGGGATCAAAGTTGCTGATCCCTACCGGTGGCTGGAGGACACCGACTCGCCGGAAACCAAGGCATGGGTGGAAGCCGAGAACAAGTTGACGTTTGGTTACCTGGCCGGGCTGCCGGACCGGGAGGATTTTAGAACCAAGCTCACCAACCTTCTCGATTTTGAGCGGTTCTCCCCTCCTCAATACAAAGGAGGTCGCTACTTTTTCATGCGCAACACCGGCTTGCAGAACCAGAGTGTGCTCTACGCAGCCAAGGACCTCAAGGCGCAGCCCCAACCGTTGCTCGATCCGAACACGCTGTCCAAGGACGGCACGGTCGCGATCGCGGTCACGGCGGTGAGCGAGGACGGCAAATGGTTGGCCTACGCCACGGCTGCCAGTGGCTCGGATTGGAACGAGGTGCGGGTCCGGGATATCGAAACGGGCAACGACCAACCGGACCGGCTGCGCTGGATTAAATTTTCGTGGATCAGCTGGACCCACGACAACCAAGGTTTTTTTTACCCCCGTTACCCCGAGCCGCAACCGGGGGACAAATCTGCGCAGAATCGCAGGCAGTCGGTCTACTACCACCGACTGGGCGACGGACAGGAGAAAGACCGTTTGATTCTGGACGCACCCGAACACCCGGACTGGTCTTTCGGCGCCAAGGTGACCAACAGCGGCCGCTACCTGGTAATTGGCATCAGCCGTGCAGCCGATGACAACGACCTGGTTTATCTTAAAGATCTCCAGGATCCCCTGAAACCAAACCTCGAGGGTGCCACCCGCGTCCTGGTGGATCGCTTTGAGGCCGATTACGACGTGCTTGATGTGGTGGGCAGCCGGTTGTTTTTGATCACCGATAAAGACGCGCCCAGAAAAAGGGTGGTGGCGACCGACGTGGATGAAAAAGGACCAGGTGTCCTGACCGAGGTGATCCCGGAACGCAGCGATTTACTGGAATCCTGCACGCTGGCCGGCGGTAAACTCGTCGTCAGCTACCTGGTCGACGCCAAGGCTGAACTCAAGGTTTTTGCTCTGGACGGCAAGCCGGCCGGCGACATTCCGCTGCCGGCCCTCGGCACGGTGCCGGAAATCGCCGCGGATCCTGATCGAACCGAACTTTTCTACAGCTTTACCTCCTTCCTTTACCCTGCGACGGTCTACCGGTACGACCTGGCGACCCGTCAGAACGAGGTGTTTCGCAAGCCCCAAATCGATTTCCGCCCGGAAGATTATGAAGCCCGACAACTGTTTTATCACTCCAAGGACGGCACCCGGGTGCCGATGTTTGTGTTGCATCGAAAAGGGCTTGAGCTTGACGGCAACAACCCCGTTTACCTGACGGCCTACGGCGGATTCAACGTTCCGCTCACCCCGAAATTCTCTCCGGCCTGGCTGGCCTGGGTTGAAAAAGGCGGCGTGTTCGCGATGCCGAACCTCCGGGGCGGCGGCGAGTACGGTCGGGAATGGCACCTGGCAGGGACCAAAGAGCGAAAACAAAACGTCTTTGACGATTTCTTTGCGGCAGCCGAAAGTTTGATCTCAACACGGTTCACGTCGCCCAAGCGCATTGCGGTCAGAGGTGCTTCGAACGGGGGATTGTTGATCGGCGCTGCGCTCACGCAACGGCCGGATCTGTTTGGTGCGGCCGTACCGCAGGTCGGGGTGATGGACATGCTCCGTTACCACAAATTCACCATCGGCTGGGCGTGGGAACCCGATTAC
>DASWVC010000249.1:0-14066 GCA_036401335.1 Chthoniobacterales bacterium
TGGCCCGTTCCTGGTTGTGGGCGGCCGAACGGCTGGGGTTTGAATTGCGGATTGCGGCCCCGCGCGGCTACCAACCTCCGGCCGGTTTCAAGGAGCGGTTTACGAGTCACCGCATCACGTTCATGGAAGACCCAAGAGACGGGGCGGCCGGTGCCGACGTGCTCTACACGGACGTTTGGGTGAGCATGGGGCGCGAGGCAGAAGGGGCAAGCCGTTTACGGGAGTTGGCTCCTTACCAGCTCAACGACGAGTTGTTCCGTCATGCCCGTCCGGGTGCACTCGTCCTGCACTGCCTGCCCGCTTACCGGGGCAAGGAAATCACGGGCGAGCTGCTTGAACGCCATGCCCGGACCATCTTTGACCAAGCTGAAAACCGCTTGCACGCGCAAAAAGCCATCCTGCAATGGGTGGCGGGCTGAGGCCAGTTTGAACGTGGTCCCGCAGGGCCGGCTTTTCCAGCCGGCCCCGGGCGCTCAGTAAAGGCGCTGATACCCCGGTCGGCAAGGGACTGCCTTTCCTGCCGACGCCGATAGCCCGACACGTTCTCCGAGGGCGTTTGGGGACAAGCGCCCCTCCCGGGTGTGCGAACTGGTCTCGGGCGGGCCGGCTGCCTCCAGCCCCGACCACCATGTGGGAGCGCGCCCGAAGCGCCCAGAGAAAGCGTTCCGGCTCGCCGGAAAGACCGCCGCGAAAACTCGGAGGGTTAAAGTTGCAAAAGGCATTTCCGTTCGCCACAAGTGGTACCTTCTTTACGTACGCACCTCCTATCTATGATACGCTCCTCCTTGGCTGTAACCTTCCTCCTGCAATCTGGCATCTGGTTTGCACTCTTATGTGCCGTGATCGGTTTGGGCGCGGCAGGGTTTCTGATCCGGCAGATCGTGGCTTTGTCGCCCGGGAGTGAGCGCATGAAACAGATCGCCAGCGCGATTGAGGAAGGAGCGAAAGCATACCTGAACCGGCAGATCCGGTCGATTTCGGTGATCGCCCTGGTCATCACGGTGATTCTGATCTTTGCCAAGGACCTGTTTACCGCGATCGGCTTTGTGCTGGGTGCCGTCTGCTCCCTGACCGCCGGCTATGTGGGCATGCGCATCGCGGTGATCTCCAATTGCCGCACGGCCCACGCCGCCAGTTCGTCGCGGCACGGGGCTTTGCGCGTCGCTTTCAACGGCGGGGCGGTGACCGGTTTGTTGGTGGTCGCCCTGGGCCTTTTGTCGGTCGGAATCTTCTATTTGATTGGCCTGCACCTTTATGGCACCGAACGCGCCGTGAGCAGCCTCGTCGGGCTGGCCCTTGGAGCCAGTTTGATTAGCGTCTTTGCGCGGTTAGGCGGGGGTATTTACACCAAGGCGGCCGATGTCGGGGCGGACCTGGTCGGCAAAATTGAGAGCAACCTTGATGAGGATGACCCGCGCAATCCGGCCACCATCGCCGACAACGTGGGCGACAATGTGGGCGACTGCGCCGGCATGGCTGCGGACGTCTTTGAAACCTACGCCGTTTCAATCATTGGCACCATTTTACTCGGCTTTCTTACCATGGGCCATTCCCCTGAGGCGATCATCTACCCGTTTCTCTTGGGAGGCATTTCGGTCGTGGGAGCCATCGTTGGCATCCTCTACGTCAACTTCCGTCAGGGTGATCCGACCCGCGTCCTGGTCGAGGCGGTGGGGGCGAGCGCATTGGTTTCGGCCCTCCTTTACTGGCCGGCGACGACGCTGCTGTTCCCGAGTTCCTTCCAGATCAACGACGCAATTCACACGCCCGGTCAGCTCTACCTGGCCGCCCTGGTCGGGTTAGCCATGACGGGGGTGGTGGTCGCAATCACCAACTATTACACCTCAACGGCTTTTTCACCTGTCCGCCGCATCGCGCTCGCCTCGGAAACCGGGCACGCAACGAACATCATTGCCGGTTTGGCGATCGGGCAGCACGCCACTGCCTTGCCGGTGTTGTTTATTTGCGGTGCCATCATGCTAAGCTTTCATGTGGCCGGTCTTTACGGCATCGCCGTGGCCGTGACGAGCATGTTATCGATGGCCGGGATCATCATTTCATTGGATGCGTTCGGGCCGATCACCGACAACGCCGGCGGCGTAGCCGTCATGAGCGACATGCCAAAAGCCACCCGGGCGGTTACTGACGACCTTGACGCGGTCGGCAACACGATGAAAGCCGTGACGAAAGGTTACGCAATCGCCTCTGCGGGACTCGCGGCCCTGGTCCTCTTCGGTTCCTACGTGGCGGAGCTCCGCGCACATCTCGTGCATTTGGGCCGGACCGACCTTGCCAACGTAAACTTCTCCCTGGAACGTCCCGAAGTCGTTGTCGGCCTGTTTCTGGGCGGCCTGCTGCCTTTTATTTTCAGCGCGTTCAGCATGGATGCAGTCGGCAAAGCAGCCGGTGCCGTCGTGAAGGAGGTACGCCGCCAGTTAAAAGCCAAGCCAGGCATCCTGAAAGGCCTGGACCTGCCGGAATACGGGGCCTGCGTCGACATCGTGACGAAGGCGGCGTTGCGGGAGATGATCGTGCCAGCGTTATTGCCGGTGGTTTTTGTCATGGTGGCGGCGCTTTTTGGTTACGTGCTGCTGGGCGGCCTTCTCGTGGGAACGATAGTGACCGGGTTGTTTGTCGGCATTTCGATGACCTCGGGCGGTGGCGCCTGGGACAACGCCAAGAAGTACATTGAGGAAGGGCACCACGGGGGCAAAGGCTCGCCCGCCCACCAGGCGGCAGTCACCGGCGACACCGTGGGGGATCCGTACAAAGACACCGCGGGGCCGGCGATCAACCCGATGATCAAAGTGGTTAACATCGTGGCGATCCTGATCGTGCCGATTGTGTTTCGTTAGGGTAGACTCCTCCTTGATTATCCCGCCATCGTGCGGACTTTAGGAGCGCAGACCGTTTACCCCCACGAACCATGAAAACCCTTTTCTTGACCAACGAATACCCCCCGACCATTTACGGCGGTGCGGGTGTGCACGTCGATTACCTGAGCCGGGAACTGGCTAAGCTGATGCAGGTGGACGTGCGTGCTTTCGGCAACCAGGAGTTGGAAGCGCCCGGTCTGGAAGTGCACGGTTACCCGGTTGACGTCAGTAAGTTTCCTTGTCCGAAAAACCTGCGGCCCATCTTTGGGGCGGCTCAGCGCTGCCTGGATTTCAACGTGGCGGGGGTCGACGCGGACGTTGTGCATTGCCATACCTGGTACACGCACCTGGGCGGGATCCTGGCAAAGTTGAACTATGCGATACCGCTCGTTATTACGATCCATTCCCTCGAGCCGCTGCGGCCGTGGAAACGTGAGCAACTCGGTCATGGCTACGATTTCAGCAGTTGGGTGGAGCGAACTGCCATCGAGATGGCGGATGCCGTGATCGCGGTGTCCCGCGACACCCAGGATGACGTCCTGAAACTTTTCCAGGTGCCCAAAGAACGGGTCCGCATCATTTACAACGGCATCGATCCGGACGAATACCGGCCGATTGCGCAGACCGACTTCCTGCCGAAATACGGCATTGATCCGGAGAAACCGTACGTGCTCTTTGTTGGGCGCATCACCCGCCAGAAAGGCATCATTCACCTCGTCCGGGCCATCGAACACATGGAGCCCGGGTTCCAGGTGGTCCTGTGTGCCGGTGCGCCCGACACACCCGAGATTGCGGTGGAAATGAAAAATGCCGTTGACCGTGCCCGGGGGCTGCGGTCGGACGTGATCTGGGTGGAGCAGATGGTTCCCAAAGAAGCCGTCTACCAACTTTATTCGCACGCAGCCGTCTTTTGTTGCCCATCGATTTATGAACCCTTTGGCATCATCAACCTCGAAGCCATGGCCTGCGAAACCGCGGTGGTGGCAAGTGCAGTCGGTGGCATCAAGGAAGTCGTGGTAGACGGCGAAACCGGATTTCTGGTCCCGTTGGAGCAACAAACCGAAAGCCCTTTTAACCCGGTCAACCCCGGGAAGTTCGAACGCGATCTGGCCGGGAAGATCAACGCGTTGATGGCTAACCCGGATCTTCAGGTGCAGTTTGGGCGAGCCGGCCGTAAGCGTGCCGTCGAGAAGTTCAGCTGGCAGGCAATTGCCAGGGCAACCAAAGAACTTTACGCGGAGCTCATCGGCCAAAAAGGTTAGCCTAACGACCGCGGTTTACCTAACGTCACCCAAGCATGTTTGTCGACCAGATCCGGATCTTCGCAAAAGCAGGCGATGGCGGAAACGGGTGCGTCAGTTTTCGGAGAGAAAAATTTGTGCCACGTGGTGGACCGGACGGTGGAGACGGCGGCCGCGGGGGCGACATCATCCTTCAAGCGGACGTTCACAAGGACAATCTGGTCGACTTTTATTACCAGCCGATCCTTCGGGCCAAACGAGGTGGACACGGCCTGGGCAAGAAAATGTATGGACGCGCCGGCGCAGATGCAATCTTCAAAGTTCCCATTGGCACCTTGGTTCACCAACTTCCCGCCCAGGTATTGACCGTACCTAACCCGGATGCTGCGAATGCGGGCAACACACCGCCTAAACTTCGGCTCGGCCCGAGTGACGGCGAGCTCGTGGCTGACCTCACGGTGCCCGATCAAACCTTCCTGCTCTGCCAGGGGGGTGCGGGCGGCAAAGGCAACGTGCATTTCAAAAGTGCGCGCAACCGGGTGCCGCGCCAGTACACCGATGGGGGACCTGGGCAGGAGGGCTACTTCCTGCTTGAGCTTCGCACGATTGCGGATGCAGGTCTGGTCGGATACCCGAATGCCGGAAAATCGACCCTGTTGGGCAGGATTTCCGCGGCGCACCCGAAGGTTGCGCCTTACCCGTTTACCACCCTTCATCCGTTTGTCGGGGTAGTGGAGTTTCCGGACTATGTCCGCGCCACAGTCGCGGACATCCCGGGCTTGATTGAAGGCGCCCATGAGAACGTCGGGTTAGGCCATGATTTTCTTCGCCACATCGTGCGTTGCCGTTTGTTCATTTTCGTTGTCGATGTTGCGGGCAGTGAAGGCCGTAATCCCATTGAGGACCTCGGAACACTTCGCCGGGAGTTGGACCTCTACGACCCGACCCTTTCCCAGCGCCCCTGGATAATCGTTGCGAATAAGATGGACCTTCCCGACGCTGCCACGAACTTGCAAATGCTGCGGGGACGTTTTCCCGACCGGCGAATTGTGCCGATCTCAGCGGCAACGGGCGCCGGTTTGCCGGAACTTCTGGGCACGCTGGCGGAGTTTTTGCAGGCCACCGGCTAGATTGGTGCCGGCTGAACGATCCGGCCATGACTGGCATCACCTCATCCACGGCGCGCCGACTCTTGGTCGCCAGTTATTGCACGCATTTCCTCAAACAGGAAATGCGGCATATCTACCGGCAGGTGACCACCTTGCGAGGCGTCGATACCTTTGTCATCGCCAAGTTTCGCGAACACCCGGAGCAATACCCCTTTCCTGACGTGGCCACCATCGGCCGTCCCCGCGTAAACCCGCTTCGCCGGGCCTGGCTCAAATACGGCCTGCGCCAGCCGTCCTTCTTTTACCGCGGCGAATTTGAAGCAACCCGCCGTCTTCTGATTCGGCGTGACCCCGACCTGATGCACATCTATTTTGGAAACACCGGAGTCCACCTGCTTTCCTTGATCCGTGCCTGGGATCGTCCTTGTGTGGTTTCGTTTCATGGCATGGATGTGCAAACCCGCCCCAAAGAAAGGGGGTATGCCGCGGATTTCCAGGCCATGTTAAAGGCCGTTGCGTTGGTGCTGGTGCGCAGCGAGTCAATCGGTCAACGGTTGGTCTCGCTCGGTTGCCCCGCGGAAAAAATACGTTTGAATCGCACCGGGATTCCGTTGGCCGGATTCCCGTTCGTGGAGCGTGCCGCACCTGCCGACGGCGCCTGGCAGGTGGTGCAGGCCTGCCGTTTGATTGCAAAGAAAGGGTTGCCTACAGCCCTCCGGGCGTTTCAGGTGTTCAGCCGGCGATTTCCACACGCCCGGTTCACCATCGCCGGCACCGGCCCGTTAGCGGCCCAACTCGCAACTTACGCAAAGGAACTCGGGTTGCAGGAGAAAGTCGTCTTTACCGGGTTTCTCACCCAGGAACAGCTGCAGCAATTGTTCGCGCAGGCTCACCTGTTTTGTCACCCCAGCGAAATGACCCCGGACGCCAATCAGGAAGGCGTGCCCAACTCGATGCTGGAGGCCATGGCAACCGGCTTACCCGTGGTCGCGACCCTTCACGGCGGGATTCCCGAAGCGGTGCGTGACGGCGAACATGGGTTTCTGGTGCCCGAAAAGGATCCCGAGGCGCTGGCCGCTGGCCTCAGGCGGCTCTGTGAAGATGAGGGGCTTTGGTTGCGACTGGGACGGGCTGCGCATCGCCGCGTCAAGGAGGAGTTCGAACAGGGTGCGCAGATTGCGCGATTGGAGGGCCATTATGGCGAGGCCGTGGAGCGGGGTGGAAGATGGTAGCGGCGTGACGGGGTAACAGAGTGATGGCACTAAGGTAAGGGGTTTTGGGGCGGAGAACGAGCCGTCGGCTTGGGGCGTGCGCCCTACTTCGGCGTCGCAAGCAGGTAGAAGGGTGACCGCGTTGGGGGCCGGCAGAAAGCGAGTGCCATGACAGCCGCACCCACCAGTTGATGTGCCCCAGAGATCAGGTAGGCTTGTGCAATGCCCCTTACGATCGAGCTTCTGCCTGTAGAAGGGAGGACTGCGTTCAACCTAAGGAGGTGGCGCGAAGTTCTGGCGGATGGTTGCCTCGCAACGCTCCCGCATCGGGTCGAGACGGACCGTCACGGCCGCATTATCATGAGCCCCCCGCCGGCCTTCTCTCACTCGCAGCGTCAAGGCAAGATCGTTGGGCTTATGCTCAGCCTGCTGCCCACGGGAGTAGCGATGCCGGAGTGTCCGCTTTCTACGTCCGACGGAGTCAAGGCAATCGACGTTGGCTGGCTTGCGGCCACGCGTGAGGAGCATGTGCAGAAGCCGATCGTTCTGGAGAGAGCACCTGAAATCTGTGTGGAAATAATTTCACCTTCGAACACGGAACCGGAGATGAGGGAAAAGCAGGCGCTTTATTTCGAGGCTGGAGCGCAGGAAGTCTGGATCTGCGGTCTGGACGGCGCGTTAAAGTTTTACGCAGCGGGCGGGCGCAAGGCGAAAGCTTCGCACCTTTGCCCCGACTTCCCTCAAACGGTCGATTAAACGTTACACGGGCGCTTGAGGACAAGCTCCCCTACCGGGGAAAGCGTCACGCGGGCTCGGTAGGGCTGGCGGTCCCTCGCTGCCGTCACTTTCCGTCGGACGGCTGGTCCATCCGGAAGATCGTTTCTCCCGGTTTCATCAAATCCAGTTTGTCACGGGCCAGCAGCTCCAGATACCCGCGGTCGTTTTGCAGCAAATTCAGCCTTTTGGTTTGCTTGTTCAGCAGGGTGCGTTCTGCTTCAACTTGTTCTTTGAGGTGAACCAGTTCTTTTTGCTGCTTCTGCCGCTCCCGTAGAAGCGGCAAAAACCAACACGTGAGCAGGATGATGAAGGCAAGAAGAATCAGGGCGTAAAAAACGCGGTTAAGCAGACCCCGCAACCAGTCTTCTCTGGGCTGTTCGTAGTCTTCGTAACCCGAGCTCACTCAGCGCATTTTACCCCCGTACTGCGCGTTGTCACCCAGTTCCTCTTCAATTCGCAGCAGTTGGTTGTATTTTGCGACCCGGTCGGTGCGGGACAGCGAACCCGTCTTGATTTGCCCTGCGTTGGTCGCCACCGCAATGTCGGCGATTGTGGTGTCTTCGGTCTCCCCCGATCGATGGCTGATCACGGCGGTGTAGCGGTGTTCCTTCGCCATTTCGATGGCGTCGAACGTTTCTGTCAGCGAACCGATCTGGTTAACTTTTACCAGGATGGAGTTGCCAACCCCGGCGTCAATCCCCTTACGCAGAAACTGCACGTTCGTGACGAAAAGGTCGTCTCCAACCAACTGCACCTTCGCCCCGAGGGCATCGGTGAGTTTTTTCCAACCGTCCCAGTCGTTTTCGGCGCAACCATCCTCAATGGAGTTGACCGGGTACTTAGAGCAAAGCTGCTGATAAAAGGAGATAAGCTCTTCGGCACTCCGTTTGGAACCGTCCGACTTCTTGAAGGTGTAAACTCGGTTTGCCGGATCGTAAAACTCACTCGACGCCGCATCCAAGGCGAAGAAGATGTCCTCGCCGAGCTTGTAACCTGCCTTTTCCACGGCTTGCGACATCGTGTCCAAGGCATCGTCGACGCCTTTGAAATTGGGAGCAAAACCGCCCTCATCGCCTACGGCCGTCGACAATCCGCGGCCTTTAAGCACCCCTTTCAGCGCGTGAAAGATCTCGGTGCCGTACCGGAGCGCCTCGGCAAACGTCGGTGCGCCCTTCGGCATGATCATGAACTCCTGAAAGTCGATGGGAGCATCGGAGTGCGCCCCGCCGTTGACAATGTTCATCATCGGCACCGGCAGAACCTTGGCATTTGGTCCACCCAGGTAGCGAAACAGCGGCAGGTCGAGCTGCGCCGCGGCCGCGTGGGCCACCGCCAGAGAAACCCCCAGGATCGCGTTTGCGCCCAGCTCTTTCTTATTCGGGCTGCCGTCCAGTGCGTTCATGGCAGCATCCACGCCAATCTGATCGAGCGCATCCATGCCCACGACCGCATCGGCAATGCGTTCCTCCACATTTTCCACTGCACGAAGCACGCCTTTGCCGTTGTACCGGGTCTCTTCCCCGTCGCGCAGTTCCCAGGCTTCGTGTTCGCCGGTGCTGGCTCCGCTTGGGACGATGGCGCGGCCAATCGCGCCACCAGTCAGTTCAACGTCAACTTCGACGGTTGGATTGCCACGGGAATCGAGCACTTGGCGGGCTCGCAGGTCGGAGATAATCGTAAGGGACATAGGTGAAGGATTTAAGGGCAGGTTGAAGGCCGGAAGAAAGGCGGACCGTCACGTTTAGCGGGTCAGGCCAGGCATAGGGGCCACTTCATCAACCGCCGTGCAGGGCACAATGGACACCAGTTCCATGGCCCGGGTGCCTGCTTCCGAGGGCAGTTGCACGAGGTCCCCCGGTTTTTTGGCCAGCAGCGCTTGGGCAATGGCCGTCTGGTACGAAATGATCCGTTTTTCCGGATCGCTGTCCCAGGCTCCAAGCAGGTGGTAAGTTACCTCTTCCCCGTCGGCCGGGTCACGGAGGGTGACGGTCGTGCCGATGGACACCTGGGACGTGTCGGCGTTTTCAAAATTCGCCCCGCGGGCCCGGGCGAGCATGTCCTCAAGTTCAGCCTTTCGCCGCATGAGGACGGTTTGCATCTCCTTGGCGGCCTTGTACTCGAAATTCTCCCGAAGATCGCCGTAGGATCGTGCCACGGAAATTTCTTTCGTGTTTTCCGGGATTTTGCGCGCAATCAGGTCGTCGTATTCGTCCTTGCGTTTTTGCAGGCTGGTCCACGACACCACGAGCGCCTCATCCTGTTGTTCTGAGTCGCCCGTCAGCATGTTCTGCAATTCCGGATGAACTCGGATCATGCGCGCCAGCAGCGAGCGCTTGTTCAGTTCTTCGAACGCCGGGGTGATCATCATCCGGCGCATCAAGTCGCGGGCTTGGCTGGAAGGGGCGTTAAGCAGCAGGTCCGGGATGAGTTCCCGGTCGTCCAGCAACAAGTCGTGGAGTTTTGAACCTTTGCGTGCATCACTGAACTGGTCCCGTTCGATTGCGCTCACGATGGCGGCCAACAGGGTCGGCTGCACCAGATCGCGGTACCGCGGTGACGTGCGCTCGCGGCAAAGCCAGTAGAGCACTTCGGATGTGATCGAATGTTCGCGAAGGGTGCGGTCCAGGTAGTGGTGGAACACGTCGGCTTGGCCGGCCTCCTCCAACAACCTGGCAACGTCTGTGACGACCCGGTGGCTGACCATCGGCAGAATTTTGAGCAGCCGGTCGGTCCAACTGTCCGGGAATGCCTGTGGCACCTGGTTGAGCAAGGCCCGCTGCTTGGCCGTGGCCACCTGGGTGACAAGTTCGGACAGCTTGCCTGCCTGCTCCTGGAGAATCTGGGCAACCGTAAGGGTGCCCACCTGCAGGCCCTGGCGTTGACCGGCGATTTCGTCCCGCGTCAGCAGCATTTCCATTACCGCAACCGGGTTCAGGCGGAGGTTGCGGCTGGCAATCTCCTCGAGCTGTTTGAACACCCCTTGCAATTCTTCATCAGAAAACACGTCCAGGTTTTTCAGGATCTGGTCGAGCTGCGCATTCTGCTCTTTAAGCTGGCGAGCGTTACGAAACGACTGCAGCAATTCCATTTGCAGCGACACCGATTGGTCCCGGACCGTAATCGGTTCGGTTTTCTTGGCAGGCAGCGTGAAATGGCCGCTCTTGCGTACAACCTTCTTGGCATGGTCCCACCATTTCTTAAACTCGCCTTCGGTGACCACGTCTGGGGCGAGGGCCTTTTGCAATTGATCCTGGGTAACTTTGCCGTCAAAGCTGCCCACCACGATCTTTAAAAGTTCGGTGGGATTCTCCTTCGCCAAGGCCCGGAGCTCAGGTCCCCGCAGCGTTTTCTGCACAAAGATGTGCGATCCAGGAAGGGGTTGCAGGTTCTCCGCGGCATACTGAATCTGCATCGGATGCTCCTTTTTGGATTGGAAATCAATGATCACCTGATTAACCAGCAGGTTCCATTGTTTTACCCGGCCAAAACCCCAGCTTCGGTGAAAACAGTAGGTTCCCGGCCGCAAGCGTTCCAGCAGAGTGGTGTCTTTCAGGGTCAGTTTTCCCGCGTCGATCAGGGCCTGCAGCTCGGCATCCATAAGGAAGGCCGAAGATAGGTAATACCTAGGTGCACGCCAACTAAAAGTTGACAGCGGAGCGCGCGCGGCGCCGGCCGCGGGCCCCAAACATAGCCGTTGACCGTCAAAATCGCGGGCATTACGATGCCCGTTCGGGCATGGTTTCCAATCCCAGATCGCTGTGCGGCGGCGTGTACCGACCGCCGCGTCATGGAAGGAGCTCGACAAAATTCGATATGAAAACGCCCTTTGGCCCGCTCGTAGTTTGCTTGTTTGCATGCCTTAGCCTCCATGCCCGTGCGGATGGGCTGTCGGACCTGCGCTCGCTGTCGGTTTTCCGGGACGCAGACCTGAACCGGCTGGGAGGGGGCGAGGTGTTGGCAGGGCGCGGGCCCGCCATGAATTTCAATCGCGGACTCGCCGTCGAGAGTGCTTACACGGTACGGGCACCGGTACCGCGAACGGTGAACCTCCACCAGCAATGGGATGCGAGCCGCCATCCGGAATTAAAAGTTTACGTTGAGGGAGAAGTGCCGGGCCGGCCAAGTCCGGCCAGTTTCGAGCGTCTGGCGACGGCCCCGGCCAACGGTTCCGTGAACGCTTTTGCAAACGCCACCTTGAGCGTTGCCGCAGATCCCGCCAAACTCCAGGTCAGCGCGGCGGAAGCCAAATTCTTTCAGCCGGCCGGAGAGACGGGGAAAGGCCTGAACGGCGGCGTCGTGCAGTTTTGGAGCAGGGTTCTGGCCGAACGGGCACAGGCTTTTGCTTCCGGCGGCATAACCGCCGGGCCGGCGTTCGAGGGTTCCAATGGGCCGGTGCGCCCCGGGGACGATGCCCAGCGTCTGCTGGCCGAGAATGGCAAGGTTCGCCAGCAGTTCGGCCCGGTGCTCGATCGGTCCGGGCACGGCCCCACAACCTGGCGGTTGTTCGATGTCGATGGTCAAGCCGCGGTCAGCCTCAGTTCGTTCAGCAGCGTCCCCGTTAATGACGGCGCCCTGGCCGAAGATGCCACTTATTACTCAAGCGGAGGGTTCTACGTGCTCCTGACGTTTTTCCGGTTCTGGTCCGTGACCGTCAACAATCAGCCGGCGACCCTTGTATGGCGGGTGGACCTGATCTCTTCGCCGGCCTTCAGCGAGCTCCGGGGCATCGAACGGGTTGGCTCAGGGGCGGCGTTTATGCGTGAAATCCAGAGGAGTGTGAAGGCTTTCCTGCGTGACTCCGGCACGGGTCGCTGATTGACTCAAAACACGGCCCGGTTCATGAACGATTGAAGAAAAGGCGGCACCATTGACCGACATTCTTGGAGTTAACTCCATGGTTCCTGGCCCGCGCGCACGGCGAGGTGGATCGATTGTTGCCCTGCTCGGAATCTGGCTGTTCTGGGCCGCTCCCGCTTGTCCCGCCGATCTCGACCGTCTTCTTACCGGAGACGCCGTTTCCAAGTACACCTTGGATGCCGACGCCGATGCCGCTTACATTGCCAGCGGCCGTGCACACCGAAAGACGGAACAGTTTGGCCGGTTCGATGAAGTTGACTCCTCGGTCTCCGTCCTTTCCACTTTTCAACCCAGTAGCAACTCGCTGGTCGGTCGTCTCGGCCTGGAGTGGGAACGTTATTGGTTTAGTGCCAACCCGAACTCCACGCTGCCAAGGGCCCTGGAGTCTTTGAACCTGGTGCTCGGTGCAGACTTTCAACTGGGGTCGGCCATCCTTGCCCGAGTTGAGGCAATGCCTGGGTTCTACGGTGACCTGCACCGCTTTTCATCCCGGCAGTTCAACGTACCCATTGAATGCGGAGCCTCGTACGTTTATAGCGACAAACTTTTTTTCATCGTCGGCGCCAGCATCAACTACGAACGAAACTGGCCGGTGTTCCCGGCCGCCGGCCTGCTCTGGCACATCAACGACAAACTGACTTTCAACGGGATTTTGCCCAAGCCGGGTTTGCAATACCAGCTCAGTGACACTTTAACCTTGCAGCTCAGTGGCGGCCTGGTCGGCAACACGTACCGGGTCAACACGGATTTCGGCCGCAGCCGCGGCATCCCCAAGCTCGACAATGCCCTGGTCGAGTACGAGGAGGTCCGGATTGGCGGAGGTTTGACGTGGAAGATCGGCAAACACCTTTCGGTGAATGTGGAAGCCGGAGCCGTACCCTATCGGCGATTCGATTACAACCGAAGCGATTATAAAATCATTTCTTCCAACACCGCCCCTTACGCGGAACTTGATCTGTCCACCAAATTCTGAGTTTTCGCCGCCGGCAGCAGTGCGCACCATGTCCAAACCTGTCATTGCGCTAGACAAGCTGGTTAAAAAATTTGGCGATTCGATCGCAGTTGCCGGGATCACAACAACGATCAATCCAGGCGAGATCTTTGGGTTCCTGGGCGCAAATGGAGCCGGTAAGACGACAACGATCCGCATGCTTTGCGGGTTGACCCGGCCCACCCGTGGCACGGGAAAGATCTTCGGCCTGGATATTTGGCGCGACCGACGGCGGATTCGCGGGCGGTTTGGCTACGTGCCCCAACGGTTCAGCTTGTACGGGGATCTGACGGTGCTAGAAAACCTGCGTTTCTTTGCCGGTGCCTACCAAGTCAGCGGCGACCGCGTGCAAAAGCGCATCGACGTCCTGATCCAGCACTTTGACCTGGCGTCAAAGCGCCGGGCCCGTGCCGGAAGCCTGTCTGGGGGGTTCAAGCAGCTGTTGTCCATGGCCTGCGCCCTGGTGCACGAACCGTCCCTTTTGTTTCTGGACGAACCGACGGCGGGCTTGGATCCGGTTCACCGGCAGCTGATCTGGGAACTGCTCTACGATTTGAGCCAGAATGGCACTACCATTTTCGTGACCACGCATTACATGGATGAGGCGGAACGCTGCACCGACGTCGGTTTCATTCACCAGGGGCAATTGTTAGCCAAAGGCTCTCCGCAAGAGCTTAAAGACCGGCTGCAGGGCAAGTTGCTGGAACTTCAGGTTGAACCTGCCGTGTACGCTGTCCAGGTGCTTCGGGGCATTCCCTCGATCTACGGCATCGAGCTGCGCAGCGGCCGCGTCCGGTTGCAGGCCGAAAATCCCGAGGTTCTGCTGCAAAGCTGGCTGAAAGAATGGCCTTTCCACAACCTGAAATTTCTCGGCCACGAATGGGTCGAGCCGGACATGGAAGACGTTTTCCGCGCGTACTCGGAAGGTTTTCTCCAGCCGGACGGAAACATCATTCGAAGACCGGTATGACCATCCGTCCGTTTCTGAATGCCGTCTTCACGAT
>DASWVC010000250.1:0-15247 GCA_036401335.1 Chthoniobacterales bacterium
CCAAACGCCCACACCGGTAAAAAGCAGGTAAAACAGGCAGAACACCCCGAACCCTGCAATGGAACCGGTGATCGCGATGGTGATGTACCACCAGCGCGGCGTCTTGCTCTCCGGGATGCCGCAGATCAGGTCCGTGATCCATGCCATCGACCGGTGGTTTTCGACCAAAGGGGGCCTCGGCATGCGCTCTTCGAAAGCGACCGTGGAAAGTGCGGGTTCAGCCATGGTGGAAATCCTCCGTGCCTTGGTTCAGCGCCGCGGGACCAGGCTCGTTGCCGACCCCCTCCCCGCCGCCGTGTTCATGTTCTGCGTTAATCTTTCCAACCTTCTCCGCCCCCGGCATTTTCGGGTTTGGGTTGCGCAGGCGGGCCAAGTAGGTCGTGCGCGTCTGGATGTTGAGGTACGACAACAGGTGGTAATTCTGCGGCAACCGGCGCAGTTTCGTGACCCGGCTTGCCGGGTCGCGCAAATCGCCGAACACGATGGCTTCCGTGGGGCACGCTTGCTGGCAGGCCGACCGCACCGAATCCGTCGGCAGCGTCAGGTCACCGGTAACGCCGGCTTTGATCCGCTGCACGATTTTGCCAGTCTCGATCCGCTGGACGCAGTACGTGCATTTTTCCATCACGCCGCGGCTGCGCACCGTCACATTCGGGTTCTTCTGCATCTTGGAAATTTCGTCCATCCCCCAATGCCCGAGCGGCCCTAGGTAAAGCTGCTGTTTGCCATGGAACCCGGGCACAGGCTGATCGATACGGTCCAGCACCGGCCGGTCGTTGTAATTGAAAAAATTAAACCGCCGCACTTTAAAGGGGCAGTTGTTAGAACAATACCGGGTCCCGATGCAGCGGTTGTAAACCATCACGTTAAGGCCTTCCTCGCTGTGAATCGTGGCATTGACGGGGCAGACAGTCTCGCACGGCGCGTTTTCGCAATGCTGGCACATCATCGGCTCCATAACCATCTCCGGCTCATCTTCCAGCCGCGCATTGTCCTGATCGCCGTCCGCGCTCGCAAAGTAACGGTCCACCCGCAGCCAGTGCATCTCGCGTCCCCGGTCGCATTGATCTTTGCCGACAATCGGGATGTTGTTTTCGGCCTGACAGGCAATCACGCAGGCGTTGCAGCCCGTGCAGGTGTTAAGGTCGACCACCATGCCCCACTGGTTGGCTGCATTAAGCGGCGGGTGCGAATAGAGGGACAGGTTCGGCGGGATCTCCGCGTCTTCGCCCATTGTCTGGGCGAAAGTGGGGTTGCGGGCGTATTCCTCGGCCGTGCCTTCCCGCACCAGGTTGCGGCCTTCCATGCTGTGGTGTTGCTGGGTTTGCACCAGATGGTAGCCGCCCTTCTGCACGAGTCGCACCGTGGCGCCCGTGGCCACGTAAGGTGAGTTCGTCGCCCTCAGCACGTAGGCATTAAAACCGGTTCCCTGCCCCACTTTGCCCACAGCCGGCCGGCCGTACCCGAGCGGCAGCGTGATCGAGAAATCCGCATGCCCCGGAGCGACCAGGATGGCCGCCGCGAGCTTCCGGTCACCCACCGTCAACTCCACCAGGTCGCCGTCAGCGACGTTCAGCGCACGCGCGGTTGAACGACTGATCAGGGCCGCGTTGTCCCAGGTCAGTTTGGTGACCGGGTCTGGGAGTTCCTGCAACCAGGCATTGTTGGCGTAGCGTCCGTCTTCCACCTTGTAGTCCGCCGCAAACACCACTTCCAGCGCGCTCGGGTTCACCGGCGCAGGCAGGGGAGCGGCTACTTTCATCAGGTTTGGCAGCCCGTTCGGGTCGAAGTCACGTTTGGCCGGCACGTAACCGCTGTCGCGGGCATAACCTTCGCGCAGCAGCCGCGTCCAGGCACCTTCAAAATCGCCGCCGCGGGCCACACTTCGGAACGTTTCGCGCACCGCTTCGAGTCCGGAAGGCACGCCGAGCAGCTTCGCCAGAAGGTCGACCTGGGAAAGGCCGCCGAACAACGGCATGATCATGGGCTGCACCGGAAGGTAGGTGCCTTCAGGCCCCCGCTGGTCACCCCAGGCCTCAAGAAAGTGGGCCTCCGGCACATGCCATTTCACCCCAGGAGAAGTCTCATCGACATGGTAGCCAAGCCGGATTACTTCCGGCACGGTTTTCTGCACCTCAGGCCATTGGAGGTCTGCCGGGGCCGTGTACCCCGGGTTGCCCGCCAGGATAAAAAGGCGTTTAACCGCACCCGCCTTTATGTTGGCGGTTAATTCCTGGAGACTCGCGGCTTTAACCCGCGGCGCGTCGTAGACATTCAGGGTCGATCCGATCGCGCCCAGGGCGTTGTTTATCGTCAGCACCACGCCGTGCACCCACGCCGGGTACCGGCTGCCCATCAACACCACACTGCGCCCTTTTCGGCTCACGAGGTCGTTTGCGCATTCGGCCACCCACTTAGGGTCGAATTGGCTGCTGCTATCCGGGAACCGCCCCGCCACGGCGCTCAGAACGCGGTCGTTGGTGGCTGCCGCCACCTGCTTGGCCAGCGCAAGGGTAAAGCTTGGCACCTGCGACGCAGCGCACCGTAAGCGGTGGTCCGCCATACCGCCCGTTACCGTGTACCGGTTCTCCACGACGTAAAGGCGGTTCATCCCGTGAGCGGAACCGTCAGCCCGCCGCCGGTTGCTGAAATCCCGCACCTGGTCGATCTGCCCTTCCTGACCCAAAAAGTCAGCATCGAGGGCAAGGATCACATCGGCGTTGCCCAGCGCTGGCTGTGCCAACACGTCCGGACCAAAGATTGCTTCATTGGCCGCGTGAAACTCGCCATACCCAAGCGGTTCGTCCGCATAAAAATTTGCCTGCGGGTACTTTGCCTTGATTGCGCCTAATAACCGGTCCCGGGTTGGGGCGTATTGTTCATCAATCAAAAAGGCGACCCCTGCGCCCTGACCGGACTGCAGGTCGCGCTGCACGCCAGTCAGGTATTCATCGAGCGCCTGCGCCGAGCTTTCCTTGCCGTCCTGCAGAAAAGTTTTGGCCCGATCCGGATCGTAAAGGTCGAGGATGGAAGCCTGGGTGAACGTATCTGTCCCACCGTTGCTGAACGGCACGAGCGGGTTGCCCTCGAGTTTGGTCGGACGACCTTCGTAGGTGGTCGCGATGAGCGGCATGGCACCCAACCGGCCCGGTTTGGACGTGCTGTAGAGGACCGCCCGCCCGGGCACGAGCCATTCCACGCTTTTCGTGTAAGGGATCAGGTACGTCTGTGGACGACGGCAGCCGCTCAGGCCAACGCCCGCCAACGCCAACGACGCACTCATCAGCCGAAGAAAGTTGCGCCGGGACACTCCGTCCGCTTCCAATTCCGCGGCGCCATCCGGGAACTCGCGTTCCAGCCAGCGGCGAAATTCCGGCGTATCGGCGTGCTCTTCAACGCTGCGCCAGTAACGGCGCCCCGTGGGCTTGACCGGGGGATGATGAAAAATTCGTTTCATTAACGGTGGCAACCCGCGCAATTCTGGGGCGGATTTATGTTCCAGGCTTGCTTTAAGGCTGTGCCGAGCTCGACCTGCGTTTGGCCGCCATCCGGTTTCCAGTCCAGGTTAAAAACCTGGTTAACGGGCCGAAGCCGGTTCTCCGGGTGCCGGTGGCAGTCCAGGCACCAGCCCATGGTCTGAGATTCGTGCTGGTAAACCACTTCCATGTGGTTGATCTGACCGTGGCAACTGACGCAGCTTATCCCGCGGTTCACGTGGACCGCATGGTTGAAATAGGCAAAGTCCGGCACGTAATGGATTCGGACCCATTCCACGGGGCGACCGGTTTGCCAGCTCTCACGCACGGCCGCCAGCTTCGGGTTATTCGCCTGGACCTGCTGATGGCAGTTCATGCAGGTCTGGGTCGTTGGCACGTTCGAATGCGGTGAGACCTCGACGTAGGAATGGCAGTACCGGCAATCGAGTCCAAGTTGGGTCACATGGATGTCATGTGAAAACGGCACCGGCTGCACCGGTTCGTACCCTTTGCGCATGTATTCGGGCGTGAGGTAATACCAGTAAGCCGCAGAAGCAACGCCTCCGAGTACCATGAGGCAGAACAGTATTTTCAGCGGGAGAAAATTCGTCCAGCGCGGGAAAAAATTAGCCATGCGACTTCAAGCGGGAAAGCAGTTAGCGAAGCCGGGGCGCAGCCGGCTTGAGACCAGGTTCAAGACAAACCGATGACTTTAAGGTTGGCAGAATCGTTTTCAAACTTCAGGCGGTCTGCGAATTAAAGCGCCCGAGGATAAGGAGTTCACCTCGTTAAGCAAACAAATAATCGGTCAGCATTCGGGGGAAAAAGCACAACGAAACAGATGCTAGTATTAATTTTTCTAATGGCAAATGATTCTGTGACGAAGAACGCGATGACGCGTTCCCGGTAGGGCCGGCAGTCCCTTGCCGGCCGGGGAGCGACCGCTCCTCCGTCCGGCTTCTCTTTGAAGCAGGGCTTCCGGGAATGGACTTCGCACCACCTCTATCGAAGGACGTTTGGACCCTGCCACTTCGCCTTCTGTGAACGCGTGGGGGGTCGGTTCTCCGCGCCGGCCAGAAAGGAAGGCGGGCGCGTAACGGCAACCACCCCGGCCATGCGGGTGCGACGGGGGTTGCTGTTCCCCCCTCGATACCCCGGCGGCGAAGGGACTCGCCGCCCGACCGGGCCGCCGCTTGATTCGGTGCCTCTTTACGGCCTGAAGGGCGTTAGTTTCGTGCCTTTGGCGCATCGGCGTGCCGGGTGGCGTTCCCCTCCCCGTCTTAATTCCTAACTTCAAAAAGAAAAGTTTCGTTGCCGCCGCGTTCGTGGTAATCGAGCAACTGGGTCGCCCGGTCCCCAAAGCGCTTTTGGATGTCGGGCACGCGGGCCGACCCCGTTAGCACGTATTCCGCCGTTTCCGGGATTGCGCCGACTCCATCAACGTAACGGTGCGGCGCCCGTACGTAAAACAACAGGTGAGGCGTGGCGAGTCCGGCGGCAAAGATCGTCTGACCGGGCCGGGTCAGACGGTCGATCCGCCCGGCTTCGGGGCGCAGGCTTTCGCGCCGGCGCAACTCGGGTTGGATCTTGCCGCAGAAAAAAAGAACGGCAGCCACGCCGAGGGCGCCAAGCGTCCAGTTCAGCGTTTTGATGCCGGGCGTGTTCTCGAAGTGCGTCCAGATCATGGCCATGAGGACGATCATCCCCGCCGGGATCACGTAAGTGCGCCCTTCGGGCCAGAACAAGACCGAGAATGACGCGAGCAGGGGGACAAAGGAGAAGAAGAAAACGGCGCGATGAATCACCGGAACCAGCCGCGGCTGGTCGTGCAAGCGGCGTGCGGCCAGGAGCCCAACCGTCACGGCCAACGGCAGCGTGTAGCGTGGAAGCCCGCCGGGTACGAGCATCACCAGCACGAAAGTAACCAGTGTGCCAAGTTCAAGCCCGCGAACCAGGGGCGGATCGTTGCCGGCCCAGGTCCGGCCGAGCAGCACCAGCAGCACCCAGGGCAGGAAGTTGATCAGGGCGCGCCCGACATTTCCGAGCGTGTGAACCGGGTGGTAATCCCCCCAGTCAAGGCGTTCCGCGTACTGGCCAGACCAGACCCCCACGGCCTGTTTCGTTTCCGGACTGGCCAGGTGCGGCACCAGCCATGCACCGAAGATCACCGCCATGACGAGAAGTCCTGCGACGTGAGGTGCCGACCAAAGCTGGGCAAGCGCCTTCTGGCGGGCCAAAGTCGGCAGCACGATGGCGTAGAAAAACAGCAGGAGCAGCGGCCCTTTCAACAACAAACCCAGGCCCAGAAAGATGCCGGGGACCACCCACCGCCGCCAAGGGGAACGATCTGCTCCGTCGATCCACGCGACCAACGCCAACCCGAACGCAGCCGTGTAGAGGGCGTCGATTTCGATCAGGCGCCCCTTATCCACCATCTCCACCGTCGTGAGGACGGCCAGCGCCGCGAACCTGGCGTGGTCGGGCCCAAGCCACCGCCGGGTGGCCACGAACATGCCCAGGGCGAGCGCCAATACGCCCAAGGCCGAGGGCAGCCGGGCCGCCCATTCGTTCCGGCGGCCGGTTGCCGCGAAGCTTGCCGCCACCAGCCAATTCACCAGCGGCGGCTTTTTCAGATAGGGCACATCGCCGATGTGAGGAACGAACCAGTTTCCGCCGTCCAGCATCGACAGGGCCGGCAGCACCCGGCGCCCTTCTTCACCGCGGATTTCCAGGACGCCGAGACCGGGCACGTACATGCCGGCCCACACCAAAAAAAGCAGGACGTAAGGCAGCAGGGATTTCAGCACGAGGTGACGGTAAGTAGCTGGTGACCGGCAACGGCCTATGACCTGGGGGGCGGGTCTTCGGAGCGCTCAGGCATTCGGGAGCAATGGCAAAGGGGGGCGCTTGAGGACAAGCTCACCTACCGAATCGGCTCCCCTGCCGAAGGCGCCACCCGATACCCCGGTCGGCTAAGGACAGCCAGTCCCAGCAACGCCGACACTCCGATACCCCGACACGTTCTTCCCGGACCCTTAAGCGGCACCCTCTTCCTGCAACGCCGATTCAGCCTCGGCGTTGCGTTCTTTCATGGCGGCTTTGCGGCTGAGTTTCACGCGGCCCTTGTCGTCGATGCCAATGCATTTGACCCAGATCAGGTCGCCCACCTTAACCACATCCTCAACGCTCTTGACCCGGAAATCCGCCAGCTCCGAAATATGCACCAAGCCGTCTTTGCCCGGCAAGACCTCGACAAACGCACCGAACTCCTTGGCCGACACCACCCGGCCGTGATACGTCTCGCCGACCTCTATCTCTTTGGTCATTCCCGCGATGATCTCTTTCGCGCGATTCAGGCTGTCTCGGCTGGCTGAATAGATATGCACCGACCCGTCGTCGTCGATGTTGATCTCCGCGCCGGTCTCGGCCACGATCCCCTTGATCGTTTTGCCCCCCGGTCCAATGAGCAGGCCAATTTTGTCCGGGTGGATCTTCACCGTCTCGATGCGGGGCGCGTACTGACTCAGTTCCTGGTTCGGTTTGCCGATCGCCTCCTGCATGGCGTCGAGCACTTTCATCCGGGCTTCCCTGGCCTGAAGGATGGCTTCGGCCATGATTTTGTGCGGCAAACCCGGCAGCTTAAGGTCAAGCTGAAAACCGGTCACGCCTTGGCGGGTGCCGCAAAGCTTGAAGTCCATGTCGCCGAAATGGTCCTCCGAACCGATGATGTCGGTCATGGTGTTGTAGCGCTTCAGCGTGTCGCCTTCGTATTCGGTGACCAGACCGACCGAGATGCCGCCCACCGGCCGGCGGATCGGCACACCGGCGTCCATCAGCGCCATTACCCCGGCGCACACCGACGCCATCGAGGTGGAGCCATTGGATTCCATCACTTCGCTGCTCACCCGGATCGCGTACGGAAAATCCGCTTCCGCCGGGATCACCGGCGCAATCGAACGTTCCGCCAGGGCGCCGTGGCCGATCTCGCGGCGGCTGGCGCCGCCTGTCCGGCCCGTCTCACCGACGCTGAACGGCGGAAAATTGTAGTGAAGAATGAAACGTTTGGACTGTTCGCCTCCGGTGTACCCGTCGAGCATCTGCGCCTCTTCGGCCGAAGCCAGCGTGGCAAGGGCAACCGCCTGGGTTTCGCCACGGGCAAACAGGGCGGAACCATGGGAACGCGGCAGCAAGCCGACTTCCCCACTAAGCGGCCGGATGTCGAGGAAGGAACGCCCGTCGCAGCGCGTCTTCCGGTCCAGGATGCTCACACGAAACGCCTTTTTTTGAAGGTAATCAAAGGCCTGGGATACCTCGAAGGAAGTCGCATCGGGGTACCGCCCCAGGATCGCTGCCCGCACTTCCTGGCGCAAGACATCGACCGCCTTGGAACGGGCCACTTTGCCCGGGGTGTAAAGGGCCCCTTCAATCCGTTCGCCGGCCACTTGGTAGGCAACTTCCAATAGTTCGTCCCGCGGGTTCAAAAGCGGAACCTGGCGCTTGGGTTTGCCGGCGCGCTCCACCAGCTCGTTCTGGGCGCTGATGGTCTCGCGTACGAATGGCTGGGCAAACTCCAAGGCCTTGATGAACACTTCCTCCGGCAGCTCATTGGCCGCCCCTTCAATCATGATGACGTCATTCGCACTGCCGACGTAAACCAAGTCGAGATCACTCGCCTGCCGCTCTGCATGCGTCGGGTTCACCACGAATTTCCCGTCAATGCGGCCGATCCGGACCGCTCCAATCGGGAACGCAAACGGAATGTCGGAAACGGCGAGCGCAGCCGAAGCGCCGTTGATGCTGAGGATGTCGGGATCGTTTTCACCGTCGGCACTAAGCAGGACGCTGATGATCTGGGTATCGTAAAAATACCCTTTCGGGAAAAGCGGCCGCAGCGGCCGGTCGGTCATGCGCGCGGTTAAAGTTTCCTTTTCCGACGGGCGGCCTTCGCGCTTGAAATAACCGCCGGGAAACTTGCCAACCGCCGCCGCCTTCTCGCGGTAATCAACCGTCAACGGAAAAAAATCCTGCCCTTCCTTGACGGCGGTGGCAGAAACCGCGGCCACCAGAATGATGGTGTCACCGGTTCGGACCGTAACGGCGCCGTCAGCCAATTTGGCGAGCTTCCCGGTTTCAAAAGTGATTTCAGTGGAGCCAATGGTTCTCGAGACTTGATGATGCATGTTTGAGGTCTCGAACGATAAGCCGCTTCGGCCTTTACTCGTAGGTCTGAACTTCGTCGGAAGAGGACGGAGCTCAGACCTAAGATTAAGGCCGGGTATCGGCAATTCGTCGAGGAGTATAGGTTTTCAACTCCCTTTTCGAGCTGAAGTGAAAGCTTGGCTGATTGCGTCAGCCAACCCCAGATAGGGGTAGCTGATTTTTCAGAATTCTCAAGCGAATGCCTGAGAAAAGGGTGGATAAGGCCAAAATCCGTGCCCCGGCCGGACTGTCGGCAGTCCCTCACCGACGGAGGTTCAACTTTTCAATCACCGCCTTGTACCGGTCGTTCGAAGTGCGTTTCAGGTAATCCAGCAAACTGCGGCGGGTGGCAACCAGCTTTAAAAGGCCGCGGCGCGACGAGTGATCTTTCCGGTGCCCCTTGAGGTGATCAGTCAGCTGATTGATCCGGTGGGTCAACAACGCAACCTGGACGTCTGCACTCCCTGTGTCCTGCTCATGCAATCGAAACGCCGTCAGATCAATGTTTTCGCTCGTTGGCATATTCTGAGAAGGGAAGGAAGATAGGGGAGAAAACCGGGCCTGCAAGCGGTATTTACGGTTCAGCGCGGGCCCGCCGCCGACGTCCGCCCAACCGCCGGAAGGGGTTGCGTCAGCGCGGTAATCTGATCGGCCAACTGCCCGAAAGTCGCGGTCAAAAGGGTTTCCCCGAACTCGTTGATGTTGACCTCCAAACCCAGCCGCTCTTCCAGGTGCAGAATAAATTCAACGAACTCCAGGCTCTGGCGGATCACGAAACCTGCGGTGCGCTGTTCAACTTCGTCCGCCCTGACTTCCGGGAGCCGTTCCCTGACAAATTCTACCATCACGGCCAGAACGCGCGCTCGATCCATCTTTATCATGTTGTATCGCCGACAGTCTCCTTTTTAATTCCCGTACCCGGACTCAAAAACCTACCCGCCATTCTTCGACCAACTCGCCCGGCAGGTCCCTCAGAAAGCGGCTGGGCCGCTGCAACTTCTGATCGGACGAACCATTTGGCCAGCTCAAAGGGTACGTAAGGTACAACTCATCTTTCGCCCTGGTAACGGCCACATAAAACAGCCGGCGCTCTTCCTCGATCGCTTCCACCGATTCAAACGAGCGTGCACTCGGAAACATGCCGTCCGTCATCCAGACCACGAACACTACACGCCATTCCAGCCCTTTGGCCTGGTGAATCGACGACAAAGTGACTTTTTCCGTGTCTTCGTCCCCGCCGACCTTTTCGGTGTCGCCGGTGGCCATCAGGGAAAGCTGACTCAGGAACTCGACCGGATCGCCAAAAGTACGCGCGAACGTTTCCAACGTCGTCAGGTCGTCCCGGCGTTGCTCGTAGTTGGCGTACTTGCTTTGCAAGTAATCGTCATAGATCGCCTCCAGGATGCTGCGCAGCATGGGGGCCGGGGCGATGGGCGTTCTTTCCGGGGCGATCTCCTCAAGGGTGTGGATCAACTGCTGCCAGGCCCGCCGTGCTTTCTCGCCCACGGAACCGTGCTTCAGCCAGGTGGCAAAGGTGTGGCGGTCGGCTTCCGGCGCCCCGTTGACCTGGTTCCAGAGTTTCTCGGCCGTCTTCACCGCCACTCCTGGCAGCAGGCGCACCATGCGCTTGAAGGCAACTTCGTCCGTCGGGTTGGTGACGAACTTCATGAAGGCAGCCACGTCCTTGATGTGCGCCTGCTCAAAAAAGCGCAGGCCGCTGGTGATAAAGAAAGGGATGCCCGATCGGGTAAACGCCAGTTGTAACTCCAGTGATTGGTAGTGGGCCCGGTACAACACCGCCATCTCGTTAAGCTCAATCCCTTCATCCCGAAGCTCCAACACGCGCTGTGCAACAAAGTACGCCTGCTGGTTGTTGTCCAGCAAGGGAACCAAAGCCGGTTTAATGGCGCTACCCGGCCGGTTGGCATGAAGCGTCTTGGAAAATTGCTTCGTGTTCGCCGCAATCGCCGCGTTGGCCACTGAAAGGACTTCCGGCACGCTCCGGTAATTGGTCTCGATCTTGTAGATGCTGGCGTTCGGGTAGCGCTTGGGAAAGTCGAGAATGTTTTGATAATTGGCGCCCCGCCACGAATAAATGGACTGGGCATCATCCCCCACCACCATGACGCTCTGGTGATGTTGAACCAGGACGTCGATAAAATCGGCCTGCAGCTTGTTGGTGTCCTGGTATTCGTCAACCAGCACAAACTGGAAGCTGCGCTGGTAAAACTCCGCCACGCCGGGGTTGTTCCGCAAAAGCTGAACGGTTTTTACCAGCAGGTCATCAAAATCCATCGCGTTGGCAGCCCGCTTCCGTTCTTCGTACCGTCGTTGAACCATCTCAATCTGGCTGCTTAGCGGCACAAAACGCTTGTAACGCTCGGCGATCACCGCGTGCAGTGGTTTTTCCGTGTTCAGCGCGAAGCTGAACATGTCGCCCATCACCTCGGCCGTGGGAATCCGGATCTGTTTGGTGTCAATGCCGGAACCGGCAATGACGGCACTCAGGAGGTCTTCCTGATCTTCCCGGTCCATGATCGTAAAACCGGAACGGAACCCTACCTCCTGCGGATGACGGCGCAGGAGCCGGTTGCCAATGGAATGAAACGTTCCGCCCCAAATGGTCCGGGTCTCCATCGGCAGCAACGCCTGCACCCGGGCGAGCATCTCGCGGGACGCCTTGTTCGTGAAAGTCAGCAGCAGGATGTTTTGCGGCTCGACCCCGTTGTCCAGCAGCCAGGCCACGCGGTAGGTCAGGGTCCTGGTCTTGCCGCTGCCCGCCCCGGCGAGAACCAGGGCCGGACCGGGGGCGGACGTTACGGCGGCGTACTGCTGCTCATTCAGTTCCGCACGGTAATCAATCGAACTCGTCGCGACCGAGGGCAGCTGCTTTAAATGGTACTCACGGGGCATTGGGGAATTGTATCAATTGTACCAATGCCATGAACGGTATCAATAAAGGCAGGAAACAAATCATCCCGACGCGGGTGACTGGATGAATCCTTCAAATAAAGCCGGGACGACACGGGCCGTTGCCTTTTCGGGGTTACCAGGACGCAGGGCGGTGGCAAAGGCACCAAAGCTGCTAACCGGCTTGTGACGGGGCGAAGTTGAGCCCTGCCGTTATCGGTACAACGTTGGCATTGGTCCAACTGAGCGCTCAAATTTTTGCCTTCATTGATCCAATTCATGGCACTGATGCAACTGATGCAATTCCCCTACACCCCCCCGAGGTAGGCGTCGCGCACCTGCGGGTTGGCTTTCAAGTTGACCGACGTGTCCTCGAGGATGATCCGGCCCGTTTCCAGGACGTAACCATAATCAGAAATCTCCAGGGCCAGGTTCGCGTTCTGTTCCACCAGCAGGATCGTGATGCCCAGCTCCCGGTTGATTTCGACGATCTTGCTAAAGATCGTTTTCACCAGGATCGGAGCGATCCCCAACGACGGCTCGTCCAGCATCAGAAAACGCGGTTTGCTCATCAACGCGCGGCCGATCGCCAGCATTTGCTGCTCACCGCCGCTAAGGGTTCCCGCCACCTGTTTCTCTCGTTCTTTCAACCGCGGGAAGGTCGTGAAGACGTAATCGTAATCTTTGCGCAGGCCGTCCCGGTCTTTCCGCCGGTACGCGCCCATCTGCAGGTTTTCGAGCACCGTAAGGTTCGAGAAGATCATCCGGCCTTCCGGCACCTGCGTCACGCCGAGTTCGACGATGCGGTGCGGCGGCCGGTTGGTAATTTCCTCCCCGGCGAGCAACACCCGGCCGGAGCGTACCCGCAACAGGCCCGAAACTGCCCGCAGCGTGGTCGATTTGCCGGCCCCGTTGCTGCCGACCAGGGTGATGATCTTGCCTTTGGCGACGCTCAGGTTGATCCGGTGCAGCGCCGTGATTGCCCCATACGCCACCTCGAGGTCGGTAACTTCCAGCATCAATCCTTCCCTCCGCCCGGCTCTTCTCCCAGGTACGCCTCGATCACTTTGGGGTTGCGCCGAATCTCGCCGGGAGCGCCTTCCGCGATGCTGACCCCGTGGTCCAACACGTAGATGCGCCGGCAGATGCCCATCACCACCCGCATGTCGTGCTCCACCAGCAGGATCGAGATGTCAAACCGTTCCCGGATGAATTCAATCAAGTGCATCAGGCCGCCCTTTTCCGTCGGGTTCATGCCAGCCGCAGGTTCATCCAGGAGCAACAACTTCGGGCCGGTAGCCAGGGCCCGCACAATTTCCAAGCGCCGCTGGTCTCCGTACGGAAGGCTCTTGCACATGACTTCCCGGTGAACGTCCAGGTTGAAAATCTTCAGCAGGTCGATGGCCTTGGCCTCAATCTCCGCTTCTTCGGCCCGGAACTTCGGCCCGCGCAGCCAGGCGTGGGTGGGTCCGTGGGTCAGGTGCAGGTTGAACGCGGCGCGCACGTTGTCGAAAACCGTCAAAGAAGGAAACAGCCGGATATTTTGGAACGTCCGGGCGATGCCACGGGCCGTAATCGCAAATGGCTTGAGGCCGCGCAGCGGTTTGCCTTGGAAGAGGACGTCACCTGCGGTCGGTTGGTAGACGCCGGTAACCAAGTTGAACACCGTGGTCTTGCCAGCGCCGTTCGGGCCGATCAGGCCCACCAGTTCCCCGGGCCCGATGGCCATGTCAAAATTCGCCACCGCGGTGAGACCGCCGAACCGGATCGTGCAGCGGCGTAATTCCAGCAGCGGCGTCATGGCTTCGGCCGGGTGAGACGCCGTTTCACGGCGCTGGGATCGCCAAAGAGGCCCTGCGGACGGGTCAGCATCAGCACGATGAGAAGCAATGAGTAGACGATGAGCCTGTTCTCCAGCAATCCTTGCAGGTGCGGCGGCATGAACGTCGTGTGCGCGAGCGCCCGCAAACCTTCCGGCAGGACGGTCAGCAGAAACGCCGCGAGGATCACGCCCAGGGTGCTCCCCATGCCGCCCAGGATCACCATCACAACCACGTCGACTGACCGGAAAAAATTGAAACCTTCCGGGGTGAGAAACGCTTTGAAATGCCCGTAAAGGGCCCCGGCGATCCCGGCAAAGAATGACGCGACGACGAACGCCTGCACTTTGTAGCGGGTGGTGTTGATCCCCATGGCCTCCGCCGCGACCTCATCATCGCGCACGGTGAGAAAACCGCGTCCGTAGGTGGAGTTGACCAAGGCCAGGACGGTGTAGACGCAGATTCCCGCGAGGCCGTACGTCCAAAAGAGGTTCGTGTAATTGCCGCTCACGCTGAGACCGCGCGCCGCGCCGAGAAAGTCGGTGTTAAGGATCGCGGTACGAATGATTTCACCAAACCCGAGGGTGACAATGGCGAGGTAATCCTCGCGCAGGCGAAGCGAAGGTATCCCGACCAACAGGCCTGCCAGCGCCGCGAGCAACCCGCCAAAAAGCATGGAGACAACCAGCGCCGCATTTGTGGCCAGCGGATTGCCTGCACCCCCGAGCACCCCTTCAATCAACGGGTCCAGGTGGTTGGACCAACTGCCCGCGGCATAGGCGCCGACGGCCATGAACCCGGCGTGTCCGAGCGAAAATTGCCCGGTGTACCCGTTAACCAGGTTCAGGCTGACGGCCAGGATCACGTTGATCCCGATGGTGATCAGCACGTCATAATAGTAGGCGAGCTTACCCGCCAGGTAGGTTTCCGACGTCAACGACACCGCGAGGACCGCCACCAGAAAAATCCCCAGGATCACCCGCGCGCGGTTCATACTTTCTCCCGTTCCACCCGGCCCAACAGGCCAGTCGGTTTGAAAAGCAAAATCACGATCAGCACCGCGAAAGCGATGGCGTCGCGCAACTCCGGCCGCAAGTACCCGACCACCAGCGTTTCCAGGACGCCGATGATCAATCCGCCCAAAGCCGCACCCGGGATGTTGCCGATGCCACCCAGCACCGCTGCCACAAAGGCCTTGATGCCGGGCAGATTGCCCATCAGCGGCGTGATGGACGGCGAATCCAGCGAAACCAGGATGCCTGCGGCTGCCGCCAGGGCGGACCCGAGCGCAAAAGTAAACGAAATCACCACGTCGATGTTGATCCCCATCAGCGAGCAGGCCGTCGGGTTGAGGGAAAGCCCGCGCATGGCCATGCCGAGTTTCGTCCGCATGACGATCAGGTGCAGCACGATCAGCAGGAAAATGGTGGAGCCGATGATGGTTGCCTGAGTTGTGAGGATGGTCAGGTTGCCCAGCCCCTCGATCGGCTGCACCGGGATCAACTGCGGAAACGGTTTGGGTTCCGCTCCAAAAAAGTATTGGGTCATGTTCTGGATGAAAAGCGAGACGCCGATGGCCGTGATCAGCACAGTCAGGCGGGGTTGGTTGCGCAAGGGACGGTAGGCGAGCTTTTCCACCAGGACGCCGAGCAGCGCACAGATCAGCATCGACGCCAGCATCACCAGGCCCGCACCGGTGACGATCGTCAGAAAGTTCTGCGGCGTGAACGTGTCGTATTGCTGCAGCGGAATGAAGTGGGTAACCACCGGAGCGACCAGGAACCCGGCAAACGCGCCCAGCATGTAGATGTCGCCATGGGCGAAATTGATGAAGCGGAGCAC
>DASWVC010000251.1:0-2224 GCA_036401335.1 Chthoniobacterales bacterium
GAGTGGCTTTCGTCTCGCTCTGAATCGCTGGGTCATGGGTCTGGTCAGAGCGATAACCGCATTATGGGCTTTGGTGCAACTTGGGTCTGCGTCTGTCAGACGATCCGTTGAAAGGTTTGAACCGGAAGGAAGCGAGCGCCATTCCAAACCTGCCTTCCTCGAGCTACGATCCTTTTCGCAGGCAGACCCAGAGAAGCAGGCCGGCGCTGTAAAGCAGGGTGCCAGCGCCTGTGAGCACCAGGACAATGCAACACAGGGATTGCAACTCGTTGTAGAAAGCGAGGAGGGCACTGACTTTGCAGAATTGGCACTCAACTTTGTCCAGGTTCGGCTGAACCGACGGTCCGTTGATTCGGACCGGTGCTGCCGCGTGAATGCGGGAGAGGGAGTTCATGGGTGAGGCAGGCTCTCGGGCGGTCCAGCACAAATAGGTAACCTTCAGACTGCACCATCCAGACGGGTTGCGCCGGACCGGCAGGGGGTCGGCACGCTTTGCACGGCGGATGGCTTGCATAACTCCAGGCCCAAAACGGCCAGCCATCCGGTCCAAGCACGGCAACGCTGCTGACGTTTGACGCGCCGGTCCCGACGTTCGAAGCGGCGTTGGCGGGCCAATTCGGCGAGCACGAGCGAGGTGCGGGGCGAGCGCACGGGTACGGCCGGCAGGGCAAGGGTGTCGGGAGGTTCAGGGGCAGCAGTCATTTCGAAAGAGAGCGATTGCTTTACGCGTGCCAAATCCGTCGGCACGGACGCCAAATCACTGCTTTGAAGCGCAAACCCTGGCGCCGGAAGCATTTACAGCTAGGCGGCCTGCTCTCCAGGCCTGCTTGGGCGGCGAACGCCGCACCTAAATCACACGGCTGTCCCGATTTCGGGACCTGGCTCGTCCCAGGGTTGGCCGCCGTTAAAGCCTTCCGACTGCGCCTTCTCCCGCTATCAGTTGGAAGAAATAAAACGCACAGACGCACCATCGAAACCGGTTGTAGGGACCGAAACGCAGCGGCGCTCGACTCGGGACCTCAGCCGCGAGCAGGGCGTGGCTTGCTTTGGCCGTCGACGTTTTATAATCCTTTAACCATGGTTGAACCCAAGATCATTGTCGACACGAGCACCCAGGGAACCCTCAAGGATTGGAGGTTTGGTTCGGAGGAAGCCGGTGACGGCCTCGGGCGATGGAGTGTGTCCAAACGCATTCTGTCTGGAGGCCGGCAGCAGGGGGTGGAAGTGATTGAGGTCGACAATGGCGCCCTGAAGTTCACGGTGGTGCCCAGCCGGGGTTGCAACGTGTGGACAGGTTGCGTTGGTCCATTGCGCCTCGGTTGGGATTCGCCCGTCAAAGAGGTCGTGCATCCCCGGTTTGTGAACTTGACCGAACGGGGTGGCTTGGGTTGGCTGAATGGTTTCGGCGAATGGATCTCGCGGTGCGGCCTGGAATCGATGGGTGCTCCCTGCCAGGATGGCAAACAACCGCTCACGCTGCACGGTCGCATCAACTACCTTCCTGCCAGTTATGTGGAGGTGAGGTATGAACCTGGGGAATTTCCACGATTGGTCGTGCGAGGTATCGTCGAGGAAACCCTGATGTTCGGGCCGCAGCTGCGGTTAACCACAGAAATTTCGACGGAAATCGGCACGCGGACCCTCGTGTTTGAGGACACGGTTGAAAACCTGACCGACGCACCGCAGGAAATGCAGAGCCTTTATCACATCAACTTTGGTCCACCGCTGTTGGGGCCTGGTGCAGAATTTCTTGCACCAGTGAAAAAGGTTGCCCCGATGAACGCACGGGCCGCGGAAGGCGCCATGAAGGGTTGGAATGTTTACACCGGTCCTCATGAGCCCGGGTACACGGAGCAAGTCTACCTTGTGGAACCCTTCGGCAGCGCCCAGGGTGAAACGGAGGTGATGCTGAAATCAGGCGACGGCTTGAGCGGAGCGGTGGTTTCCTTCAACCTGAACCAACTGCCTTGCCTGACGCTTTGGAAGCAGGAGGGACCCCTCAAGAGCGGGTATGTGACCGGGCTGGAGCCCGCGACAAGTTATCCCTACCCTAAGCCGGTCGAGCGTGCGGCCGGGCGGGTGCCGAAGCTGGGCGGCGGCAAAACCCACCATGCCAGGGTCGGGATTCGCGTTTTGGTTTCTAAGGACGAGGTCCGGCAGGCGCTCGCCCGAATCGAGGACCTGCAACAAGCAACGCCGCAGGTAGCTCAGGAACCTTTGGAAC
>DASWVC010000252.1:0-30780 GCA_036401335.1 Chthoniobacterales bacterium
GCCTCCAACCTGGACCTTGGCGAATTTTCCGGTTACCGACACCTGATCCTTATGGCGGTGCCTGTGTTAACGGCGTTGACGGCGTTGTTCGTCCAGGACCTGCTAACCGCCCGGGCCTTGGGCATCCTGGCCCTCCTGGCCGCTGAACCGGTGCTTTCGGCCGCGTTCCTGCACCCGGCACCGGCACGCTTGCTTTTGGTGGCGCTGGCTTATGCCTGGATCGTCGCCGGCATGTTCTGGGTAGGCAAACCGTACCTGTTACGGGATCAAATCTCGTGGCTGACCAGAACCCCGCAACGGTACCGGATCGCGCTTTTGGCCGGAGTGGTCTGCGGGTTGGTGATACTGGCCTGCACGTTTACCCAGTTTTAAAGTGCGGAAAGGCAGGTGGGGTCTCAACGGTTGGTGGCGGAGCATTGGCGGCGTAAGAAACGTGAAACGTGGTGGGCGGCTTTACGTTTTCAGTCCCAGTGAAGGCCCGGCGGGTGCGACGGGGGCAGCGTTGCCACCCCATACCCCGGCGGCGAAGGGACTCGCCGCCCTACCGGGCCGCCGCTTGATCCATTGCCTCCACGCCTCACCGGCAGGTCACCTTCAGGCGCAGCTCGGGTGCCTAAAGCTCCAGAACCTTTTCAAAGCTCGAAAGGACGCGGAAGCCGGATTTGGTCACCACGCCATCGTCCTCGTGTCGAACGCCCCCGACCCCGGGCAGGTAGAGCCCGGGCTCAACCGTGAAAACCTGGCCGGGTTTGAAATCCGTAGCCGCAATGCGGGGCGTCTCATGCAGGTCAAGGCCAAGCCCGTGGCCGAGCCCATGAAAAAACCCGGTCCAGCGGCCGTCCTTCAACTCCGTCGGGTAACCCTCGTCCGTAAAAAATTTGCGCACCCGGTCCTGCAGCGCCAGACCGGGTTCACTCGGCCGGATGTTTTCGAGGGCCAGTTTCTGCCCGGCCAGGGCCGTTTCCCACAAGCGACGCTGCGTGTCGTTGGCCTTGCCGCGGAGCACCGTACGGGTCAGGTCGCCGTAAAAGCCCGTTTTCGGGTGCCTTGGGAAAACGTCGATGATGATGAGGGAATGGGCCAGGAGCGGGCCGGAGCCCCGGTCGTGGGGATCGCAGGCCTGGTCGCCCCCGGCGACGATCGTCTCGCTGGCGAGGCCGCCGGCCCGCAGAATGGCGCAGTCAATCTCGGCTCGCAGCAGTTCTGAAGTCAGTTTCTGCCCGGCCCAGACCAGGCGGCGACCGGACTTGATCTCCGCTGCCCGCAGCACCTCGCAGGCACGGGCCAACCCGGTTTCCGTGACCTTGACGGCCTCTTGCAACGCCTTTAGTTCGTCCGGGTTCTTGAATTCACGGCCGGGCCAGAACAGGCCGGTCTTGGCTTCCAGCGTTACTCCTTGCCCCTGCAGCTCCATGGCCAGGCCGAAAGGAAAATCTCCGGGCACCACGGCCTTCTTCACCCTGCGTTGACGCAGAAAATGGGCGATGGTCTGGCCGAGGGTAGGTTTCGCCTTAAGCTTCTTTTCGGCGGCCTTTTCAACGGCTGAAAACGAAGCGACCTCGTCGACGATTGCCTCCCGCTGGCCCCGGCCGATTTCCAGGTCGCTGAGGAGGATGGTTTTCCGGCCGTTCTGCTCAAGGAACAGAAAAGGGTCCGGAACCGATGAGCGAGTTACGTAATAGAGGTCGGCGGAACGCTCGCTGGCGGCGAAGATAAGGTGCGGGAGGCTGCGTTTGGCCATGACGTTGCATCCTCGACGATGGTTCAACGATGATCAAACCCGAAGCGAACCGGCAAGATGGAACGTAATGTCCAGGTGAAACTTCGTTCCAAGGTGGCCGTGATCGGCGGGGGGCTGGGCGGGTTGGCGGCTGCCGCGTTGCTGGCCCGCAACGGCTTGCACGTGACCCTTTTCGAAAAAGGTCCACGGGTGGGCGGCAAAATGAACGTGTTTCAGGCAAACGGTTTTACCTGGGATACCGGACCTTCGCTCGTCACCATGCCGCACGTGTTGCGCGGGCTCTGGGTGCATCTGGGACGCGATTTTGACGCCGAACTTCCCTTGGTCCGGCTGGAACCGTCGTGCCGGTATTTCTGGCCGGATGGCCATCGAATTGATGAAGGCGAGTCGTTCTGGAACTCTGCGGAGATGGCCCCTTTGATGCGGCATGCGGCTGGCATCTATGAACTTTCGGCCGACGTCTTCTTGCACCACCGCCTTGAAGATTGGTGGCGGCAATTGCGCTGGGAAAACCTGCCCAAGCTGCGGCACCTGCCTAAAATCGCCGATCGCCGCACCCTGGCGCAGCTGGCTGCTTCGTTTCTCCGGGATCCGCGGCTGCAACAATACCTGGGCCGGTTTGCGACTTACAACGGGTCCTCTCCTTACCGCACACCGGCAGCATTCGCCATCATCCCGTATGTGCAGCGGGCGTTCGGCAGCTGGTACGTTCCCGGGGGGTTGTACCGGATCGCGGAACGGCTTGGGCAGATCGGCCGCGAAGAGGGCGTCGCCGTGCGGCTTTCCACGGAGGTCACGCGCCTGGAACCGCGCGCCGGAAAGTTCGGGCTGAGCGCCGGTCCTGAGGTGCTGGGCGAGTACGACGTTACGGTCTGCAACGAGGACGTGCTCTCGGCCGATGAACATTTGCTGCCGCCCGCGTGGCGCGCCGGTTATGCCCATCAACGGCGCGACCTTTCAACTTCCGGTTTTGTCCTGCTCCTGGGGTTACGTGGCCGCCGGCCGGAATTACTGCATCACAACGTCTTCTTTTCGGCCGATTACCGGTCGGAATTCCGGCAGATCTTCGATCAGCAAGCGCCCCCTTTTCCTCCGACCATTTATGTTGCCAATGACAGCAGGACCGATCCGGGCCGAGCGCCTGCCGGGCACGAGAACTGGTTTGTGCTGGCCAACGTCCCGGCTTTTCGCGGTCCTGACGGGCAACGCTGGCATCGCGGCAGTGCGGATTATGGACGCCTGCTGCTGCGGCACCTGGCCACCTTCGGGTTCACCGGTCTGGAGGAGCAAATGGTCGAATGCCACACTTTGTCGCCATTGACGTTTGCGGAACGGTACAACGCATTTGGCGGGAGTCTCTACGGGTTCGCGTCCCATGGTTTGCTCTCTGCCTTCCGGCGCCCGCCGTTGCAGCGACGCGGCCTGCGAAACCTTTGGTTTGTGGGTGGCACCACGCATCCCGGGGGCGGCATTCCCCTGGCCTTGCTCAGCGGGCAGATGGTGGCCGAACAGATTCTCCGCTGATGGCGCCCTTTTCCCGATGGTCCCGGGTGACGCAGTGGGTGTTTTACCTCTGGACGGCGGTAGGGTTTCTGGTGGTGCCGTTTAACCTGACGGAGGACCGGCTGCGCTTGGCTCTGGCATCAACCGGGTTGGGGGACGTGGCCGGATCCATCCTCAACGGTTCAGATGCCATCTGGCTGTGGCTGGGGGCAATAACCACCCTGGCGGCGTATGCTGCCGAAATTTCGTGGACCCGGGCATGGGCCGGGGCGTTGGGGTTGGGGGGAGCCGCAGCCGCGATCGAGTTGATCGGCGTCGCCACCGGGTTTCCGTTTGGACCTTATGCCTACACGGACCGACTTGGGCCCCGGCTTGGTTCGGTGCTGCCGGTGACCATCCCGGCCGCCTGGTACATCATCGTGGCCAACGGGCATGCGTTGGTGCCGGCGACACGCTGGCGCCCGGTGTTCGTCGGCCTGATCGCCGTCGGCACGGACCTGAGCCTGGAAGCTGTGGCGTGGAAAATCCGCGGTTACTGGGAGTGGTACCCGGGCCAGGCACTCAAGCCGGGCTGGCCGCCCTGGCAGAATTATGCCAGCTGGTTTCTGGTCGGGGCAGCCCTGGACTGGGTTTTTCTGCGAAGGTTGGATCTGCCGCGGCTTCGCTGGCGCGCCGCGGCGGTGCTGACCGTCATGAACCTGCTTTTCTGGGGTACGGTGTTGACAAATTTCTTGGGCCGCGCGTAGGTCCTCGCTCGCCTTCGGGAGTTGCCGGGAGGAAGGGTGACGGACACCAATGATCACGGTACAAAATCTCAGCAAACGTTTCGGGCCCACGACCGTGGTCGGCGGCTTGTCCTTCCAGGTCGCCAAGGGAGAAGTTTTGGGCTTTCTCGGGCCCAACGGCGCCGGCAAATCGACGAGCATGCGCATGATCACCGGGTTTCTGGCGCCGAGCGCCGGCAAGGTCACGGTTTGCGGGTTCGACGTTGTGGACCAACCGCTCCGGGCCCGGGCGAAGATGGGTTACCTGCCGGAAAACGCCCCCGTTTATGGCGACATGTCGGTAAACGGCTTTCTCGGGTTCTGTGCGGAAGTTCGCGGTTTGTACGGTGCGGCAAAGGCGCGGGCGATTGCCCGGGTGGTGGAACTCTGCTTTCTGGAAAAGGTACTGCACCAGAGCGTTGACACGCTTTCCAAAGGCTTCCGGCACCGCACCTGCCTCGCGCAGGCACTTATCCATGATCCCGAGGTGCTCATTCTGGATGAGCCGACGGACGGGCTGGATCCTAACCAGAAACATGAAGTGCGGTCCTTGATTCGCAGCATGGGCCGGAACAAGGCGATTATTTTCTCGACGCACATTCTGGAAGAAGTCGAAGCGGCCTGCACCAAAGTCCTGATCATCGATCAGGGCAATCTGGTCGCGGCAGGCACGCCGGAAGAGCTGAAAGGCAGGGCGCCGCTGGCCGGGACGATCCTCCTGACCTTGCGCGGGGTGGATTGGCCTCAGCTCCAGGCCCAGTTGGGGGCGCTCCGGCATTTGGAAAGGGCGGAACTCATCGACCAGGCGCCGCCACACCTGATGGTGCGCCTTTACCTGCGGGGTGACCTCTTCGACGAACTGGTTGAAGTCGCCCACCGGGAACGTTGGCAGATCGAGCACCTCGCCGTGGATGAGGGCCGGCTTGACGACGTGTTTCGCAGCATCACCCTCCCTGAGAACAAGGCGGCTGCATGAAAACGAGCTGGACCATTGCCAAACGCGAACTCGGCGCCTATTTCGCCTCCCCGGTCGCGTACGTCTTTATCGTTATTTTCCTGCTTTTATCGGCCTTTTTCACCTTCATGGTGGGCCGGTTCTTCGAGCGGGGGGTGGCCGATTTGCTGCCTTTTTTCGTGTGGCACCCCTGGCTGTACCTGTTCCTGGTGCCGGCGGTCGGCATGCGCCTCTGGTCCGAAGAACTCCGTTTGGGCACGCTGGAACTGCTGTTAACCATGCCGGTGGCCCCGTGGCAGGCCATCCTTGGCAAGTTCCTGGCGAGCTGGTTGTTCCTGTTGATCGCGTTGGCCTTGACGTTTCCCCTGGTCTTTACCGTGGCTTACCTGGGGCACCCGGATTTCGGCCCCATCTTCACCGGTTACCTGGGCAGCTTTCTGGTGGCAGGAGCTTTCCTGGCCATTACGTGTTTCACGTCGGCGCTGACCCGTAACCAGGTCGTCAGTTTTATTCTGTCCCTGGTGGTGTGTTTGTTCCTGATCCTGTGCGGTTGGCCGCCCGTGACCGATGCCGTGGTCACCTGGGCGCCGGCCTGGGTCGTTGACGCGCTTGCCGCGTTGGGAGTGATGACCCATTTTGACGGGTTCCAGCGCGGCATTGTTGACTCACGCGACCTGGTCTTCTTCGGATCGCTGATGGTGTTTTTTCTTTTTCTGACGGCCGCCAGTTTGCGGGTACGACGCGCCTGATTCATGAAACCATCCGAAAAATGGCTTTACTCCGTCGTCGGGATCATTGCCCTGCTGGTGATCCTGCTGGGTTTGAATGTGGCCGGCAGCTATTTCAAAGTCCGGTCTGACCTGACGGCCAACCGTCTGTACACGCTCTCTCCGGGCACCAAGAAGATCCTGGACAAGCTCGATACGGACGTGGAAATCCGGTTTTATTACAGCCGCGACAACGCCGCGGTGCCTGTCCCGTTGCGGACCTATGCACAACAGGTTGAAGACCTGCTGGCTGAATACCGGCAGGCCGGCCACGGGAAAATCAAGGTGCTCAAACTGGACCCTAAACCGGATTCTGATGCCGAAGATTCGGCCAACCTCGACGGCATCCAAGGCCAGACCTTCAACCTGGCCGACAAAGTTTACCTGGGCATTGCGGTCTCCTGCCTGGACGCCAAGACGGCGCTGCCTTTCCTGAGCCCGGATCGCGAAAACCTGCTTGAGTACGACCTGTCACGCGCCATCTCGAGCGTGGCAAACCCGAAAAAGGCGGTCATCGGAGTGATGAGCGCGCTGCCGGTAACGGGGCGCCAGAGCAGCCCGATGATGATGATGCAGCGCCAAGCGACGGAGCGGCCTTACGTGTTTCTGACTGAACTGAAAGAAAGCTACGAGGTGCGGGACGTGCCGCTGACGGCCGCCAAAATCGATGAGGACATCTCGGTGCTCCTTGTGGATTACCCCAAAGGCATCAGCCCCCAGGCCCTCTTTGCCATTGACCAATACGTGCTGCGGGGAGGCAAACTCGTTGCCCTGCTCGACCCGCTGTCGTTCGTGGACGCCCAGACCAGCGGCCAGCAGGAACAGATGATGGGAGGGGCGGTGACTTCCGCTTCCCTTGACCCACTGCTTGGGGCGTGGGGCCTGAAGTTTACGGCCAACCAGATCGTTAACGACCCGGCTTTTGCCACCCAGGTGCAGCGCGAAGCCGGCGTCCTGACGGATGCATCCATCCTGTCGGTAAACGCGGATGGAATCAACAAAACGGACCCTTTGGGTGCTGCCACGAGTGACCTTTTGTTGCCGTTCGTCGGAGCTTTCAGCGGCACCCCGGTGGAAGGGGTGCGTGAGGAAGTGCTCGTAAAATCGTCGCCCCAGGCGGGCCTGGTCAGTGCCGCGTCTGCCCAGATGGGTGCCGAAGCCGCGCGGAAGGAATACAAACCAGGCAAAGAGCCTTTGCCGCTGGCGCTGCGTCTGACCGGCCGGTTCAAGACCGCTTACCCGGGCGGGCGCCCGGCGTCGAAGCCTGGTGACCCGACGGATTCTGCACCCACGCCCGCGCCTTCGCCCACGGCCAGTGCAACGGGTGAAGTTTTGAAGGAAGGGAAAGCCGACGGCGTGGTGATCCTGGTGGGCGACAGCGATTTTGCGTACGACGGCATTGCCGGGCGCAGCCAGCAGGTGCTCAGTCAGACGGTTTTCGTGCCTTCGAACGGCAACCTTAATTTCATTCAGAGCGCCATTGAGCAACTTGCCGGCGATGCCAACCTGATCGGAATCCGGAGCCGGGCTTCTGCAAGCCGCCCTTTTGTGATGGTCAACCAGATGGAGGCCGCGGCGGAACAGCGTTACCAGAGTAAAATCGACGAATTGGAAAACAACCTGGCGGATGCCCGCCAGAAGCTGGCCGATCTGCAAGACGGCAAACAGACCGACCAGAAGGCGGTGTTGTCGCCTGAACAGCAGGGCGAGATCCGGAAATTTCAGGAAAACGAAGGCAAGATCAACCGTGAACTGAAGCAAGTACGCAAAGACCTGCGCAGCGAAATTGACTCGCTGCAGGACGGGATCAAGTGGTTTGACATTGCGGCGATGCCGGCTGTTGTCACGGTCGCCGGGTTGGGGTTGGCCGTTTGGAAACGTCGCCGGAGGGCCGTGCGATGAAGGGGCGAAGTTTGCTGTGGCTGGTGGTTGCGGCGTTGGTCGCCGTGGCGGTGATGGTCGTAATTAGTTTGACCCGCGATGCGCCGTGGCAAGGTTCCGGCCATCACCTGAAAGTGTTTGCCAACCTGCCGGTCAACGAGGTGACCCAAATCCGAGTCGTCGGTCCGAACGCCACGCTGACCGTTGCCCGCAAGGCGGACCGATGGCGGGTGGCGGAAAGGAGTGACTACCCCGCCGCGTTTTCCAAAGTCCGCGACCTTCTCCGGACGTTGTGGGACCTCAAAGCCGTCCGTGAACTGCAGGTGGGACCTTCGCAGTTTGACCGGCTCCAGATCTCGCCGCCGGCGAAAGGCGGCGGCACCCAAGTTGAATTGACCGACGCCCAAGGCAAAAGCCTGGGGGGATTGATCATCGGCAAGCCGCTTGCCGGCAGCCAGGACGACGCTGGGGGCGCCGCTCCGGGACGGTTCGTTTACCAACCGGCAGATAAAGACCGCGTGTACGTCGTTTCAGAGGGGTTTTACGACCTTGAGCCAGTCGAGGTAAGCAACTGGTTGGACCACGATTTCATTGCGGGTGGTGATCTCGACAAAGTGGTGCGGGAAACTGCGTCCAATAACCCGGGTTGGACGGTGGTCCGGCCCTCGGGGAAAGGCGACTGGAGCTTTGCAGACGGCAGCCCTGGAGAGAAAGTGAAACCGGAGGCAGGCAACCTGTTGGGCCATTTCAGCCCTTCGTTTACGGATGTGCGCCCCGCCGGGGCTCCGACGTCGGAGACCGGCCTTGACCAGCCGGTGCGGGCGGATCTGCACACCACGGACGGGTTCACGTACAAGCTTTACTTTGGCAAAACCGGGCCGGATAACGCCCGGTTTCTGAAGGTGGAAGTCGCTGCGCAGCTGCCGCCTGAACCACCGCAACAACCGGAAGAGAAAAAGGCCGGGAACGACGAACCGGTCAAGAAAGCCGGCGACTTGAAGGCGCGGCTGGAACGCGAAAAGGCGTGCGAAAACTGGGTGTACCTGGTGCCTGCTTCCACCGTGGAAACGTTGTTGAAACCGCGGGGCGAACTGGAAGCCAGGCCTAAACCGGCCCTGGGCGGAGCCCCCCCACCGGCAATGCCGGATCACCCGAATGTTAACCCAAACCAGGCCGAGTTGCCGGTTACAGGGATCAACCCCGGACCGTCGCCGTCGATGCCTGATCTTCCAGGGCCGATGCCGAACCGGAGTGAGGCGAGAACTCCCCCTGGGTCGACGGCTGCACCGACGGAGGTGCCTTCCCCGGTGCCTGCACCAACCCCGCCGGGTTCTCCTTGACCGGTAGTCGGAAGGCGGCGTTGTCCCCGGAGCAGCGGGTGAGTATGCTGCTGCCGTCGTGACCCCGCTTCCGCTTAACGCCTTTTACCAGCCTTATGATGTCGCCAGCTTCGCTCCCCGCGAACCAGACGATTACCGGACACCCTTCCAGACTGACCGGGACCGCATTATCTACAGTTCGGCCTTCCGACGCCTGCAAGCCAAGACGCAGGTCTTTCTGTCGGGTGAATTTGACTTTTACCGGACCCGCCTGACCCACTCCCTGGAAGTGGCCCAGATCGGACGTTCCATCTGCGGGTTCCTCCGGCAGACCTGCGCCGATTTGCATGACGATTTCCACATTGACCCGGACCTGGTGGAAGCGGTTTGCCTGACCCATGACCTTGGGCATTCGCCCTTCGGCCACGCCGGCGAGCGTACCCTGCATCAGTTGATGCGCGTGCACGGCGGTTTTGAAGGCAATGCCCAAAGCCTCCGGATCATCACGGAAACGATTTACCCCGGCACAACGGTGCGCCGCGGCATGAATCCAACGCGCGCTTTTATCGATGGAATCCTTAAGTACAAACGTTTCCATGCCGACAATCCCGCCGCCGACCACCACTTCCTTTACGACGAACAACAGCCCTACCGGGAATTTGCTTTGGCCGGCGTAGACTTGGCGTCGGCGCCCGACTTGAACCGGTTTCGAAGCGTCGAGTGTGAGATCATGGACTGGGCGGACGACACCGCCTATTGCCTGAACGATCTGGTCGACAGCATCAATGCCGGCTTTCTGCGCCTGGAACGGGTACAACGTTGGGCAGAACGCCAGAATCTGAACGGCGAGGGTGCCAAACACGCGGAGACCGTGTTATCCGCCATTAACGAAGGGAAAGCTGAACCCCGCCTGGGCAAAAAAATCGGGTCCTTCATCCGTTCCACGTCGTTGCAACAACGGGTAAATCCAGGATCGGTCCTCAGTAACCGGTACCGGTTCGGTTTGTTCGTGGATCCCGCCGTCCGGGCGGAGGCAGACCTTTACAAGCAAATTTCGCAGGACCTTGTGTTCGACCACCCGCAACTCCATCAACTGGAACGAAAAGGCAAGGTCATCCTGGACGGCATCTTCAACGCGTTTGTGGAAACGTACCTGGGCGCAGGCGATTCGTCGTTGCGGCTGCTGCCCGAAAGCTTTGACCGGGTCATCCGGCACCAACCCAATGACCGCGGCCGTGCCCGGATTTTATGCGATTACCTGGCCGGCATGACCGACGGCTTCGCGGTTCGCACCTATAAACGCTTGTTTGACCCGGATTTCGGCTCGATTTTGGATCTGAGATGAATTCCGTACCTGCCAATGCCAAGGAGCGTTTTGGAGATCGGGTGAAGGATTACGTCAAGTACCGCCCCGCCTACCCGCGAGAAGTGATTGACTGGATCCTTGCGTGCACGCCAGGGCTTCAGGCCGTCGCCGACGTCGGTTCAGGCACAGGCATTTTCGCCAGTTTGTGGCTTCAACAAGGGCTAAGGGTATTTGGAGTTGAGCCAAATCAGGCGATGCGAGCCGCTGCAGAGGCTCAGCTTGGAGCCGATCCTAATTTTGTCAGTGTGGCCGGTTCAGCGGAGCGGACCGGGTTGCCGGCGGAAAGTGTTGGGCTGGTGACCTGCGCGCAGGCGTTCCATTGGTTCAATCATGACGCTGCCCGCGCTGAGTTTACCCGGATTCTGCGCCCGCCCGGGTACGTTGCGCTGGTGTGGAACGACCGGGACGTGGCCGGGGATGATTTTGCGACCGCATATGAACACCTGCTGCGGGAGCACGCACCGGAGTACCTGCAGGTGGTTCACCGCAATGTTTCGGCGGCCGATCTGGAGGCTTTTTTTGCACCTGAGCAGCTGGAGACCGTCGATTTTAAAAATGCTCAGACCTTGGATTCCGACGCGTTCATCGGGCGCACCCTCTCCAGCTCTTACGTGCCTAACCAAGGAAAACCCGGGCACGAAGGAATGATGGCGGCATTGGAGAGGACTTTTGCTACGCACCAATCCGGCGGCGTGGTGAGGATGCGGTACCTGACCCGTGTTTACCTGGGACGGTTGCGCGGTCCCGTAGGGACACGAGTCCCTTCGCTGGCGTGTCGGGGCCTCCGGTAGGGTCGCGTGTCCCGACGCGACCTCCGGTACGGGGGGCTTGTTCTCAAGCGTCCGCGGGGAGGGCGCCCGTCCGGTCCCGTCCACGCGACGAGGCCAGGGCCCATGCGGGCCCAACCGCCCGTTGGCTGTGAGCCAGGGGGGAGCGGTCACTCCCCGGGCGCTTGCGGAGGTAGCGTGGGGACCGCCGACCCTACCGGACCGGATTTGCCCGCGGCCCGATCCGTTACCGGCATGCGCTCTTACCGTGTTTTGGCGAGGATCCCCAGCACGTGGTTGAGCTCCGCTTCGGTGTTGTAAAAGTGTGGGCTGAACCGGACGTAAGCGGTGCCCTGGCGATCCTGGCGAAGTGAACATATGATTCCTTCAGCGGTTAAGGCTTGATGAAGGGAGGCGGCATCAATGCCCGGGTGCCGGACGGTCAGGATCCCGGCGGCGTCGCTCGGGTTGTCGGGCCCGAGCGGCTCAACACCGAGTGCACGCAAGCCCTCGGCCAGGTGTGCACGCAGTCCGGAAATCCGGGCCGCGACCCGTTCGATGCCCAGGTCCAGCAGAAGGCGCATTGCGGTCCGCACACCGATGATGCCGGATGCGTTGAGCGCGCCCGGTTCATAGCGTTGGGCTCCCGGAACGAACGCAATTTCGTTCTGCGCGGCAAAGTTGGGCGACACGGTGTTCCAGGAGCCCAGGAGCGCCGGCCGGCAGGTTTCCAGGTGTTCCCGGCGGACGTACAATACACCGCTGGAGAGCGGGCCCAGAAGCCATTTGTGGGCGTCCGCACTTAGAAAATCGACGTTTTCCACCGTGGTCGGAAATGCACCCAGGGTTTGGATGGCATCGACGCAAAACAGGATGCTGCGCTCCCGCAGCCGGCGCCCGATTTCGTTCAGGTCGATCCGGTAACCCGACACGAAATTGCAGGAGGCGAGCGCCACCAACCGGGTCCGGGAACTAAGGTTTGCGCCCACCAGGTCCGGCGTGATCTGGCCGAGGGCGGCTGACTGGAGAAAACGAACTTCCACCCCGCGCCGGCGCAGCTCCAGCCATGGGTAGACATTGGCCGGGTAGTCATCAAAATAACACAACACTTCGTCCCCGGGTTGCCATGGAAGCCCAAGGGCGATCAGGCTCAGGCCCAGGGAGGTGGGTCCGAGCAGCGCAATCTCGTCCGGGCTTGCGTGCAACAGCTCAGCCGCTGTCTTCCGGGCGTCGGCATACAGGGCCAGCATGTTTGCGTAGTCAGGGAAATCCGTTGACCACGACCCATTGAACTCGTTCATCGCCTGGGTGACCGGTGCGGGCAACGTGGTCACAGCGGCGTGATTCAGGAAAATTTTAGCGCGGGTGATTGGGAAAAGGCGCTGACGGGTTGATTCATCGTCGATCAGGGAAGCGAGCGGATCCGGCATCGGCACCGCTAAGGCCGTCTTTGGGTTGGGACAACCTGAACCGACCCGGTTGAGCAACCCGGATCGTCAGTACGTACGGTGCAGCTGAACGTGACCCGGAGGGTAGAACGGATTTGACAAGCCGACGCTATTGAGAGTCATTTGCAGGCCGCCATGTTACCCTTTAATTGCGTATGCTGACGATGCCTCCTGTTAAAGGTAACCCTGCACTGCCGGCCCTTGCCTCACGGACGTTGTGGGGCCGAAGTTTACTCCTGATCGGTGCATTGCTGGTCGTCGCCCTGCTGGTCTGGCAAGCATTCACGGATGGCGGAGCGCCCGATCCAATGGCGCCCAACACGAGCCCCGTCTCAGCGTTGCTCAACATCGGGGTACTCGTTTTCCGGGAAGGTTTGGAATGCATTTTGGTTTTGACGGCCCTGACGGCAAGCATGGTGGGGGACAAAGCGCGGCATAAACGGCCGGTTACCCTGGGAGCCGTGCTGGGCTTTGTGGCCACGCTGGGCACTTGGTTTATTGCCACCCGCATCCTGAGCGACCTTGGCCAAAGCGTCTCAGCGCTTGACCTGCAAGCCTCAACCGGCCTGCTCGCCGTGCTGGTGCTGATGGTCGTGATGAACTGGTTTTTCCACAAGGTGTATTGGGGTGGCTGGATCGGCCTGCATAACCGCCGGAAAAAGGCGGTAATCAAGAATTCAGCCGTTACACCTTTTGCAAAGTTGAGCCTTTGGTGGGGACTTGGCCTCCTTGGTTTTTCTTCCCTTTACCGCGAAGGTTTTGAGGTCGTGCTCTTTCTGCAAAGTTATCACTTGCGGCTGGGCGATGAACCGGTGCTCGGAGGAGCCCTGCTCGGCTTACTGCTGACGGGGATCGTGGCGGTGTTGTCGTTTGTCGCGCACCGGCGGCTTCCTTACCGTAAGATGCTGATCTTGACCGGGGTGATGCTGGGTTTTGTCCTCGTGGTGATGGTGGGTGAGCAGGCCCAGGAAATGCAGCAGGCCCATTGGTTGCCAACCACCCAGATTCGTTTGCTGGCGGATCTGCTGCCGTCCTGGACCGGGGTATGGTTTTCGCTTTTTCCCACCGTTGAAACCCTGGTGGCCCAGGTTCTTGCGGTGGTTGTGGTGGTCGGATCTTATTTCGCCGCCCGTCATCAGGCCTCGTTGCCAGCCTCTCGCTCGGCGAATGTTGCGGCCTAGCGCAATCCAGAGCTGTCGGTGTGCGTCTGAATGATGAGCCACCCTTCCGGGAATTTGTGCCACGTGGAATTGGTAAAACCGCTGGCTTTGCCGGACGGAAAAAGAAGTGTCCACCACTCGATGGTGATGGCCGTCTGGCCGTCCAGCAGGTTGGTTCGTAACCTTTCCAGGATCGGGCGGGTCTGGGCCGGGCGACCCGCAAACTCACGTTTAACGCTGGCTTTCACCTGGTTCCAGCCGATCGCAACAAAATCCTCTGTAAAGCAAGCGACCAGGGGTGATTTCCAAAAGAACCGCATGTAGGATGACAGGTCCCGCTTTTCCTGGGCGGCATACTGCTCGGTCAGCAAGCTTATGATCTGCCGAAGTTCCTGGTGAGGCAGTCCGGGTTCGGGTCCAGGGAACAGACCTTGCAGCCCCTGCAACCTGGGCTGACGAGACAGGCAATCGGCCAGGGGTGGAGGGGAATGTACAAACATACGCAAAGCCAATAGGCCCGAATTGTTATGAAATCTAATGATATTCATGGATAACATGGAAAACATCAGATTGGTCCCTTTCTGTGCAGTGTTTTGCGCTTGCGCCTGAGGCGGCAGGCATTGTTTATGGCTGATAAATCGTCCTTCGATCCTCCTGGAGTCTCACCCACGGCTACCCCAACGCCCGGGCGCTCTGCCCTTTGGGCATTGGTGGTCGTGCTCGGCGTCATCGCGTTTTTCCTTGGAGCAATTGCGGTTCGCTTGATCCTTCCGCAGCCCACCGCCCGTTCCCTGCAAGCGCTGCTTAGCGGCCGGCCCGAGCAACCGCCGCCGTCCGCTGAGACCCTTACCCTGGCAGAGGCCGCTGTGGCTGCGGGCAACGGGTACTTTGACCAGAAGCGCTGGCCGGAAGCGGCGGAACAATACGAGACCGCGCTCCGGCGCGGGATCGATAACCCGGATTTACGGACGGACCTCGGCAGTGCCTACCGGTTCAGCGGCGATTTTGCTAAAGCGGAAGAGAACTACGAAGTTGCCCAACGGCAAAACCCCGCCCATCAGAACAGCCTTTACAACCTTGGCACCCTTTACCTTGAGTCGTTGCATCAACCGCAGAAAGCAGCCGGTTTTTTCCGCGAGTACCTGCGCCGGTTTCCCCAAGGCGAGGCCGGCCCGAAGGTGCGGGAATTGTTGGCCCAAGCCGAAGGGAGCACAGCAGGCCCAAGGTAGGTACCCGATTAGCGCTGGCGATCCGTTCCGGAGTGGGTGCGCTCGCCTTCCTCGATCAACCGCCAGAACTCGTTGCTTTTCGTGAGTTGTTCATCTTCCGCCATGGGCAGTTTCGAACGAAAAAGGAAATCGCGGATCGTGTTTTTGTGGAGGACCCGCTGCACCATCACCCCTTCTGCGCTGCGTTCGAAATAGATGCGGTATTCGTTTGTGCGGTAGCGGTAGAGCTTTTTACCGGCCCGTTCGATGGTGCCGTAAGCTTTCGAGTCGAGTTGGTCCAGGGCATCCGGCAGTAACTGAAATTCAGCCAACAACTCCAACTGCAACTCCTTGGGAATGGCAGCCATCTCTGCAGCGCTGATTTCGTTGAAGACGATCTGGTACATACGTACGGCCTAGCCTGGATTCTCCCACGACATCACCTTAAAACGGAAAATCAACCCAAATGGCATTTATCCCACGCCTGGAAAAAACGGAGTCTGCCCGTTTTCCGGCGTTGCGCTGTCCTGGCGGCTGGGTCCGTGCGTCTCGCATTGCATCCAACCGGATTTTTGTGTTTTCTTTTCCGGATGAAACTTGTCGCCGTTTGTCTCTTTGTGCTGACCGCGTCCGCGTTTGCGGAGCTGCAGTGGGACAACCCGGATCAGAATATTCTGGCCAAAGTGACCGACCGGACGGTTGTGGCAAAGTACCATTTCACCAATGCCGGGAAAGAACTGGTGACGATCGAGGCGGTGCGGACCTCGTGTGGTTGCACCACGGCAACGCTGGCGAAAAAAGATTATTCGCCAGGTGAATCGGGGGAGATCGAGGCCCGCTTCGAGATCGGGGGACGGGTGGGCCACCAGGAAAAGGCCATTTTGGTAACGACAAAAGGTGAGCCTCACAACCCTTCGGTTCTCCATCTGGTGGTTGAAATTCCGGAAACCATCAAAGTGCAACCTGAACTGGTGTTGTGGCGGGTGGGTGAAGCTGCGGAACCCAAGACCATCAAAGTAACGGTGGCGGACGGTTCACCGGCGAAGATCCTGGCGGTGGTCACAGACACGCCGACAGTCAAGTTATCGGTGGCGGAAGGTTTGCCGGGCAAAAGCGCCACCGTCACGGTCACCCCGAACGACACGTCGCGTCCGGAAGGGGCCACCGTCATGATTAAAACGGATTATCCGGCGGACAACCCCGAGGCGCATTACGCGTACGTGCGGATCAAATAATGACGGGGTGGCGCCAGGCGGGCTTGATATTGTGCGCTAGCGCGATCCCGGGAGCTTTCAGTGCAGCTTTTCATCCGCGGCGGCCGGGTTGGGTTCAAGACGCGTTGAAACCTGGGGAAATCCGGCTGGCCGACGTGGAGGGCTGGCGTGGAACGGTGCGATGGGTGGATGCACGTTCAAACGGCGATTACGACCTTGGCCATGCCCCCGGGGCACTGCACCTTGACCTGCTAAGCTGGCCAGCGGCGTTCCCCTTGTTCTTAGACCAGTGGCAGCCGGGGGAAAAGGTGGTGGTGTACTGCGGCGCGAGCTCATGCCATTTGGCGGAAGAAGTCGCGGAAAAGTTGCGGGCCAACGGCATTGATTCGGTGTACGTCTTGCAAGGCGGCTGGGAAGTCTGGAAGGCTCGCCATCCCAGCCAGTAATGGGTGTGAAACCAGGAAGCGTTGTTTTCCGGTGGGCGGTGCGGGTAAGCGGGTTTTTACTGGCACTCGCGTTCGTATTGGCGGGAGGGTCGAAGGTCGCCGACCCGGCAGCTTTTGCAGAAGAGGTCATGCGCTACCAACTGGTGCCATGGGCGGGAGCGGTGGTGGTGGCGCTTTGGCTGCCGTACCTGGAAATCCTGGGCGGGCTCGGCCTGCTGTGGCGGCCGGTGCGCGCCGGGGCACGTTTGGTGGTCACCGTGCTGCTGCTGACGTTCACCGGGGTGCTCATCAGCGCCCTTCGGCGGGGTCTCAACCTCGATTGCGGCTGTTTCGGCCGCCTTACCGGGCCGACTACCGTCACACAAGCGTTTTGGCGGGACTTCGGGCTGCTGGCCCTGACCGCTTTTCTGTGGGCACCTGAGTTCGCGGGAAGGGTCAGGCGAATCACGGCGGCCGAGGGGGACAAGGAAAAAGGATGACTGCGGCGGACCGTTCATGGGTGGAAGTGCAGGCGCCGGCTTTTGTCCACAACCTTGAGGCATTGCGTGCCGCTGCCCCTCAAACCCGGCTCGCGGCCGTCATAAAGGCCGATGCCTACGGCCATGGGCTTTCGGAGGTGGCGCGCATGGTTGATCCGCAGGTTGATTTCCTGGCGGTGGCGAATGTGATGGAAGCCGTGACGGCGCGCGGCGCAGGTGCGACTAAACCGATTTTGATCCTTGGACCGGCGCTGCCGACAGAGCGTCCGGAGCTCGTGCGGCGTCGATTTATCCCGACCATTTCGACGGCGGAAGAGGCGCACGCTTACGGGGCCCTGGTGCCGGTTGGGGCACGCCTGCCGGTCCACCTTGTGATTGACACCGGAATGGGCCGCATCGGGTTATGGGGCGAGGAGGCCGAGCCGGTGGTCACCGCCATCCTGTCCCGAGCAACGTTGGCGTTGTCAGCCGTTTCGTCCCACCTGCCGGTGGCGGACGAGGACGAAACCTATTCCGACTGCCAGATTGAACGCTTCCACGCTGAAAAAGAGGGACGCCTCCAAGTGCTCGAAGCTCCGGGCACCCTGTTAAACAGCGCCGGCATTCTTCGTTTTGGAGAGCGTGCGCGCCCAGGTGACATTGTGCGGGCGGGGCTGGCTTTGTACGGCATTTCCCCGATCCCGGAATTTCAGCCGCAACTGGCGCCGGCATTGACCTGGAAAGCACGGGTGAGTTTGGTCCGACAAGTCGGCCCGGGCCGCGGCATTTCCTATGGCCGCACCTACGTCACGGACCGGCCAACCTTGGTCGGCACGCTGACGGTCGGGTACGGCGACGGTTACCAGCGGCACCTCTCCGGAAGCGGGGCAGACGTGCTGGTGCGCGGGGTGCGCTGTCCCGTGCTGGGGCGGGTCACCATGGATCAGGTGATGGTCGACCTGGGCCGCGTCGGCCCGGTGTCTGCGGGTGAAGAAGTCGTGTTGATCGGACGCCAGGGCGCTGAGGAGATCCTGGCCAGCGAGCTGGCCGCCAAGGCCGGCACAATCGCCTGGGAAATCTTCACCGGGATAACCAAACGCGTTTTGCGACGCTACCCCTGATTCCCGCCGTCCGGCCGGGAGCGGGCGTTCCACCGCTTAGAATTACGTTTCATTGCGTCAGCGTTTGCCGGTCCGAACCAAGCTCCCCGGGGGAATTGCTGTTCATGGTTGTTCATTGCTGTTCATTGATTCAGCGTGATGTTCCTGAATGCCAGGAGAACGGAAAGCAAATCGGCTCAGCGGCGAAAAGTCGCCGTACCTGCTGCAGCATGCCCACAACCCGGTGGCATGGTACCCGTGGGGCGAGGAAGCCTTCCAGAAGGCACGCACCGAAAACAAGCCCATTTTCCTCTCCATCGGCTATTCCACGTGTCACTGGTGCCATGTGATGGAACACGAGTCGTTCGAGAACGACCAGATTGCAGACCTTCTCAACCGTTCTTTTGTCAGCATCAAGGTCGACCGGGAAGAACGTCCGGACGTGGACCGCGTCTACATGCTTTTCGTTCAAAGCACCACCGGCTCAGGCGGCTGGCCCATGAGTGTGTTCCTCACCCCGGCGTTGCAACCGTTCCTGGGAGGAACTTATTACCCACCCGAGGACCGCTACGGACGCCCGGGTTTCGCCACCCTGCTGACCCGGCTCGCCGAGATCTGGGCCGAGGCGCCCGAAAAAATCCTGGATCAGGGCGAGCACCTCACCCAGTCCATCCAGAAATACCTGGAACAAGCCAAGCCGCAAGCGACAACCCCGCTCAAGAGTGAGTGGCGCGAAAAAGCTTACCGCCAACTGACGGCCGGTTTTGATCCCGAAGAAGGCGGGTTTACGCCGGCGCCGAAGTTCCCGCGGCCGTCACTTTTTTCCTTTCTGCTGCGCTACGCTCACCGGCAACCGGATTCTGCCGCGCTCGACATGGCCATGTTCACCCTTGGCAAAATGGCGTTGGGAGGCATGTACGACCAACTCGGCGGCGGTTTCCACCGTTACTCCGTCGACGGCAGGTGGCACGTGCCGCACTTCGAAAAAATGCTTTATGATCAGGCGCAGTTAGTCGCCGTTTATGCGGAGGCTTACCAGGTCAGCCGCGATCCGCTGTTTGCGACCACCGTGCAGGAGACTTTAGCCTACGTCCTGGCCAAATTGCGGGCCCCGGAAGGCGGTTTTTACTCGGCCGAAGATGCCGACTCGCTGCCCGCCGCCGGCGCTCCGAAGAAACAGGAAGGCGCGTTCTACGTCTGGACCCAGGCTGAGCTCGACGCTTTGCTGGATTCTGAGGAAAGGCTCGTCTTTGCCCGGACCTTCGGGGTGGAACGGGAGGGAAACGTTTTGCCGGAGAGCGATCCGCATGGCGAGTTGCGCGGTCAGAACGTGCTTTTCCGGCAGCACGACCCTTTGGCGGTGGCGAAGCTGACGGAAAAAACGCCGGAACAGGTAAGCGCCTTCCTCGCACGGGCGCGCCGCAAACTGTTGGAGGCCCGGGAACAGCGGCCCCGCCCCCACCTTGATGACAAGGTCATCACGGCCTGGAATGGGTTAATGCTTTCCGCCCTTGCGAAAGCCCACCAGGTTTTTGGCGATCCGGCTTACCTGGATGCAGCCCAGCGTGCGGCCCGGTTCATCAAAGCGCACCTTTACCCGGGCCGGCTGCTGCGCAGTTTCCGCGATGGGCCGGGAAACGTGCAGGGGTTTGCCGAAGATTACGCGAACCTGATTCAGGGGTTGCTGGACCTTTACGAAAGCGATTTCGACGTTTCCTGGTTGCGGTGGGCCGGGGAACTTCAGGTTCAGATGAACGCGTTGTTTGCCGATCCGCGTGGCGGGTACTTCAACACGGCCGAGGTTTCCCCGGACATTCTGTTCCGCATGAAGGACGACCACGACGGGGCGGAACCGGCCGCCAATTCGGTAGCGGCCAACAACCTGGTGCGGTTAGCCCGGATTTTTGGCCGGCGCGAATTTCAACACTCCGCGTCCCGGGTGATCGGGAGCTTTGGTGAAACGTTGGAGCGAATCCCGTCAGCTCTCCCCCAGTTGCTGGGCGCGATGGAAGCGGTTGTGGGCGAACCGATGCAGGTGGTGGTGGCCAGTGAAAAGTCGGACCCACGGCTGCCTGCTTTTCTCGAGCCGATCCGCTCGACGTTTCTTCCGAACCGGGTTGTGCTGCTTGCCGACGGCGGCGAAGGTCAGGGCTGGTTGAATGAACGCGTGGCGGCTTTGCAGGCCATGCGCCCTGAGCCGGCCGGTCCCGTGGTTTACCTCTGCCGAAACTTCGCCTGCGAACTGCCCATTCGGAACCCGGCTGAACTCGAAGCCAGACTGGCCGTGCTCGGCCTGCGTACCGGGGTGGAGAGCCAGCCGGCTTAGCTTTTTCTTTGGATTCACCTGCCTTCGTCTGCGCCGTTCTTTATGGAAGATGCACCCGCGTTGGAAACCGAGGTTCGGGTCATGTTTTTCGACACCGATGCCGGCATGGTGGTCCATAACATTGCCTACCTCCGGTTCATCGAAACCAACCGGTCCCTTCTTGCCGAAAAGCTGGGGTGGGATCTGAACGCGAGCCTGGCGAAAAGTGAGTGTCCGGTGGTGGTCCGGACTGAAATTGATTACCGGCGTCCCGCGAAACTGTGGGACCGGCTCATCGTCAAAGGCTGGCTGGAAAGTTTTGAACGAAGCCGTTTCTGGTGTGCTTTCGAGGTTTACCGGGCGGGCGAGGAACAAATTCTGGTCAAAGCCCGGCAAAGGCTGGCAATCGTCAAATTGCCGGAGATGAAGGTCGTCCGGCTGCCGGCCGTTTGGGATAAACGGTACGGGAAGCTGAAACAATGAACAGCAGCGAACAAAAAGGAAAAGCTAAGGCAGGAAAGGCGGTGTGGTTGCCTAGGTAAATTTCCCGAGTAGAATTCGACCCCTTCTTTGATGCACCAAAGCCTTCTTTTGTCTAAACCCGGTCTTCGCGCCCTTAGCCTGAACCAGGAGGCCGAACTTCGACTTTGGGAAAAACTGGGCATCGCCGGCCTGGTTCTCCTGTGGCTCGGCTTGAGAAGTTTTTCGGTTTATGATCACTTGTGGGATTCAGACGAAGCGCAGCACCTGCACGTGGTCTGGGAATGGACACAAGGCCTGCTTCCTTACCGCGATTTTTTCGACAATCACACGCCTTTGTTCCACGTGCTCTTTGCGCCGGTGCTCCGGCTCTTCGGCGAACGCGCCGACATCATCGAGCTTATGCGAGGGTGCATGGTGCCGCTCATTGCGCTGATCTTCTGGTGCACCTACCGCATCGGCGCCCAGGTTTTCTCGCGCCGGGTGGGAATCATCGCCGCCCTGCTTGGCGCATTCTACCCGCACCACTTTTTCAAAATTGGAGAGTTCCGCACGGACGTTCTCTGGACGGTTTTCTGGATGCTGAGCCTGGTCTGGTTGACCCGGCCGGGCCGGATGCGTCGGCATGAATTTCTGGCGGGTCTGGCGCTTGGGGCTGCCTTTGCCGCCTCGCAAAAGACCGTGTTGCTTGCGTTGGTGTTGTTGGCGGGAACGGCCGGCACGTTGCTGTTGACGCGGCTTGGCCGCCGGCACGCAATGGATGGGGAGACGCCGCCCATGCGGTCCTGGCGTCCCCTGGGACCCTGGTTTTGGCTGGGGTTGTGCCTGGTGCCGGCCGGTTTTCTGGGGTTCTTCTGGGCGGAAGGAGCCTGGTCGCGGATGGTCTATTGCGTCGTCAGGTTCAACCTTTCAACCGGGGAGGAAATGCTCCATCGGCCCGCCTGGCTGGACCCGAACCAAGCCAGGTTCTGGCTCATTGTGCCGACCGCGGTTGTAGCCTGGCAGATTTGGCAACGTTCTTTTTCCGCGGATCGCGCCCGGCGGCAGGTCTTTCTGTTATTGGTCGGAGGCAGCTATTGCACCGTGTTGTTCGGGCTGTGGACGGTGGTCTCGGCCCAGGATTACCTTCCGTATTACCCGGTCTGGTTGATTGGCGTCGTCGCGGGGCTGGCTTGGCTCGGCGGGACCATTGTCCGGTGGGCGGGTAACCGTGAGGAGCTGGTGCGCGCGTTGCTGGTCCTGCTGCTCTTTGGCGCGGAAATCACCTGGCTGGTCAAGGATTTCCATTTTTCCAGGCACCGCAACCAGTTTAAGATTGAGCAGGTCCGCGAGGTGCTGGCCCTGACACGCCCGGATGAGGCCGTCCTGGACGCCAAAGGCGGCAGCATTTACCGGCCGCGTGCTGTCCCTTACGTGATGGAAACGTTAACCCGGTGGCGCATGAGAGAGGGACAATTGGCCAACGATGTTCCCCAGCGCCTTGTTCAGCAACGCACGGCCGTTGCCATTAACCTTTCCTGGTTCCCTCGGCAGACCCAGGACTTTATTAACGCCAACTACGTTTGGGTGGGTTTAGTCCATGTAGCCGGCAAAACTTTGTTCCCGGGCGAGGACGGGCCGTGCAATTTCCAGGTGTTGATTCCTGGCCGTTACCGGGTGGTGAGTGCCCAGGGCTCTGTCTCCGGCCGGTTGGACGGTCACGCGGTCGGGGAGGAGACATTGGAGTTGGAACCGGGCCCTCACCGTTTCCAGTCCGATCAACCGGTGGTCGGGCCTATTTACCTCCTGGCCGAACAAGCGGTTGCACGCGGCTTTACCCCGTTCAACGAGGCGCTTAAATCCCTCGAGCCCGGGCGCAAATACGCCGATTAGAGCAATATTCCGTTTGTGAGGAGTCCTTTCCGAAAAGCTCCCTTACAAGGGGGGCCGGAGGGGCGCTTGAGGACAAGCTCCCCGACCAGGAGGGCGTCCAACCGGTCCGGTAGGGGCGCTTGTCCTCAAGCGCTCCCTTCAGCGCCCGGGGAGAGATCGACGTCTACAGGAGGCGAGCAGGGCAGGCCGGCCGGGTCCAGTCCACTCGTGCGCACCCCGCAGGACATTGCTGTTCATTGCTGTTCATTGCTTCAGCTGTGCGGCCCGAAGCGTGACATCCGAAAAATCCATGGCTCCTTGCAGCAATTCGCTTCCAAAGGAGTGAAGGGTCACGTCCCGGCTGGCCACGATCAGCATGAGGCTGAGGATGACGAAATTTGCCAGGTAGATCAGCATCATCGAAAAGAAGGTGCCGTGTTCGATCAGGTCAGTCTGTCCGTTCCAGAGCATCCAAATCGTAAAGGTCACATGAAATAACCAGGTAAAACCGACGGCCCCAAAAACCCAGCGCCGGTACGGCTCGACGTCGGTGAACGCGCTGAGGCCGGCGTAAATCAGGAGCACCAGGACGCTGTAGATGGGGAAAAAGTACGGCGCCAACGCGATCCAGAAGTTGGTTTTATCGGTGACGATGTAACCGCCATGGCGGCTGACTTTGAATTTTGTGACCCGGCCGCCCATCAGCCAGACCCAGATGACGTGGCTGAGCTCATGGCCAAAAACGTACAATAACAGCGGCCGGGGCAGCCCGAAAAAGGTGATGAGCCAGAGAACAGACCCCAGGGCGAAGAACCAGAACTCTTCCGTGGCCCAGAAGCCATGGTGGATGGTTGCCTTTGAAAAAGACGAAAAGAAAGCCCGGGTCAACACAAAGGCCGGCGGGACCAGGAAAACCGCAATGACCTGTTTCAACCAACGAACCGGGATTACCCATTCGGTGGGCAGTTCCGCTCTTCCGGCCTTCAAGGCGGTTCCGAGTTGGTGACGGCGACGGTTCGACGGCACAGGTTGGATGTTGGGCTTTTTAGCAGTTGCCTTTTCCTGCCGGCGTTATCGCCTGGCGCTCAGGCCCGCCCCATGTACCCGCCGCTTCGGGTATCGACCTTGATGATCTCGCCCTCTTTGATGAACAAGGGAACCTGGATCGTTTTGCCGGTTTCGAGTTTGGCAGGTTTTTGGACGTTGTTGGCGCTGTCCCCGCGAAGGCCCTCGGCCGATTCAATCACCTTCAAGTTAACCGAAGAGGGAAGTTCAACCTCGACCGGTTTGCCTTCGGCGTACAAAACGTCCACGGCAAGGTTTTCGCTCAGGTAGTCGGCGGCATTGGCCAGCAACGGGGCGCTCAGGGTTTCCGATTCATAGGTGTCCGGGTCGATGAACACATACCCATCCTGGTCTTTGTAGCTGTACTCGAGCTTGCGACGGTTGACGTCAACGAGTTCCACGCTTTCGGTTGAGCTGAAGCGAACGTTGCTCGATTTGCTGGTGCGAATGCTGCGGATGGTTGCCTGGACGAAAGCCCGGAGGTTACCCGGGGTGCGGTGCTGGACTTCCAGCACCACGGCGACATCGCCATGGTACCGGATTGCCATGCCTTTTCGGAGATCGTTTGCTGCTGCCATAAAAAGCGCGAAATAAGGTGGTTGGGGTGGACCGGGGGGAGCCGTTACGATTACAGAAGCTTCAGCTTCGTCAAATCCTGCGAATCGATCAGGCCCACCGGTTGCTGGGCGTCGTTGACCACGACCAAGTCGTCAATGCGGTGGTGCTCAAGCGTGTTCAGGACTTCGACGGCCAACCGGTCGGCCTGGATCGTCACCGGGTGGCAGACCATGTAACGTTCCACCGGATCATGCACCATGCCGGGGTTTTGCTCGAAGGCGCGGACGAAGTCGCCATGGGTGAAAATGCCGGCCAGGCGATCGGTTCCGTCCACGACCACCGCAAGGCCCGCCCGGCACTCGTTCATCCCGTGCAGGACGCTTAATACCGTGTCATCCGGAGCAGCTTTGGGCATGCGTGCACTCGGGCGCATGACGTCGCTTACTTTCTGCAGCAGCGCCCGGCCAAGCTGGCCGGCCGGGTGGAACCTGGCAAAATCTTCCTTGCGGAACCCCCGCGCCTCGAGCAGCACCATCGCCAGTGCGTCGCCCAAAGCCAACATTACCGTCGTGCTGGACGTCGGCGCCAGGTTGAGGGGACAAGCTTCCGTCACCACACCGCAATCGAGGACCACGTCGCTGTGCCGGGCCAGGGTGGACGACGGGTCCCCGGTCAGCGCAATCAACTTGATGTCGAACCTTTTCAGGACCGGCAGAATGTTCAGCAATTCAACGGTTTCCCCACTGTAGCTCAAGGCCAGAACTGCATCGCCGTCAGCCACGATGCCAATGTCACCGTGCAAAGCGTTGAGCGCATTCAGGACTACGGCCGGGCTGCCCGTACTTGTCAGGGTGGCGGCCACTTTCTGACTGATGTCGCCGGATTTGCCAATGCCCAGGGTGATGATTTTTTTGCTCTGGCCGAGCACCGTCAGGAGAACTTCGATGGCTCGGTCAAAACTGGCGTCCAGGCGAGCGGCCAATCGCAACAACTCGGCCGCCTCGGTCTGCAGAACCTGGCGGGCTTGATTGACGTAGCTGCTCGAAAACGTCATCGGCGGAGCTCCCAGTGTACCCGGGCGACGCGGAGAAGCAACGCTTCACCGATTTGGGCACGGCAAAAACCTTCCGGACCTCCCCGAGGCCAAGCCGCGAAAATTGGATTGCCTCGCTTTGGAGATGCGGGATGGTGCGGGTCAGCGGCATGAAGGCAGTTACCACGGACAAACCGGTGCTTTTTCCTGGGCCGTCTCCACGCCTGAACCGCCAGGGAGGATGGGGCTTGTTGGCGGTGCTCGTTCTGGCGGTCGGTTACTACGGCTCGTATGCGCTTTCCGGGCTGGATTTTATGGGTGAGGGCGGCACCGTCGCCGTGATCGCCCAACGATTGGCAGAAGGCCAAAAGCCAATCGTGGACACTTTCCTTGGCTACAACGTCCTCTGGTTTTACCCCATCGTCGGTTTGTTCAAGGTGTTTGGACCAAGCTTCACGGCGATCCGCTTCTTTTTCTTTACCCTTTGTACCCTCACCGCGCTGATCGGCTGCAAGACCGTGTACCGCGCCACTGGCCGGATCTGGCTGGCGGTGGGAACGGGGATCTTGCTGGTGCTGGTGCCAGGGATGCAGTTCCGCAACTACATGGGCCTTCTGCCGGTCGCAAACCTGGCGTTGCTGGGTGAAACTGTGGCGGGGCAGCACCGCTCGTCGCTCAAGCAGGTGGCCTGGATCGCGGCGGAAGCCGTCCTGCTCGGCCTGACGTTCCTCATCCGGATCGACCTCGGCCTGTTTCTTACCGTCCTGATTTTGGGCGTCCTCGCCGTCCGCCTGGCGATTGGCCCGGGCAGCCGGCTGGAACGGCTGGGGTTTACCGGGATTTTTTTGCTGCTGCTCCCGCTTGGATTTGCCCTCACGCACTGGCCGGTGGACGCTTACGCTGCCCGTCATGGATTTCGACGGGAATTCTGGGCGCAATACACTTATTGGGCGGCGTACGTCCAGTCCCAGGCGTTGACCCTTATTCCGCGCCCGAGCCCGGCCGGGAAGCCGTTGCCGCCCGGCGGTGTGCCAGTTTCGCCGGCGCCTCCCCAAGGCGAAACCAAACCCAAGGTTCAGGAAGCCGACCGCCGCCCGCGGCCGCTTCCCCCATTGAAGGACGTGTTTCTGGCCAGGCGGGCAAAACAACGCGAACTGGCTTATATCATCTATTACCCAGTGTTTGCGATCCTCGTGCTTGGGGCCGCGCTGCTGTTCCTCTTCGTGAAAAGTTTTCGTCGCCCGGGCTTAAGGGCGCCCTGCCTCTGGCTGGCGCTGGGGCTTGGTGTCACGTCAACCCTTTTTCCTCAGTACCTCTTCTTTCGGCCGGATCCTCCCCACGTCAGCGAAATGATGTGCCCGTTCATCGTGTTGGCTGCCTTGACGCTGGAAGGGGCAATGGCGTGCATCCGGCAGACACCGAGCCGGGCATTGAGGTGGACCGCTGCAGGATGGATCGCACTTACGGTGATTCACCTGGCCATTTACGTGCGGTACGGTTTGAAACAGCCTTCGATGGGAAGCATTGCGTTGCGTCAACCTCACGCCGTCAGGTTTGTGGCCGACAACGGCGTGGCGGCTTACCTTCCGGCCACGCTCAAACGCGAGTGCCAGCAACTTTACCAGGTGATTCACCGGTACGCCGGACCGGACGACTACGTGGTGTGCTACCCCTACGGGCCGACGGTCAATTTCATGACCAACCGGCCGTCTTACCAATGGAACCTTTACGTCGACAATGTCACCCGGCCAAGCGGGTTCGACGCCCAAACCATTGCCCAGATGGAGCGGTACCGCCCGGCGGTGGTCTTGGTCGACGACGTTCCCATGAATGAAACGCCTTCGTCCCGTTTCAGCGGATGGGCAGCTGCAACCCTGGCTTACGTGCGAAATAAGTACCATTATGTGGGCACGTACATGCGCAATGAAGTTTACGTGCGCGATTTTGACCGCTTCTTCAGCGCTGACCGTTAACCGGGTTGAGGCGGCGGTGTACGGTGTTGGACCGGTCGCCGTTGTGCCGGAACGAGCAACCGACGCAGCGTAGCCAGGTTCTGAACGTCTTCTTTCAGGTGCGCTTGTTTTGGCGTCTCCAACACCTTGGGAATGCCCCGGAACTCCGGGGCGTTCATGATTTCGCGAAAAGGGGCCAGGCCGATCTTACCCTTGCCGATGTGTTCGTGGCGATCGACCCGGGATTGCAGGGCCGTTTTGGAATCATTCAGGTGCCAGGCGGCGAGTCGGTGCAGGCCGACGATTTTGTCGAAAGATTTCATAACGTCCCAAAAACCTGCAGCGAAAGAAATGTCATAACCTGCAGCAAAAAGGTGTGCGGTGTCGAGGCACACGTGAAGCCGTTCCGGGAACTCGGAACGCGCGATGATTTCGGCAAGGTGTTCGAATCGGTACCCGAGGCAGCTGCCCTGGCCCGCAGTTACTTCGAGGGCAATGCCACAACTTTCCGGGGGCCTGGCGCGCAATACGGCATCCAGGCTCGAGGCGACCCGTCGGAGGGCGTTTTCCTCGCCGTCGCCCAGGTGCGCGCCCGGGTGCAACACGAGAAAAGGCAGTTTTAACTGGTCCGCCCGGACCAGTTCTCCAGTCAGGCTGTGCTGGCTCTTTTCGAGGAATCCCGGCTTGTTGGTTCCGAGATTGATCAAGTAACCGGTGTGCCCGAACACGCACGTGGGCCGGTCGGCGAATCGCAGAAAAAGGTCGGCGTCCTTCGACGGAAAAGGTCCGGCAAACCATTGCAGGTTGTTTTTGACGAAAACCTGGATGGCGCTGCACCCGATGGAACGACCGCGCTCGAGGGCTTTGACGGGTCCTCCTCCAATCGACATGTGAGCACCCAGCAATGGTGCAACTGTTTCAACCGGATCTGCAGGTCGAGCTTTGGTTGCAGGATGCGAGACGGGCATGGGCAACGATCGTAAACCCCAGGCGAAGAAGCAAGGCCAGGCCTTGGGGGAGGGCGTGTCGGCGGTCCGGTAGGGCGGCGAGTCCCGTTGCTGCCGGGGTGTGGGCGTGGAAGTGCATGGACCTCCGGTAGGGGTGCTTGTCCTCAAGCGCCCGGGGATATCCGCCTCCCGGGAGAAGCCGCCGTCTGATTTTACGGTGCGCCCGGACCGGGGGAAAGGGAACCCACTTCCCAGTCCGGATCGAACAAACTTCCGGCGGCTCGAACGGGCAATCGACCGTCCAATGAACCGCTCAGGTTCAGCGGCGCACCCAGCGAGCCCATGGTGCCCTGAAGTTCAAGCCGGTGGCCGTCTGCCTGATAAACGAACGCCGGGATGCCAACTTCGACCCCGTCACCTGTGAACTGCACGGCGAGATCGCCGGACGTGGGCAGGCCTGCCGCCCGCAGTCGGGGGTAAACGGAGCGGAGCAGGACGCTTTCCCCGAAAGGTGTGCCGGCCAACCTGAACTCACCCGTCAATACCTTAACGTTTTTTCGGTTTTCGAGCAGTTCGAGGTGCCCGGAAAACAACCCGGTGCAACCGCGTAAAAACGGAAATCGCGGTTCCAACGGGGCAAGGTCAACCTGCGTTGCTTGCACGAACACGTTGCGTTCGCCGGACGGGACTTGATAGGTCAGGCGGGCCGTCCAACGGCCTCCATAGCACCCCCCCTGCCCCTGGACCACAAGGGGTTGGCCCGGGCCGGTCGAGGCTGCAATCTCCAGGTTTTCGAGCGGGAACTCGTGGCCGCCATAGCGCCAGTGGGTAGCTCCTTGGGCCTTAACCTGAACGTAAAATTCCGGCATAACGGCTTTCTGGGCGCCAAACACCCCTGAACCGGTCGTAACCGGGTTTTGCGGGCACCGCCAGCCTTCGAAGTAGGGGCGAAGTTCCGGGCGAAACCAGCCTGCCAAGATCAGTGGGGGAAGTTCTGCATGCAACTGTTCGATGGCCAACCGTTGTCGAAGCGGGTCGTAGGTAAAGGTGCCGCTTGCTTCACCATCGTCGCGGCTGATGTGAACCGGGTCGAAATGCAGGGTTGCACTTGCCAGTTGAAAACGGGCACTGCCGGAATTGATCAGCGTGCCCTGGTACCTGGTACGGCCCAGAAGCACCTGACCGGAGCCGAGCAGGTGCTGGAACGAAGGCCTCGGCCCATGCAGATCGAGTTGCACCACCGGCGAGGCAAGAAATTCCCAACCGGCAAATTGCTTTTGCACGGACCTTGGCAGCAAGGGCGCGACCGCAGAGGGGTCGATGGCCGATTGCAAACGGAGGCGAAAACTGCCGTCGTGACGCAACGCTTCCCCGGACACCGTTCCGGTACCTTGCGCAACCTCCACCCCGGTGACCATCCAGGAGGTTCCGTCCTTCGAAAAATCGGCCCGCATTCCCGTAAACGGCACCTGCCGGAACGTGAACGGGCCGCAATGCAAGCGGCCCAGGTACCGGACATGGCCATCCAGCCGGACGTCTCCACCCAATTCAACCGTCGGGCCCTGGGCGAAGGTCCAGTCGCTGGCCCAGAAACAGCGCGGATCGGTGCCCAGGAAGCTCGCAAGGTCGAGGCTGCTCTGGACCTCAAAGGTCTTCCGCCCGGAAACAAAATCCCAAGTGCCCGCAGCGGAGGCGGTGCCCGCATGATCGTGCACTTCCAAGTGGCGAACCTCAAGCCGTCGCTGCTGCAGGTTGAAGTCCACCGAAAGGCGCTCCAAACTGTAGCCGAACCGTTCGATGTGGCTGGCCAGGAGGGTTCCATCCTCGATCTGCAGGGAGGAAAGGTCGGCTAAATCGCCTCGAAAGGTGAAGTTCAATTGCGGCGTGCCGCGACTGAAATGCAGCCGTCGAATTTCCACGAGCAGTTTACTGACGAAGTCGTCGGTGGGACCCGCGGCAGGAGCATTTGCTTTGGGGACGTAGCCGACACGATTAATGAGGGTGCCTGATGCGGCGCAATGAATGCCCAACACATTGCCGCTGAGTTGCCGCACTTCGATCCGTCCGGGAACGAAGTAGATGCGCGCCTGCACGCGCGTGGCCTGCAAACGCATGGACGTGCCGTGGTCGGATCCGATGGGAATGGAGAGGCGGGCGTTTTGTAAGTCAACCGCGTTCAAGGCCGGTTCATGCTGCAAAAGGGCCGCGTAATCGATGTCCAACGACAAGTTGCTGACCCGGGCCAGGAGGTTTTCCATGGCTTCATCTTGAAATATGTCTACATCCTGGGCGATCAACCCACGCAACGGATCGAGCGTCAGGCGCCGCACGTTGATCACCAGGCCGTAACGCCTGAATTCACGGGCCAGGGTGATGCGCCAGCGGCGTCCGAAACCTTTCTCGTAAACGTAGTAACTTCCCCAACCGAGCAGAAGCAGAACCAAAGCCGCCAGAAAGCAACGCTGCCAGAAAGACGCTCGAGGTAAGCTCAC